>NZ_SMBZ01000005.1 GCF_004342685.1 Sphingobacterium alimentarium
GATCCAAAACTAGGTATAGAAACCTTGACAGCAACATAATGAGCCACTGCCGATAGTTAGTTGCCAAGACAAAATCGTTATCTGTTTATATAAAAGCAAATCTAAAGGACAGCAACGGAACTCCAGTAAATGCCCATCCATTAACCGTAAGTGAAGCCGAAATATTGGCAAAGGCTTTACAGACCGATGAAGAAAGAAGCAGAGCATTTTTAAAACCAAAGGGAATTTTGCCGACCAACATTCTGCATATCAATCCGAGCGAAAAAGGTGCGGTAATATGGTACACCAAAGCACAGCAAAGGCAGTTGTATTTTGTGGGTAGTTTGGGCATACCCAACGGAAAGGCACAAGTACCGCCAATGCTTTGGATAGCAAACAAAAACAGCCTTGCAGTTTTTGCCCTTGCCACCAACCGAAGACCTACCGAGAAAACGCCTTTGCATTATGCCCCTTTTTTCAATATCTACGAAAAAGGCAATGTATGTATGGGTACTGTTAGTATCGACATCAAAAATTCGGTTTCGGTTGAGGAATTTATACAGGCGTGGGAACATTATTTTTTCAATTCCTATTTCAGCCATTCATTATGCGAAAATTTGACGAAGAAAAATATTGTAACCCTTTGGAAAGACCTTATCAATACAGATAAACCCTTTCCGAAAGAAGTATTAAAGAAGAACAACAAAACCCTTAAAAATCTATTGTGATGAATACTACAAAAACAGCAATCCATTTTACAGATAACTATCTGCTCAATCCGACAAACCCGATTTCGGTAAACCTTATCGGAGCAGGTGGTACAGGCTCAAAAGTATTGACCGCCTTAATGGAAATAAACGAAAGTTTGATAGCATTAGGACACGCAGGGTTGCAAGTCCGCCTTTGGGATGATGATGTTATCACGAGTGCCAATTTGGGCAGACAGCGTTTTGCAGAAAGTGAAACAGGATTATACAAATCCGTTGCTTTAATCAATCGTTGTAACCGTTGGGCAGGTACAGATTGGAAAGCCAAAACAGTAAAATTTGAAAAGGACAAGTTTGGCAGAATACCCGAAAAAGCAAGGGCAATCATTACTATTACTTGTGTGGATAATGTACAGGCAAGATTTGGTGTTGCTGAAATTCTTAAAGAAATAAGCTACCGCAGACACTACCAAGATGAACCAAAATATTGGTTGGATTTTGGCAACAGCCAAGATACAGGACAAGTGCTACTATCTACTATCGGAGAGATAAAGCAACCCAATTCAGAGAAATACCAAACGGTGGCAAGCCTGCCCTTTGTTACCGATGAATTTGGCGAATTGCTGAAGCAATCCGAACAAGAGGATAACACGCCAAGTTGCTCACTTGCCGAAGCGTTGGAACACCAGGACTTGTTTATCAATTCATCATTGACACAAATGGGTTGTTCTTTGTTGTGGAACTTGTTCCGCAGGGGAATGACCGAATACAAAGGATTTTTTCACAATCTGAAAGATTTCCGCACCCACCCGATAAAAGTTGCCTGACCCGAAAAGTCGGGCGGCAAAAAGACAGATCCTCCCGATGGTCGGGACAGTCTTTTTGCATTTAAAAGGTGCAACCACTTTGTCAAAATGCACCGCTAAACAATTCCCTTTCTTTACATTTTACCAAACAGGTTGCGACATTATTCGTGGGATATTCATTATCCCAATGATTGGTTTTGGCAAAATTGACTTCTTTTCTTTTCACACAGCGACCAAAGAAAAGAAGCAAAAGAACGTCGCTTTATTTCCATTGGATTTTGTCCTAATGCTTGTCAAAGAAAAGTTATATTCAGTAATTTTGTGGCTAATTGATAAGGTCAAGCAAATGGAAACAATACAAATAAAAGGAATAACATTAAATGATATTGAGCAACTGCAACAAATAGGCAGACAGACTTTCTATGAAACTTTTTCGGCAGGAAACACCGAAGAAAATATGACCAATTATTTAAATGAGGGATTTTCCATAGAAAAATTAACGATTGAATTAAGCGACAAAAATGCTGAATTTTATTTTGCGACACTTGACAATACGGCAATCGGTTATTTGAAACTCAACTTCGGACAATCACAAACAGAATTACAAGACGACACAGCACTTGAAATTGAACGTATTTATGTTTTAAAAGAATTTCACGGCAAAAAAGTCGGGCAAATTCTTTACGAAAAAGCAATTGAAATTGCTAAAAAGAAAAATGCCAACTACGTTTGGTTAGGTGTTTGGGAAGAAAACCCAAGAGCAATCAGTTTTTATAAGAAAAACGGCTTCGTTGAATTTGATAAACACATTTTTAAATTGGGCGATGACGAGCAGACAGATATAATGATGAAGCTGAAATTAGCTTAATTACTGTCAAAATATTCTTGTGCAATATCAGCTACTCCCATACTAAAATATCTTCCGCCATTGATAACAGTTTCAATGGCTTTTTTTAAATCGTCCGCATCGCTACCAATGAGTAGATAACCTGCAAAACCAATCTCTAAAAGAGATTTTATGGCTTTTTCACTGTCCTTATCGCTGAAAGCAATCAGTTTTATGGTTGGATATTTTGTTCTCAATTCTTGAAGCTGTGCCAGCACATTCTTGTCGTAAAAATCAAGGTCAATAATACAAACTTTGGGAAGTTCTTTTAATGCAGATAATTGAGATAGTCCGTCTTTAGTGTTTTCCGAACGAAATAATATATCAATTCCAAAATTAAGGAGGTCATTGCTAATTAAGTCAATTATCGGGCTTTTATCGTTGATAAATGCAATGTTGATTTCTTGAAGAGATTTTACAGTGTTCATAATACCAGTTTTAATATTAGTGAAGCCCTGCACAAAAAAAAGACGCAGGCAACTACACTCATCGATACTACGGCACTGGTACGCCTAACCCCGAATAAGCGAGCGCCCACGCCATAACGTGAGCGTTCTTACTTATTGCCTCGGGGTTACAAAAATTACCAGTTTTTAGTACCAAGACCTAAAGCAAAAACACTTTAAGTATTTTCTATATTTTACATAGCAAATATACTAAACCCATTTCGATAGAACCATACTCACACAAAATTTATTACAGACAATGTTTGTTATTGGATATATAATTCTGCTCCAGTATTGTCAAAATATCCGTTTCCTTATAGATAATCTTACCTCCAATCTGTATATATGGTAGGATATTATCATCACGGTATTGCTGTAAAGTCCGTTTGCTGATGTGTAACAGTTTGCACAAATCTTCGCCCGACAGGTATATTTCTCCGTTCATTACAGGACGGTAGTTTTTCAATATACTTTCGATACGGGTTCTTAGCTGCGTTATCATTTCCTGATGGGCAATGATTTCGTCATTATCATACGTGAATAAATCCATTTTCAAGAGTATTGTACGGCTGTCCGGCTTCGAGCAAAGCCTGTACGTCCGATAGTTTGTAATAATTCTTGCGGTTCAGTTTGGAATATGGCAATAACCCTTTATCCTTGTAAGTCTGCAACGTCCGTTTGGTAATTTTCATCATCAAACAGACTTCTTGGTTATCGAGCCACTTCTCCTCTTTGAAAATCGGGGTATATTTCCGTGTGGCATTTTCGGTCATTTCCAAAAGTTCCCTTAGCTTATTCTTCATTCCATCCAGTGCGGATTTTGGTATTGCGATAACTTCCATTTTTCTCTCAATTTTTCTGTGGAAGTCGAATTTATAAAGGCTTTCTAAGCGACTGCACAATGTTGTATCCATTGGCACTAAAAGGAAGTGTTTGGCAGTTTACTACCTCCGTAAACAAATATCGGATAGCCTTTTGAGCTATCCGATTTTTTACTGCTATTTTGAAATATTAATTGTATGTTGACTGGAATGTCCTTAGTTTAATTTTAAAGCCGTTTTTCCAATTAGAATAGTCTGTAATGTCTTGGTCAATTTCTGGTTTATTTGGTAACAATGGAATTGTTGAAGTCCCTCCATCGTGTTCTGTTACGGAATACTTTCCGAATAGGTTTAGAAGAAAATCAACATCTGTTTGCTCTGTAACAATATAACTTGATAAATTACCTTTTTTTAGATGAATGTTTTTAGAAAATCGTTCGTAAGTTTTATTTGATAAAACTTCTTCAACAGAACGTTCTAACAACATTCTAAATCTTTTTCTTGCAGAATCAAGTTTAGTTTCTCGTCCGTGTGCATCAGTTAATATAAGAGCATCGTGTTCTGTTAGTATTCTTCTGATAGAATCGACTCTTTCTTGCACATTTTTAGCTAAATATGGAATCTCGTCTGTAACGATACCACTTATTCCATTGTATTTGTCAATTCCTATTACTGTGCAGTCCGTTGATGTTATTGCTTTATGTGTATCTATAAGCAAACGTAAAAATGACAGGTCGTGAGTAAAGACAACTATTTGTCGGTTTTGTGATAGTTGAACAATTTTATCCGAAATTTTATCCCTATTATCCATATCCAAAGACGTAACAGGGTCATCAAATATTATCGTATTTAGACGATTGTCAATCGTACATTCAGCTAAAAAGTTTGATAAGGCAATAATTTTTTGTTCGCCCTCACTTAAAATTGAGTTGATTGAATCATTAATTCCGTTTAAGCCACATCTTTGATATGTATTTCCTTGACTTGTTCTCGTTCTTGAAATCAAAACTTTACTTGCTAAATCACGATTGAAGAAATTGAGATGGGAAACAAATTCTTGGTGCTGCAAACTTACGGCTTGGTTTTCCATTAGTTCGCCAATTTTGCGTGAAATACCATTGGTGGCGAGTTGGGATTGACAAGTGTTTATCCAAGACCTGTATTTATATTCGTCAAAGTATTGAAGAATAGCCGTTTTGTTGTTAAACAAAAATTCTTTTACTGATAGTTCATTAAGTTCAGAAACTAAGGTGTTTCTATTTTGTAGAAGCTGATTGTTCTGTGCAATCTCGGTATCAATTCTTGGAATTATGCTTGTTATGCTTGGTGTCAGAGTTTGTAAACTTATGTTTAGTTCGCCACCATTTTGCAAAAAAGTAATGATTGAATTTCTGAATGTAGCAACTGAATTAGCAAACTGGTTATAGCTATCTCGAAAATTTGGTATCAACTGCTCTAACTCTGCAAGGTTTTCAATTGGTGGAATGACCAATGAATTGTATAAGTTTAGCTTTCCCTGAACTGTTGAGTTAATTAAATTTAGCTGTGTAGAAACGTCATTTAATACAAATTGATTGAAAGTTGTCAATCTTTGTTGTGCAGTTTCGTCAAGTTCTTGTTGGCACAACACACATTTTTCTAATGAAGTTAAGGATGGGAAATTTTGACCGTCTGAAAGATTTGAACTATGTGCATAATTTCTTGCAGCTTCCCACAAAGTTCGCCAAGGATTTGTGCCAAATCCTTCTAACGTGTTTACGTTTTGTAGTTGAGTTGTCGCAATTTGATACGCTTGATTAACGCTTTCAAAAGTATTTCTATTTGCTATTAGTTCGTTTAAGTTTTGTTCGTTAAATAATGTTTCAATTTGTAAAAATTGTTGTATGTAGCCGTTAATCCGTGTTCGCTGATTGGTTAAGTTTGTAATGTTTTGTTGAGGATTTTGTGCTGTGGTTAAGGTTGTAAGTTCTTGCTTTCTATTGATGTTTGCTTGGCTAAATTGGATGTATGAATCAACGTTTGTTCGTTGTAGATTTTCTATTGTTCCATACCATTGTGCTGTGGAGGTTTGAAGTAAATTTTGTGGCAACCCTGGTTTTTGTGTGTTGTAAGAAGCAACAGACGAACTAAAGGCTTGCGAAATACTTCCAAAGGTCGAAACTAATTTTTCTAAAACATCAATTCCTACAGGTTTATATTCGGTGGGATTTTCATTGTTGATGTAAATATCTCCGCAGTCGTTATCAAAAACAAAAAATGAATTAAGGATAGGATTGCTCGGACTATTTTCTGTCCAAGAAAAGTTAATATTTGAACCATTGTCTTCTACAATAAAATCAACTTGTTGTTGATTAGAAGATGGATTAAAAACATTCTTTTTTAGTGTAACACTTGGATTTCTGCTCCAGCAAAGTTTTCTCAAAATACGTGAGTAGCTTGATTTTCCCGAACCATTTCCACCATAAACTATTGTCAAACCTGTATTGGAAAATTGTAACCCTCCTTGATTGTGTAAGGCACAAATATTAATAGGATTGTTTAAGCTGATTAATTTGGGATAATTGCCACTTATCGCAATTGTTGTTGGAATGTGTGTGCTATTAAGCGGAATAGGGTTTATAGTAATTGTATTGTCACCACATTCTTTTTTTACCAATTGAACAAGTTCGTCAATGTCGTTTTGTGTAAGTGTTGTTGATGCGACAAGTCTTCGTAAAGCATCTTGAACAAACGCTGGTCTGCCTTGCGACCAATTTAAAATATCCTGATATATAGACATTGTTTATAGTATTTAGTTTAGGTTGTAAGGTTGTACTCTACATTTACAGCTAACACATTTATTATCCTACAAAAATAGTTAAATGATAAGTTTAGTTATGATTTATTGTCGGGATTGGCTGCTCTGTTTTAATTTCTTTTTTCTCACGGGAATAAACCCATAACGACAATAGCCCGAATATAATCAGTGCATAGGCTACCCATTTGCCAACCTTTTCAATCAATTTAATGAAAACCGAACTTTCATAAGATGAAAAACCCTCTGCTCCCATAGGGCTGCGCCTGTAAAACTTTCTTCGGTTAATCCAGTAACGAAGTCCCAAGCCTGCAACCAAAAATATTATCCCTATAACCAATGATGCAACCATATCCTCACATTTTTAATTTCACAAGTATAAATTTAAGAAATATTGATGAGCCAGTAAAATGCACATAAGCCAATGCGCTGTAAATAGAAAACGGCTTACCAATCAGATAAGCCGTTTTTATGAAATGAAATACTGCTTTTAATCACTGCTGTTAAATTGAAAAGTTATCTGCTTTTCATTCCCGAAGCTGTCCGAAATCCAAACCTCAAAGGATTGTGATACGGCAGACGTTGACGTATAGTACAATCGAAACTGCTCAGTCGGTAACGGGTACAAATCGTTTGGCAAATACGGCGGTTCATCGTAATACCTTAATGTTCCTTGACCGTCAAACTGAAAGTAGCGGAGAAAATACTGCGTATTGCTGTAATTGCCTGTACGCTGTATAGTAAGGCGTATTTCTACTGTCTGCCCGTTGGCAACATCTTTGGGAACTGGCATCACGTTTACCTCAAAGGGAAAATCGTTCTGTATTTCGAGTTCGTCGTCTTTGCTACAAGATACCAAAGAAACCGAAGCTGTGAGGATTGCCAGCATTACATATATAGGCAGTAATCCTATTCTGAATTTATTGAATATTGCTATCATCGTTTTTACGTTTTAAAAGTTAAACCTTAATCCCACACCCGCTGACGGTCGGAACTGTTCCAGATCCGTACCCCATAAGACCTTTGTACGCCCTTGCAGAACCAATACAAAACGGTCGGACAGGTACGTTTCAAAAGTGAGCCGTCCACCAGCTCCGTAGATAAAATTATCCTCGCTCAAAATCTTTGCTCCGTCATACAACATCGTTTCGCCCCGGTTGATGGTTTCGTAACCGACTACACCTGTTATTCCGAAGTTCAGTGTAATGTTTTTACGGGCATCACCCAGTAGGAAGAAGCTGTAACCGCCCTCGGCAGTATAAGTTTCCTGCGGTATGCGCAGGGCTTTATAATCGTGGTACTGATGTGTGTATTCCAACGCCCAAAGCTGGTAGTTGCCATTTTTGCCGTTTACGGTCATTGCGGCACTGATGTAATAATCATCGCCAATCTTGTCATCGGATAATACACCTGCACTTATTTCCAATCCTTTCTGTTTTGGAAGCATTCTTTGTGCCTGTGTAACCGTGATGGCCATCAAGATGAGCATCACGGTGTAGATATACTTTTTCATATAATTACTTTAAAGGGTTATTAAAATTTCAGGTGCATATCGTCAATCAAACGAGCCTTGATTAAGTCTGAATTTTCGATTTGCAGGGTTTGATGTCTGCCACCATTTTTCTCGAAAATCTCAATCAACAGTACCTTGTCATCGGCAATGGTAAATTGGTCTAACAGGAACACGTTTTGTTCGGTTAGTTTTCCGCCAATCTCGTCCAATGGCTTGTAAGTGCGTAATGGTATCATCGGGCGTTCCTGTACAACTGTACGTTTAGCTACCTTTTTATCCACTACTTTGAAATTCATAAAATCAATCTGAAACGGCACATTGGTACGGTTTCTTAATTCCGTATGGAAATAGTATTTCCCGTTGTGGATGTAAATGCCTTTGAGAATAAACTGAATGCCAAAACTCTTAGCCCCGATATGCTTTACAATACGCTTGTCTTTTTTGTAAATGGTTTCCAACAGCAAGCCTGCCAGCGATGGCGAATTGTTGCCCAATTCCTCAAAAAGCACATCGTTACCGTTGCCTTTGTCCACTGCCTTTTGCATTGTGAGCAGGTCATAGCTCAATGCTTGGGGATAGGAACTGTAATACACATTGAAACTGTAAAAACGCCCGTCATTCGTAATGACTGAAAAATTGGTTTCAGGTTCAAAATCCCTTACCGTTGCTTTTACACGCAACACGTTTTCCGCATCTTCCGCTTTCCCTGCAATCAAGTATTCGCTTCCCAAATCCACGTAACGGATAGCGGTTGGAAAAATCAGGTGTGAAGTCTTATCATAGGTAACTTCCATTTTATACGGTTCTATCTTGCCCAACGCAAGCGGAGTTTTTGCATTTGCACTGTCCTGTGCATAAGATTGTACGGCAAAGCCGAGTATCAGGGCGATTGCCCAAAAGGTTTTAAAATGATTTTTCATTTGTTTAAAAATTTGAGTTCAACATTATTTTTTAGATACAAGGAAGACCTGATGTCCTGCTTTTAGCGTAACCTTTGGGGTTCTTACCTTTTTTGCGAAATAGCCCGAAATTCCCTGTACCACTCCTTTGCTTAAATCTGCGGCAACCTGTTGTCCGGCATTCTGTGTGAGCATTACGCTCGTTCCACCTGTCTGGCTCATATTGCCTGCCATTTCGGTAAGAGCATTCATTTCGGGAGAATACGGAACGTACAAGCCTTGCTGTCCGTCTAAATCGTAAATGGTAATATCTACCGGGATGATATTGCCCTCCAGTTCTATCGAGGTAATCTTTAATTGTAGCCTGCCATTCTGAAATTTGGCATTTGCCGTTACAATCGTTCCTTTTGGAATGGTACGTTGTGGCGTTTGCGCAGGTTCTAATAATCGTAAACGCACACCCGTTTCGCCAATAACAGTTTGAGCATCGTGTACGCAGGCTTTTATACTGTTTTTAGGTTGTACCACCTGCTCCACAGAACCGGCGGTATAAAAACCACGGTTCTTTGTTTCGCTCCAATCGGCTAAAAAAGCACTGTCCGTAGGCTCCCGATACAGGGCTGACACGGTGTTCTTTCTTGCAGGCGTAAACGATACAAAATGCTCCTTTTGGTTAGTACCCGCTGCACCAACTGTACCCGGAGCAGCACCATTTGCAGGGACGGCAGTTCCGGTATTAGCATTCTGTGGAAGATACTTTGCCGCCATTTCGTAGGATTTCTCCATTAGTTTAAGTTGGTCATCTACGGTGGCAACAGGTGGCACATCTTTTTCAGCCAGCTTTTCTTTCATTTCGTCCAGTTGCCTGCGGAGTTCCATTGTTTCCGAATTATTATCCTGATAGAATGAACCCAATGTGCTTTGCATATTTCGGTAGCTGTTCAGCCCAGGATTGCCGTTTCTTCCAGAATTTCTGCCACCCCCACCAAAGTCGTTACTTTCCTCATCTTCAGGAAACTGCTCATCGGTCGGTTCTTCCTTATCTTCCGTATTCCAGTAGTCGGAAAGCGTTGCAAGCGCATTGCGTTTTTCCTGCTCTTTGCGTTCGAGCATTTCCTGCTCATACGCTTTGCCTTTGTCGGCAGGCATTCCCGCTCCGGTAGCCTGTGGCACGGCATCGTTTAGCCCCACATTTTCGGTTGCCTTTTTATCTTCGGACGGTTTAAATATGAGGTACATACAACCCACGAAGACAATCGCCATTAAACCAAAGATTAAGGGCTTTTTGAGCTTTTCCTTATTATTCTGTGTACCGTTTTGAAGCACATCAGCGGTTGCTGTCGGGTTCCCCTCCGTTACCCGAACAACTGATTTTTTGTTCTCATTTTCTTTCATAAATCCTATTTTTTAAAATTGTTGATACTGTGTCCTGCAATCTTGCAGGACTTTCATTCTTTTTAAGAATAGGGTTCTCGATATGCCTGATGTTGATGGCATCATTGGGCTTACCCGTATCGTACATTACTTTGCCGATAACCCCTGCGGTCAGCAAGAGATAACCCACAAAAAAGTACAAGGTATATTGGTGCTGTTTGCGCACTGGCAATGCCTGCCAACGTTCGTCGAGCTTATCAAAATACCTATCCATATTTGCTCTAAATTTTTTCATAGCCTTACTATTTCTGATGTTATAGCTTGAAACGCTTAGGGCTTTTAACCGCCTTTTGTTTCGGTGCATCTTTGACCAATGCCACCGCTTCCACCGCTTTGGGTGCGGATATTACAGACAGGTTTGCCAATTCCGACTTTTTGAGCAATTGCCCAAATTGGTCTTTTCTTGCAACCTCTATTCTGTTGAGAGAAAATTTGCCGTTCAGGTATTTTACCCACATACTGCATTGTACACGTGGTTTGTCATCACCCGACCATTGCAGGTAGCCTGTCAGCAACAAATCTTGTTTAGGCAAAGTATCTGCACCTTTTTGGCAGCTTTCGAGGTAATCGCTGATGCTGTCTTTCAACTTTCCGGCATACGCACCTTGCGTATGGAAATAGCCGTTATATCCTTTGTCGGTAAGGATTTTTGCGAACGTGTTTAAATCTGATAATGCTTCCATAAGATTGTTTTTTTAGCGTTCGATAACTTCTATGTCCCTGTTTTCAACCACTGCAAACTTTTCAATGTTGAAGCCCTGCGGATTGTTGTCGGAACGAACAGAGTTCACGAGATAGCAGGAAGTAATCAGGTTACGCCTGGTTACATTGCTCGAACGGATGATGAATTGTTTGGAGTAGGTGCGTACTGCATACGGATAGGTATCGAAATTGCAGACGACACTATCGACTTCAATGCGTTGCTGTACGTTTCCTGATATGATACGACTGTAATAACCCTTTTCCGACAAGTCCTTGTAATAGTCGAAAGCACTTTTGTCGGCAAGGTTGAACGCTCTGCTCATATTGCTTTCGATAGCATTTTTATCGGGAGCAAGCGTAAAGAAAAGCTCGTGAAAACGTCTGACGTGTTCCCTTGCTTCCACAGGTCGGTTGATACTTGCATCTTGCGATAAGGCGAGCATCAAAGATTTGCCGTTATCCAATACATAGATTTTTTGGCGTTGTTCTTCTGCAAAGCGGTAGGACTGCCATACGGCATATCCTACCACGCCAATGCAGAGAACCGCAAACACAATGGCATATAATCTTATTTGCCTAAAGCTGTTTTCGATATTTCTTAGCGTTTTAAATTCCATTTTTAGAATGATTAATTGTTTATTTATTCATCAGTTTACCGCCGATGTTTCCAACTGTTGAACCTGCACCTGCTCCAGCGATATTTCCTGTTTTCATTGCAGCTTGGTTTACGTTGCGGGTAAAGTTTCCTGCGCCTCCGGCTTGGATTACCCAACCTGTCACTGTCGGTATTGTGAAGTATCCGATGATGCCGATAATCATAAATATGATGTACACCGTATTGCTCGTATCAGGTATATAGGTCGGGTCGGCAAGCATTGCTATATCTCTTTCCAGTATGAGGGATTGTATTCTTGCCAGCATCGAGCTGAACAAATCGGAAACAGGAAGCCAGAGATATACGCTGACATACCTCGTGATCCACTGGGTGAGCGTGGACTGAAATCCGTCCCACACGGAAATAGCAAAAGCTATTGGTCCGAGTATGGAAAGGACTATCAGGAAAAACGTCCGTATAGTGTCAATAACCAAAGCCGCCGCCTGAAAGAGTATTTCCAGTAAATTGCGAAACCAATCCTTGATGGCTTTCTCTATTTTGTAGGCTTGCCTGTCCATATACATTCCCGCCATTGTACCAACGTCCGATGGCGACCAGCCTAATTCGTCCAGTTTTTTATCAAACTCATCGTCTGATACCATATAGGCGGTTTCGGGATTTCGTACCATTGCTTCATATTCCAATTGGTCTTTCTGCTGTTGCAGCTTGTTCAGGTCAAGCACCTGGTCTTCGAGTATTTGGTGGGTTCCTGTAACCACCGGACTTAGTACCGCATTGATGGTTCCCAACACGATGGTTGGGAAGAACATTATACAAAGCCCCAAAGCGAACGGACGCAACAACGGAAACACATCAATAGGTTCAGCACGGCTTAAAGCCTGCCAAACCTTTAATGCCACATAGAACAACGCTCCCAATCCCGCCAAACCCTTAGCTACTGCCGCCATATCGCCTGCAAGCGGCATCATATCGTCATAAAGCGAACGCAGGAGTTCGTGAAGATTATCCCATTCCATAGTTTACCAGTATTTTTGGTTAGCAGTTCCATAGAGTTCAAGCACTCTTTGGGCATCGTTTTTCTTTTTCGCTCTCAGGTAGCTTACAGAAATGTTCTTATTGGTGTAGTATCGCACAAGGCTGTGGTAATGTTTTACCTCTTTGTACACACGGTCGATGATGTCCATACGCTCTTTGTCGTTTAGCGAAAGGCTTGAAGAGGTTACAATCTGTTTCAGCTCTTTGAGCAGTTCGGTGCTTTCGTTGAGCAATGCCGAGTAACCATTGCCGATAGCAACCAATTCCTGTGGTGTGAAATTTGGGTCGTTCATCATCTTGCCAAAATTCTGCACGTATATTTCGGACACGTCGCCTACTAACAGCACGGTTTGTTGCACTTTTCGGGCATCTTTCACAAGGTTGTTGATGGCTTTCAGCTTGTCGTAATATTCCTTACCCTGGTCGTACACTTTCTTCACTTCGTTGAAGTTCTTAACCACATTACTCACGGTGGAAGAAGTCTGTATGATTTCGTTCGCACTGTTGATAATCCCTGAAGCCAGATTTGCAGGGTCAGTTACTACAAATTGGGCTTTCGCTGACGGTGCTACGGCGAGCATTAGTGCCGTACACACCAGATACAATACTTTTTTCATTGTTTCTGAATTTTAAAATGTTAATGACTATTGATTTACTTTGTCCCGCCTTTGCATTGCGATATGCTTAATGGCGAGTTCTACATTGCCGTCCAGTTCAGCAGCAAGCTGCATCACTTCCATTTTTTCGGTTTCTTCGGTCGTGTAAGCGTAGGATAAGGACCCGGCGCCTTGCCATATTGACTATGGTAGGTTTCCAAGAACTCTCCCCCGAACCGTACGTACCTGTCTCCAGGTATACGGCTCTCCATCAATTTATTCAGTCTAACTTGCCTGCGTGTATCTTATCGTGGCATTTTGAGCATACTGCCAAGGTTTTTCTTCTCCTTGCACTCATTCGTTTTTCCCAGTCTTGCTTACCTTTCAGGTCTTTCAATTTGCGTATATGGTGCATTTCCAATTTCTCGTTGGCACCGCATAATTCGCATTTCTGGTTTTGCAACCTTGTTATAAGGCTGTTTCTTCCTCCTGTAATGGTAACTGTGACAGGTAAACTATCCACGTAAGCACCACGGGCAGCTTTTTGGCGTTTGAAACCCTCTTTGTAAAAGCGTCTGTACATTATATCTCCTTTCCTGTTTTTGTAGGGAATGGAAAACACTCCGTTGATACATCTTTTAGTCTTTTCCTGACTGATTGAAGTTTGGTATTTCAGTGCATACGTTTTGTACATACTGTACTCCAAGATGTAAGAAAATGACTGGACAAACGAGCTGTTGTTGGCAATTGAGTAATAATTGTAAAAGCCCCGTATTTCAGCGTTGTACTGACTGATGATTTCTAAGTCATCCAAGTCTTTCATGAAATAGCGTGAGCGTGGTTTCCAAACTTCTGTGCCTTTTTCATTTACCAATTTCATGGCATTATAGCTCAGTAGCTTTTTCTTCATCACGTCTGCTGTGACACGGAGTACAATCTTATCTCCGAAACATCTTACGGTTCTACCGTGCTTATCTCTCTTGGATTCATCGGAGTTTCGCACGGAGACATCAAAGCCTAAGAATTTAGCTGGTTTCTTAGCATTAGTCACCAAGGTTTTTTCATCAGACAGTTCAAGTTTCAGCTTTTCATCAAGGTAAACCTTGATGTCTTCCTTTATCTTTTTGCAGTCTTCTTTGCTACCTATGACCCCGATAAGAAAATCGTCCGCATATCTAACGTATTTTAACTTTCTGAAACTGCCATCCATCTTGTCATAAGCTGGATATTTGTTTCTTTCCTGTCTCAACTCTTTGATGTACTTAATCATCTGCTCTCTGACAGTTTCGTCTGTCTCACATTTGAGTTTCTTGGCCAAGCGGTATCGTCTCTGTTCGTGTACCCTGTACTGGCGTGTTGCCGTAGTTCTTTTACCCTTATCGAAGTCCTTGATATAATCCTTGACATATTTATCGAGTTTATCAAGGTAAATGTTGGCAAGGATGGGGCTTACAATCCCACCTTGCGGTGTGCCACTGTATGTTTTGTGGTACACCCAATCTTCAATATACCCTGCATTGAGGAACTTTCGTATCAACCGAATGAGCCTGTCGTCAGCGATACGCTCCTTTAGAATACCAATCAATATTTCGTGATTGATATTGTCGAAGAAGCTTTTTATATCGCCCTCGATGAACCACCGTACAGCAGTGAATGACTGTTGGACGCTTAATAGGGCTGTGTGACAGCTTCTATTGGGTCGGAACCCATGTGAAGTATGCTCAAAGCTACCCTCATAAATTGCTTCCAATATCATTCTGATAACCTCCTGCACTAATTTGTCATCAAAAGATGGTATACCAAGCGGACGTTTCTTCCCGTTCTTTTTCGGAATGTATGTCCTCTTGGATGGGTTTGGCTGATAGGTCTCGTTTCGCAACGATGCAATCAGCCTTTCAATGCGGCATATACTCATTCCGTCGATGGTCTTTCCATCAACTCCTGCTGTCATATTGCCTACTTTACTGTAGATTTTCTGATAGGCGATAAAGTACATCTCTTCATTGAACAGAACCTTGTACAGCCTTTCGAACTTATAGTCCGTGTTTCTGCTGTGCCTTATTAGACTGTTCAATACTCTTTCTGGATTTCTCATAATGTCTCTCACATTTTCCGTTAATCGTATTAAACTAAATTGACTGTCTCCCTTCGCCATGTACAGGGCTTTCCCCTGCTCGGACTACTACGGAGACTCCGTTGCCGTATCGGATATTCAGGAGCTTTTTCCATAGCCACGCCTGTGGCATTCCGACTTAGGCAATCCCCATTTAGACATATAGCAACTATTGGCACGTTAGATTGTCGGATGCGATGTTCGCCCTTTTCTGCTTATTGCAGTTACGTTGTGGTCTGTTTATGCTATCACTACTACCTGTCATTAGGATATTACCACAAAGTGACGTTGGTAACTGTCTTCCGTCACTGCCTAAGAACTGACCGTTCGGACTGTCGTTCAATCAATCAAGACTTCATCCTTATATCTAACTTTTCAACTCGCCATTCAGTCGCAACACGACAATTAGTTGACTTATGGCTTTTCCGACATGCTACACTCCCCGTCGGGTTTCCCGTTCGGATAAGTCGGCTGTTGATGGGCGTTATAAACACTTGCCCAGTGGTTGCCAAACCACATTCACTATATGCCCTTATGGGCGCACGAGGTATTCCTCCAAACTAACTTCGGTGGCATAGACTGCCGATTGCGTACCACCTAAGCCAATCCAAACCTCTTTGTAAAGTCGGCTTGCATCGTTGTTCATATTGATAGAAAGCACTTGTCCTTTCTCTTTATCCGTCAGTCCGAGCATCGCCTGTATATCATCGAATTTGTTCATATACTTGCGTTGGTCTAAGAGGATTTTACAGTCGGAATTGTTGATGATACTTTCTTTCACAATGGGCGACTGGATAATATCATCGACCTCTTGTGTTACGACAATTGCTTCTCCGAAGAATTTGCGGACGGTCTTAAACAAATACTTGATGTATTCTGCCATTCCTTCTTTAGCAATCGCTTTCCACGCTTCTTCAATCAGGATGAGCTTGCGGATGCCTTTCAGCCTACGCATCTTGTTGATAAAGACCTCCATAATGATGATGGTAACTATGGGAAAGAGGATTTTGTGGTCTTTAATCGCATCAATTTCAAACACGATAAAGCGTTTGGAAAGCAGGTCTAACTGCTTATCGGAGTTCAGCAAATAATCATACTCGCCACCTTTGTAGTAAGGTTCGAGTACGTTGAGAAAATTGGCAATGTCAAAGTCCTTTTCCCTTACCTGCTTTTCCTCCAATACCTTACGGTAGTCGCCTTTTACATACTCATAGAAACCGTTGAAAGATGAGTAAACATCTTCCTGTTTGATGCGTTCGATATAACCGCTTACAGCATTGGAAAGGGCAACTTCTTCTGAACGGGTTGGCGGTTCATCGTCCCGTTTCCAAAGCGTAAGTATCAAAGTCTTGATACTTTCACGCTTTTCAATATCGAACACGCCATCATCGGTATAGAAAGGATTAAAAGCAATCGGGTTATCTTCGGTATAAGTGAAGTAAACACCGTCCTCGCCTTTGGTTTTCCCTTTAATGAGTTCGCATAAACCCTGATAGGAATTACCCGTATCTACGAGCAGGACGTGAGCACCCTGTTCGTAATACTGTCTTACCATATGGTTTGTAAAGAACGATTTACCCGAACCCGATGGACCAAGTATAAACTTGTTCCGGTTCGTGATAACCCCACGCTTCATCGGTAAATCCGATATATCCAAATGGATAGGTTTTCCGGTCAGGCGGTCAGCCATTTTGATACCAAACGGAGAGGGCGAATTGTGGTAGTTGGTTTCTTCTGTGAAGAAACACAACGCAGGCTCAATGAACGTATAAAAACTTTCCTCACTCGGAAAATCGCCTGCATTGCCCGGCATTCCTGCCCAATACAGAGTAGCCACGTCCGTAGTGTTGTGGCGAGGCTTACACTCCATTAGTGCCAACGCACTACCGCAATCGTTCTTTAGCTGTTTGAGTTCCGCAGGGTCTTCCGACCACGCCATAATGTTGAAGTGTGCCCTTACAGAAGAAAGACCGAACGAATGTGCTTCGTTCAGATACTTTTCTATCCACTCTTTGTTGATTTGGTTGGCACGGCTGTAACGAGCCAGTGAGTGCATATTCCTTGCGGATTTCTCAAACTTTTGCAGGTTGTCTTCGCTGTTATCCAAAAACAGATATTGATTGTAGATATGGTTACAGCTTAACAGCAAGCCCACAGGTGCAGCGAATGACAGACGGCAGTCGCTACGGTCGGTAGATAGCTTTTCAAAACGGGTATCTGCCGATACCGTTCCGGGTAGGTCGTCCGTGTCCGAAAGCGTGTGCAGGCTTAACCTTTTGTTCCCGATACGGACTTCTTCTGTTCCGAGTGCGATGTCCTGCATAGGTGTTCCAGCATCCCTCGATAGCGTAAGGTATTGTTCCAGTAATCCCTGCTTTTCGTCCGTTCCGATAATATCATCTTCGGTAAGGCGTTGCAGGGTTATAAAACCGCTATCGTTTACGATACGCTCAAACTGTGCCACCGCTTCCATAAAGCGGTGTATCGTTTCCTTGTTCCTTATTTCCTTTGGTATCAGCGAACCTTTGCAAAGCGATGAAAAATTACTTTGCATACGCATACGCTCTTTGGTTGTCTTGGTTAAAAAGAGGTAGCAGTAATGGTTTAGGAACGGTCGCTCATTAAAATGGCGTTGGTAGGATTTTGCCAAAAAACTTTGGTTGTCTTCTGCCAAATCGGGCGCATAGCTTTCTTTGATATACCAATCCTGTTTGTGAATGACCGTAAAATCCGGCAAGGTCTTAATAGCCTTATGCCAAGCGGAGTGAATGGCTTCATATTCCGCAGAAGCTACGGTAAACAGTTCCGGCAAACGCACTTCAAAACAGGCGGTAATGTCTGCATCTTTGGAAAGGATGCAGTTGTTTTCTACTGCCAACAACGGAAATTTGTTTTCCAGCGTTGTCGTTTTTGCAACGTTTCTCATAGGGCATTCGATTTAGGAGTGAATTTTAAATAGCGGTGTACTGGCTTGCGACAAATGATATGGCGGGGATGCCTTTTACTAGCCGCTATCTTCATTAATCCGTGTTCGCCGTACTTCCTGTTCAGCGAAAAGGTTTGCCACACAATCAGCGAAGCACCGCCTGCTCCGAGAAACAGGCAGATGTAAGAGTTTACGCCTGCCATATACAGTATCATCACGAAGATGAGTGTACCGAGTAGTCCGCCAGCGAAGATGAAAAGGTATTGCGCTTTCAAACCTTTAAATTCCACCGTTCTTCCGATGCCTTTGTTTATGTTGTAATTGTTCATAAAGCAAAGGATTAAAGGAAGAATGAACGCAGGATAGTAGCAGCCACGATTAAGAAGATACACGCACCGAACCAGCTCGCCGCAGTTTTCGATGTATCGGGGTCGCCCGAACTGAATTTGTTGTACACCTTAACACCTCCGATTAGCCCGACCACCGCACCGATGGCGTAGATTAATTGGGTTGCGGGGTCGAAATAAGACGTCACCATTTGGGTTGCCTCGTTGATACCTGCCGAACCGTTTCCCTGTGCGAACGCACCAATTCCTGACAGCATAGCCACGGCTGCCAGCAAAACTTTTTTTCTCTGTTTTTTCATAATTGAAACACATTAATTTGTTACTGTTATCCCGCACCTTGCGGTCTTTCGGGACAAAGGTGTTTCAGAAATGAAGGCGTTATAACAAAGTGGCAGTCAGAGGAAGTGTTTGGCGGTGAGTGGCTTTATTGGTTTAATTCGAATTACTTCGTAATAAAGTTTTTCCACAATTTGGATTGCTATGAAATATTTGCATAAATTTGACACAATATGTCAACGGAAGTTATGTCAACAGAAACAATAGGAGAAAAATTAAGACACATCCGAGAGGAAAGGGAACTACCTCTGCGGAAAGTTGCAGCCTTACTGGATATTGATGTTGCTATTTTAAGTAAAATGGAACGAGGGGAACGGAAAATAACAAAGGAGATAATACTGAAACTTGCAGATATATATCACTGTAACTCAGATGAACTTATGGTTTCATTCCTAAGCGACAAAATTCTATATGAAATTCAAGATGAAGATTTGGGTATGAAAGCACTGAAAGTGGCAGAGGAAAGAGCAAAATATATAAAACAGAATAAGAAGAAATGACAATAAAGCAACTCATAGAAAAATATTCTGCTGACAGAAAATATTACTTAACAAACAAGTATAACGAAACACTGCTTCGTAGTGATTTCTTAGACCCATTTTTCGAGTTGTTGGGCTGGGATATTAAAAATAATGCAGGAAAATCAACCAACGAAAGAGAAGTAATTTTAGAAGAAGCATTAAAAGCAAATGCTTCCGAGCATTCAAAAAAACCAGATTATACTTTCCGCTTGTTTTCTGAAAGAAAATTCTTTTTGGAAGCAAAAAAACCTTGCGTAGCAATTGAAGCAAATAACGACACAGCTAAACAAGTAAGGCGGTACGGCTTTACAGCCAAATTGAAAATTTCCGTTCTTTCAAACTTTGAATACTTAATCATTTACGACACTTCGGTAAAAGTCGATGAAACCGACAATTACAATAAGGCATTAATCAAAAAATATCATTATACCGAATATGAAAGTAAGTTTGAAGAAATCAAAAAGCTATTGGGTAAGGACGCAGTGTATTCAGGTGCGTTCGATACCGAATGGCAAACTATTGAAAACAAACTAAATCAATATTCAATTGATACACTTTTTCTACAACAATTTAACGAATGGAGAAAGTTATTAGGAAGTGAGATATATAAACACGACCCTAAAATAAAAGAGCAGGAATTAAACGATATTGTTCAAAGCTATTTGAATAGGATTTTGTTCTTGCGTGTTTGTGAAGACAGAAATTTAGAAGATTATCAAACGCTTTTAGCCTTTGCCAACACAAGTGATTTTAAAGCATTAATCAAAAAATTTGAACAAGCTGACAAACGCTATAATTCAGGATTATTTGACCAGTTACTTAAAGATAAAATTGTAGAAAATATTAGCTCTGCATTTTGGACAATTATTAAGCAATTGTATTATCCAGAAAGCCCTTACTCATTTAGTGTATTTTCATCCGATATCTTAGGTAGCATTTATGAGATTTTCTTATCTGAAAAACTGACTGTACAAAACGGAATAGTTGAATTGGTAAAGAAGCCTGAAAATGTGGATAGAGATATTGTAACTACGCCAACATTTATCATCAATGATATTTTGCGGAATACGGTTTTACCAAAATGTAAGGACAAGACCGACAAAGAAATTCTGAAACTGAAATTTGCAGACATCGCTTGCGGTTCAGGTGCATTCTTATTGGAACTTTTTCAGTTGTTGAATGATATTTTAATTGACTACTATTTAAAAGCAGACAAAACAAAACTTATTCAAACCAATATCAACACTTACAAACTTCCTTTCAAAATAAAGAGAGAACTATTATTGAATTGTGTTTACGGAGTTGATAAGGATTACAATGCAGTAGAAGCTGCAAAATTTGGCTTATTACTCAAATTATTGGAAGATGAAAATACATCATCGACCAACACAAGCAAACCAGTTTTACCTGATTTATCAATTAATATTTTCTTCGGAAATAGTTTATTAAATCCAACACAAGTTGAAAAGAAAAACCAAACAATCATCAATCCGTTTGATTTTTCAAAACTTCGTTTTGATGTAATTATTGGTAATCCGCCTTATATGAAGTCGGAGGATATGAAAAATATTACACCGCTTGAATTACCGCTTTACAAAGCAAATTATACGTCTGCTTACAAGCAGTTTGACAAATACTTTTTGTTCCTTGAACAAGGTATAAACTTGTTAAATAATGATGGTGTTTTAGGTTATATTGTTCCAAGTAAGTTTACTAAAGTTGGTGCAGGTAAAAAATTGAGAGAAGAGCTTTCAACAAAAGGTTATTTGCATTCAATCGTTTCGTTTGGTGCTAATCAGGTTTTTGCAGACAAAACAACTTATACTTGTTTGCTGATTTTAAACAAAACATCGCAAAAAACTTTTCAATATGCAGAAGTAAAAAGCCTGAAAAGCTGGAAAGTTCGTGAACCAGAAGCTGTAAAATATGCTTCTAAGAAAACTGAAGAATTAGACAATGAAGTCTGGGTTTTAGTTCCACCCGAATTAACCAATGCTTACAACAACATCATTGCCCAAAGTTCCAAACTGATTGCTTTAGTTGGTAGCGAAAATATTTTTAATGGTATCCAAACAAGTGCTAATGACATTTACATCTTCATTCCAACGAAAGAAGATGCGAAGCATTATTATTTTTCCAAAAAGGGAGTTGATTACAAAATTGAAAAGGCGATTACCAAACCTTATTTTCAAACATCATCAGGAGAAGACAACCTATATACCTACAGAACTTTCAAGCCAAATGCGAGAGTTGTTTATCCTTACCAAAACACGAAAAAAGGTATTGATATAATTCCACTAACAGAAATTCAAATGAAATACCCGCTTGCTTTTGGCTATTTACAGAAACATAAAGCAAATCTGAACAATCCGAAAAGAGATATTAAACCAGAACCTGCAACAGCAAACGAATGGCACCGTTTCGGAAGACAACAAGGACTAAGCATTTCGGATAAAAAAGAAAAGATAATACTTGGTGTATTGTCGAGTGGCGACAAATATGCAATAGATAATTACGGAACGCTTTTTACATCGGGCGGAACAGCAGGCTACTGTGCAATTACAATGCCTGATAATTTCGATTATTCCACATATTACATTCAGGCAATACTAAACTCAAAATATGTTGAGTGGTTTGTAATCTTAACAGGCGAAGTATTTAGAGGAAGTTATTTTGCAAGAGGCACTAAAGTCCTCAACAATTTGCCTATTCGCACCATTGACTTTGCGAATGCGACAGAAAAAGCACTTCACGACAAAATTGTTGAAACACAAAAAGAAATTATCCGCATACAAGACCAAATAGACGTGAATGTAGGAAACAAAAGGACTTTGACACCACTACAGGGACAATTTACAAGAGAAAAAGCAAATTTAGAAAAGCTGTTAGCCAAATTATATGATTTAGGCGATGACGATTTATTAATCCCTTTAATCAAAGATTTGTATGAAACTAATTGAGAACGCAACAGCCGAAAAATTAAGGGGTGGATTTTATACACCTGAACCCATTGCGGAGTTTATTTTGCGTTGGGGTACTAATGGTAGTAACAATTTTGACATACTTGAACCGAGTTGTGGCGATGGTGTATTCTTGGAACAATTAAAGAATTTAAAATCAAAATACAATTCCATTACAGCCATTGAGTTTGACGAAGTAGAAGCAAAAAAAGCCGATAAAATTGAACTTAAAAACAAGCAGGTAATCAATGATGATTTTCATACCTACTGCAATAACACAGAAAAGCGTTTTGATTTAGTGGTGGGTAATCCACCTTATATCCGCTTTCAGTTTTTCGACAGAAATCAGCAAGCAGAAGCAGAAAATATTTTTGTTAGAGCAGAATTAAAATATTCCAAATTGACCAACGCTTGGGTTTCATTCGTGGTTGGTTCATCCCTTTTGTTGAAAGACAAAGGTGGAAAAATCGGCTTTGTTTTACCAGCAGAAATCTTACAGGTTTCCTTTGCTTTGCAATTGCGAAAATTCCTTGCTCATTTCTACAACAAAATCAATATCATTTCTTTTGAAAAATTAGTTTTCCCTGATATTCAGCAAGAAGTTGTTTTATTGCTTTGCGAAAAGAACGGAACACAGGAACACAACATTGAACACATCGAATTAAAAGATGCAAACGAATTAAAAACGCTTGACACAGCAAGATTAAAAAGTCCTCAAAAGAAAATTGATTTCAAATCCAACAAATGGACTTTCTATTTTTTAGAACAGGAAGAAATTGACTTTTTAGAAACCATTGCGAAGAAAAGAAACATTGCAACACTTGGAAAGTACGCAAACGTTGAAGTCGGTATTACTACAGGAGCAAACAATTATTTTACAGTTCCGCTTACTACCGTTGAAGAATATAATCTTTACGACTATGCCAAACCGATGGTGGGGAGAAGTGTGCAAGTAAATAGTGTTATTTTCACAAAAGAAGATTGGGAAAAGAATAAATTTTCCAAAGCCAAAGCACATTTGTTAGCGTTTCCTGACAGGCAAAACCTTGACCAAAACAACGGAGCAGTGAAATATATTGCTCACGGAGAAAGTTTGAATATCCATAAAGGTTATAAAACAGGGATTAGAAATAATTGGTTTGTAGTGCCGTCCTTAAAAATTTCCGATGCTTTGTTTATCAGGCGAAACAACCTTTATCCAAGGTTAATCATAAATGAAGCAGAAGCCTACACAACTGATACTATGCATCGTGTTTTTGTAAAGCCTGACACCGATATTAAGGCATTGACTGCAAGTTATTACAATTCGCTTTCATTAGCATTTACAGAAGTTTCAGGACGAAGCCACGGAGGAGGCGTATTAGAATTAATGCCCAATGAAGCAGAGAAAATATTACTTCCATATCATAAAGACAATGCAGAAATGTTGTCAAGAATTGATGAATTAATCCGAGACAAAACAGACATTGAAGAGGTATTAAAAATAACTAATGAAGTAATCTTAAAACAGCATTACGGCTTGACGCAAAAGGAAATTGATTTGGCTCATAGTATTTGGAAAAAATTGTCTAAACGTAGGTTAAATAGAGGAAAAAAAATATAATAAAGGGCAAGCATCAGAGTAAGGAGATGAGAATATAAACTAATCAAATACTATAACCACTATTATGAAGATAAAAAAAATAGAAGTTGAAAATTTTCGATTACTGAAGACTTTCTCAATGGATCTTGAAAATGAACTTTCTCTTGTTATCGGGAAAAACAATACAGGAAAGACTTCTATTCTGTCAGTTCTTGATAAATTTATAAATGAGAAAAGCAAATTTTCTTATGATGACTTTAATATTGATTTTAAAAACGAATTTGAAGATTTAATTAAGTCGGCTGATGTTCCCGACGAATTCCTACCCAAAGGCATTAAACTGAAAATTTATATTGAATATAACGATACAGATGACTTATCTAATGTTAGCAGAGTATTAATGGATTTAGACCCTGATAATAATAATATTGTTTTAGGTTTTGAGTACACTGTAATCTATGATGATTTTTTAAAAATTAAAGCTGACTATGCAGTCTTCGCAGCCAGTGAAAATGCCAAAAATGTTAAGAAGAAAGAATACAAGCCAAGGGAACTAAAAGATTTTTTAAAGCAAAACTTAGAAGCTTATTTTAAAATTCATAAATTCTCTTTCGAATATGATACAGCTACAAGCGACATTACCGAACTAAACCTATTGACCTTATTAGTGAAAATATTAATTTAAAAGATATCATCAGCTTCAAGTACATAAGTGCAAGAAGGGATGTGACAAATAAGGAAAAGGAAAATACGCTCTCAAAACAAACTTCAAGCCTTTATAAAAAGAAAGAAGATAGTAGCGATAAGACCCAAGCTACAGAAGATTTTAAAGACCAGCTTTCAGAAACCGACAGTACATTAAGCGACATCTATAAAGACTTATTTAAAGATGTAATAAAAAAAGTACAGGATTTTGGTGGCGTTAAGCTGAATGACACTGATATAGCAATTATTTCAACACTGCAACACCGAGAATTGCTTGAAGGGAATACTACAGTGGTGTACACTCACGATGACCACAAGTTACCAGAGCATTATAACGGTTTGGGTTATATGAACCTAATAAGTATGATTTTTGAAATTGAAATTTTGGTACAGGATTTCAAAAAAGATAAAGATAAAAAGCCCGCAGATATTAATTTGCTTATTATAGAAGAACCGGAAGCTCATACCCATCCCCAAATGCAATATGTCTTTATAAAAAATATAAAGAAACTGCTTGGAGAAGGCATCAAAAGAGATGATGGTATAAACAGACCATTACAGTACATAATCACAACGCATTCATCACACATTGTCGCAGATAGCGATTTCGATGATATTAAATATTTGAAAGCAATAGCAAAGAATAACGTAACTGCGAAAAATCTGAAAGATTTAAGAACTCAATATGATGCTGACCCAAAACAGTATCAATTCTTAAAACAATATCTAACGATTAGTAGAGCTGAAATCTTTTTTGCTGATAAAGCAGTTCTTATTGAAGGAGATACAGAAAGAATTTTGATACCAACTTTTATGCGAAAAGTTGATTTGGAAGAGGCTTCACGTTTAGAAGCTGAAGGAAATGAAGATACCTTCTTACCGCTTCTATCACAAAATATATCAATTATCGAAGTTGGGGCATATTCTCAAATCTTTGAGAAATTTATTGACTTCTTGGGTATTAAATCAGTGATATTAACAGATATAGATGCTATAAAGGTAACAGGTCAAAATGCAAAAGGGCAAGACGAATGGGGAGCGTGTCCTGTAAATGAAGGCACTAAAACAAGTAACTCAGCAATTAATCATTTCTTGAATGCTGTAACTTGGGACGATTTAAAATCCTTACCTCTTGCTAATAGAACAATTATTGTCGGGAGTTCCACAGTTTGTATATGTTACCAACAGGAAGAAAGCACCTATCACGCAAGAAGTTTTGAAGATGCCTTTATACACCTAAATAGAGCATTCGTAAAAGAAAATAGAGATACTTTCCAAGGGATAAAAAATGCTGCTGATTTTGATGATGATGCGAAAAGTCCTTACGTTTTAGCAGCGAATTGTGTTAAGAAGAAAACTCATTTTGCCTTGGATATCTTATACCACAGTAATGAAAAGTTTAGTAATTGGAATATTCCGGCTTACATTAAAAATGGTTTGTTATGGTTGAAGGAAGATTAAATTTAGAACCAGAAGTACGGGAAATTTTTCAATCTATTGATAATGGCAGAAACTTTTTATTAAGCGGGGGTGCAGGCAGTGGAAAGACTTACTCCTTGGTAAACGTAATTAGGCAGGCAATAGCTGAAAATCCAACGGCTAAGGTTGCTTGTATGACTTATACTAATGCAGCAGTAAAAGAAATTGAAGAAAGGGTAAACCATAAAAATCTTAATGTATCTACGATACACGATTTCTTATGGGATAGTATTAAACATTTTCAAAAAGAGCTTAAAGAAGCACTTATTGCCTTAGCAAACAATGAGGAGGTAACCAGAATTTCCATTGAAGAAGTCAATCCTGTACCGGAAAATTATTATGCTGTTTTACCTGATGGTGTACAGTACAAAGAGTTTGTTAGAATACGTGAAGGAATTATATCTCACGATGAATTACTCATAGTAGCCAACTATCTTTTTGAAAAATATCCCAAGCTTAGCAGCATCGTAAAAGATAAATATAAATTCATATTCATTGATGAATACCAGGATACAAGTAAAGCTGTTGTAGAAACATTTCTTACACATTTTAAGAAAAGTAAAAGAACGAATATCATAGGCTTTTTTGGAGATGCTATGCAATCAATTTATGAAGATGGCATTGGCAACTTAGACGATTATAAAGGAGATGATGCAGAAAAAGTAAACGAAATTCCAAAGAAACAAAATAGAAGAAATCCGCAACTTGTAATTGACTTGGCGAACAAACTTCGTACTGATGGCATAATTCAAGAGCCATCTGCCGACCCGAAAGCCCCTAATATGGTTGGTGGTGTAATAAAGCAAGGAACTGTTTTGTTTCTACATTCCACTGATGGATACATCAATAAGGTTGAGGCATTTTTAGAAGCTAATTATGCTTGGGATTTTAATAATTCAAAGGAAACTAAAGAACTTAATCTTACTCATAATTTAATAGCAGGTAAAGCGGGTTTTAGAAATTTGATGGATATTTATGATAAAGACCACATATTAAGTTTTAGAGATAGAATTAAGAAGTATATTAAAGATAACAATGTTGCTGCTGACTTTTCAGAAAATACATTTGGAGAAGTAATTGAAGCATTACAGCAAGGAAAAGGTGGTAGAGAGTTAAACGCAGTTCGTCCTACAAATACAATGCAGGTTTTTATTGATGGTAATGCTGAATTGTATAATTATGCGAAATCATTAAAATACTCTGAATTTTCCAAAATGTATGTTGACAAAGACCAATTACTTGATGATAAAAAGCAAGACAAAGATGATGAAAACAAGAAAGGTTCAAAAAGAGATAATCTTGTAAAACACTTATTTAAAATTCAGAATAATATTTCTCTGTATCAAAATAAAAAGTACAATGAGTTTTTAAGAGCCACAGATTATCATTTTAAAATAACAAGTATCGCAAGCAAAAAAGCCTTAAAAGAAAATATTGAAAGCCTTGTGAATGTTGGAGATAATACAATTGAACAAGTCATTAATGATGCTAACGAAAAGAGAATTTGTTTGATTGATGATAAGCTAATTGCCTTTAAAGAGAACAAAGAGTATTTGTATAATCGAGTGAAGGATGTTAAGTTTAGTGAATTTCAAAAACTATATGAATACCTTGAAGGACAAACACCATTTTCAACACAGCACAAAACCAAAGGAACAGAATTTGATAATGTTTTGGTTATACTTGATAATGGTGGTTGGAACAATTATAACTTTGGAAATCTATTCTTAGGTACAGGTTCTGCAAGTGTATTGGATAGAACTCAAAAAATATTTTACGTTTGTTGTACAAGGGCAAAAGAGAACTTAGCAGTTTTTTTTCACAATCCTGATGCAGACGTAATAGCGAAAGCCAAAGTATGGTTTGGAGAGGACAATGTCATTGATATTAGTTAACCTTATTCTTAAAAAAACAATAGGGAGTTTGCTCATATAAACTCCCCAATGTCAAAATCACTCAAATCATTTTTCCGCAAAGTGGAAGAACTGTCTTCCGTTTCAGATGAAAGGGTACTATCCAAAAGCTCGGCTATTCTTCGGGAAGCATCTTCCATAGAATTTTCCAATAGGCTGAATAATTCGGTTCCCTGTATTTTTTGAACTATAGCTATCGCTGTTTCCTTTTGGGCTGGTTCCAATTCTTCTTTTTGGAGCAATGCCCCTACGGAGCTTAGTTCGTCATAGGTAACCCCTTGGGCAAGACTGTCATCGCCACTGGATATTCCGTACCTGTTCCACTCTTCTTCCTCTTCCTCCAAATCAGGCATATTACTGAAAACT
This sequence comes from Sphingobacterium alimentarium, assembly GCF_004342685.1. Classification (GTDB taxonomy): domain Bacteria; phylum Bacteroidota; class Bacteroidia; order Sphingobacteriales; family Sphingobacteriaceae; genus Sphingobacterium; species Sphingobacterium alimentarium. The sequence continues at coordinate 28,483 of NZ_SMBZ01000005.1, forward strand.
TTGTCCAGCTCTTCCTGCGGAATTTGAATACCTACGTTTTCATTTTCGTCGTATTCAATGTCTAAATTATCAGGGTTTATCTCTTGTTCCTCAATTTGGCTTTCATTGGCAGCGTTTGGCAGGAAAAGGCTTCTTACAGGCTTGGGCTGACCCATAATATCGGGCAGGTTCGGATTAACCTTTTCCTGCATTGGCTTATGCTCCGGCCTTTTCTTAATGACAATCTTGTCCTGCACCAGCAGGGCAATGACTATGAGCAAGCATATCACAATTACTGTTTCCATAGCTTATAAAATGGGTTTGTACTTATCATTGAAACTCTTGGTAATCTGCTCGCCAAATTCCTGAAAATGGTAATCCAGCAAATTGTCCAAATAGCCGTATATGGTTATCTTGTCTTCACCTATAACCTGTACAATTCGTGACATCTTTTCGTGAAAATCCGGTCGGATATAAACCGTTTTCCCGTCACGGGCATTGGTATCAGGTTTTTTGAAAAAGATACTTTCGTAGTCAGCTTCGTTTGTCCTTTTGGTTCTGCTCTTTTCTTTAACCGCAGGTTTTTCTTGTGCCAGTTCTTTAGGCTTAATCTCCTCCTTTTCGGGTTCTTCAGCAGGCGGTTCAGGTGGAAGCTGCAAGCCCTCTTTTTTTACGCCATCTACCATCAGGTTCATCATCAGTTCCTCGTTAATATCAGGCCTGGCTTTCTTTTTATTATCTTTCTCCATAGGGCTATAATTGAATGATTTTTAAAAATTCGTCTATGAACAAGTCTAACTGACTGGCTTTCATCAAACGTTCATCGGGAGGCATTACGGTAGAACGGAAAACGGTTTTGCTGTCTGTTTCGCTTTCTTTGCGGAAACGGGTGCTGTTCTTAATTTGGCTTTGCATCAGGCTTAATCCTAATTGCGCAATAAGCTGGTTATACACGCCATATAGGGGTGTGCTTTCCCTGCCATCCACTTGGTTCCAAAACAGGTTAATGGTTTCTATGGACGTTTCCCCTTTTTTCATAATCACGTCCTGCAAAAGCTGTGTGAAGATGAGCGTACTTTCCATTACCACACGGTCTGCCGTGATGGGCGTAAAAATGTGGTGCATTCCTGCCAATGCTTTCAGAATGCCGGACGTATTCACAGTTCCGGGCAGGTCAAAAAATACCACATCAACCGGAACGGAAGAAGTGTTTACAAATTCGTGAGCCGCTTCCAATACGCTATCCGCTTTGTACTGCATAATGGGATAGGCTTTTTTGTTGATGGTGGTAAATTGTTTGTACGCCAGCTTTTTCAAAGCCTCGTTTTCCATTACCATTGCCAAATCCCTTGTCTTCATTTTCATCAAGCTGTGCTGTGGAAAATCCGCATCAAATACGGCTACGTTGTAGCCCAACCGATAGTGCATCGTACTTGCAACAAGCGTTGTAAAGGTGCTTTTGCCTACACCGCCTTTTTGAGATGAAAAGGCGATAAATACTGTTTTGTGTTTTGCATTCATAATGCTGCTGTTTTTAATTATTTATATATCCATTTACCTATGTCCGTATATCCGCAATTACCTACCTGTGTACCACTGTATATAGGCTTGTCGCTGTGTGCATACTTATGTAGTTAGACAGGTAATGATGCACCAAGCTATGTAACTGAATACACGCTTATAGCTGTATGCAGGCAGGTATGTTTGTACCAACAGACCTGTTTATTTATGTGCCTGAATATGTGCGTACCCAATTGCATCATCGCATATCTCAATAGGTACTTTTTTACATAGCTGATTGCGTACTTATGTTGTTACCTGCATACCTATCTATGCCCTTATATCTATCTGTTTGTAGGCACAAAGAAATGTAGATATATAAGTGCTTTCATTATCGTGGCAGTGTTTGGCGTTCAAAGGCAGTGTTTGGCACTGATATACAATACAATGCTTTCGTAAACAGGGCTTTACTTTGTACAATGATTTTTATTAACGGATTTATGCAAAATTCTTTTGACAAATCGGAGGGTAACGGGAACGGCATCGAGCCGTTTTTCCCTGTTACATTTAATCCGGTTCCGCCTTTTTTGGCGGACGGATTTTTGTGTTCAACAGAACACGGCAAGTTGTGTTTTGAGCATCTCGGAATGATTTCCGATGCTCAAAACAACTTGCCCTTTGCAGGGGGCAGAAAACACCTTCCGAAGTCAGGGTTTTGTATGGATTTTAAAATGGATTAGTGATGAACGATAACAACAAAAAGCAATTGAAAAAGACCGGACGCCGCCCCAAAGAAGACCCGGCGACCATTCGGTACACCATTTCCTTTAACGAGCAGGAACACGCCCGCTTTCTTGCCCTTTTTGATAAATCAGGTATGCAGGTAAAAGCGCATTTTATAACGTCTTGCATCTTTGACAAGACCATAAAGACCATTCAGATTGACAAAGGAACGGTTGATTTTTATATGCGGCTGACCTCGTTTCACAGCCAGTTCCGTTCCATCGGTATAAACTATAATCAGGTTGTGAAGCTATTGTACAAGAATTTTTCAGAGAAAAAGGCGGCGGCATTTCTGTATAAACTGGAAAAACAGACGGCTGAAATGGCGATGCTGTGTCAGAAAATCATCCAAATAAGCGAGGAATTTGAAGCCAAACACCTGAAAAAATAGCGGTAGAAATGATAGCAAAAATTGGAAGAAGCGCAAATTTATACGGGGCATTAGCGTACAATCAGCTTAAAATAGAGAATGAAAACGGACAGATTTTGTTTGCGAATAAGATGATAGAAACCGCAAGCGGTCATTATTCCGTGGCGCAATTAGCACAATCTTTTGCTCCTTACCTGATAGCCAACCGCAATACCGAGAAACATACTTTGCATATTTCGCTCAATCCCGACCCGAATGATAAGGTAAGCGATGACAGATACAGGGAAATGGCAGAGCAGTATATGAGGGAAATGGGTTACGGCGAACAACCTTTTGTGGTATTCAAACATACCGATATTGACCGCAGTCATATCCATATCGTTTCAGTTTGCGTGGACGAAGAGGGCAAAAAGATTTCGGACAAATTCGAGAAAATGCGGTCTATGAATGTTTGCCGTGAACTCGAAAGGAAATACGGTTTGATACCCGCAACGGATAAGGAACACAAGCAGAACGATAAGATTTTCCGTCCGGTGGATTACAAAGCTGGAGATGTAAAAAGCCAAATCGCTTCGGTTGTTCGCCACCTGCCGAATTATTATCAATACCAAACTTTGGGAGAATACAACGCTTTGCTTTCCCTGTTCAATGTTACTACCGAAAAAGTGGAGGGCAAATTGCAGGGGCAGCTACGGCAGGGTTTATTATATATTCCGTTAAATGAAAAAGGAGAAAGAGCCGGACATCCATTCAAGGCTTCGCTTTTCGGAAAAAACGCAGGGCTACCGACTTTGGAATTGCATTTTGCAAAAAGCAAAGAGGCTTTAAAAGACCACCCGACAAAGCCAACCATTAAAGCTGCCGTTACCATTGCCCTGCAATCAACAAATGATGAGCAGGGTTTTAAAAAGCAGTTAGGCGAGCAAGGCATTAATGTAGTGGTGCGTAGAAATGACACAGGACGTATTTACGGAATAACTTTTATAGACCACAATTCTAAAACGGTTTGGAACGGTTCACGTTTAGGCAAGGAACTTTCTGCCAATACCTTTAATGATTATTGGAACAATAATATCAAACCCGAGATTAAAGAGCCAGTTGAACTACAATCGAAAATATCAAGACCAAATGATGCAGATCTTCCTGCGGAAGAACCTCATCATTTGTTCGACTTCCTGAATACTAATGAAAAACACGAAGACGGTTTGATTGAAGCATTAGGCGGTTTATTACCCGAAGCCCAGAACGAAGATTATGAGGAACAGGATTTTGCCAATAAGATGAAGAAGAAAAGAAACCGCCAAAGAGGTCAGAAATAGAAATCAGCCAAACACCGCCACGCACCGCCTTTGAGTGCCACATTTTTATAGCCACTCTTTAGAGCCTTTAAATTCACGCCCGAACATTAAAATTAAAATAATGCAGGGAGAAGACGATTTAAGAGGCTTGGCCAAAATAATGGCTTTTATGCGGGCAGTAAGTATCCTTTTGGTACTGATGCACCTTTATTGGTTCTGCTACGGTTTCTTTATGGAACGTGGCTGGACATTAGAAGTCATCAACAAAATACTGACCAATTTCAACCGGACCGCGGGTTTGTTTTCGCACACCATATATACTAAAATCTTCGCTTTGGTGTTGTTGGCGTTAAGCTGTTTGGGTACAAAGGGCGTAAAGAATGAAAAGATAACCTGGTCTAAAATTTATGTAGCATTGGGAGTTGGTTTTGTACTGTTCTTTCTGAATACGCCATTGCTAAAACTACCTCCTCCAATAGGCACATTCCTGTATATCCTGTCTATCTCTTTAGGTTACATTCCTTTACTGATGGCAGGCGTATGGATGAGCCGTTTGCTCCGTACTAATCTGATGGAAGATGTTTTTAACAACGAGAACGAAAGTTTTCAGCAAGAAACAAAATTGATGGAGAACGAGTATTCCGTTAACCTGTCCACCAAGTTTTATTACAAAAACAGATGGAATGACGGCTGGATTAACATCGTCAACCCCTTTCGGGCAACGATTGTGTTGGGCACTCCTGGATCTGGAAAATCATACGCCATCGTAAACAATTACATCAAGCAACAAATTGAGAAAGGCTTCTCCATGTACATATACGATTTCAAGTTTGACGACCTTTCTACCATTGCCTACAATCATTTATTGAAGCATCGGGATAAGTACAAAGTTCAACCCAAATTCTACGTGATAAATTTCGATGACCCACGTAAGAGCCACCGTTGCAATCCTCTTAATCCCGACTTTATGACGGACATTTCTGACGCATACGAAGCGGCATATACCATAATGTTAAATCTTAATAGGTCGTGGATACAGAAGCAGGGGGATTTTTTCGTGGAAAGTCCAATTATTCTATTGGCAGCTATTATCTGGTATCTGAAAATTTATGAAGACGGTAAATATTGTACGTTTCCACACGCCATTGAATTGCTGAACAAAAAGTATTCGGACGTATTTACCATTTTAACCTCATATCCCGATTTAGAAAATTATTTGTCGCCTTTTATGGATGCGTGGCAAGGCGGAGCGCAAGACCAATTACAGGGGCAGATAGCATCGGCTAAAATTCCTTTGTCAAGAATGATTAGCCCGCAATTGTATTGGGTTATGACGGGAGATGATTTTTCGTTAGACATCAATAATCCAAAAGAGCCGAAAATTTTATGTGTCGGCAATAATCCGGACCGCCAAAATATTTACTCCGCAGCATTAGGATTGTACAATTCAAGGATTGTCAAACTCATCAACAAAAAAGGGCAATTAAAGAGTTCCGTTATCATTGATGAGCTGCCCACGATTTATTTTAGAGGACTGGATAACCTTATCGCAACAGCAAGAAGTAATAAGGTGGCAGTTTGTTTGGGCTTTCAGGATTTTTCGCAATTAACAAGGGATTACGGTGACAAAGAGAGTAAGGTTATTCAAAATACAGTAGGTAACATTTTTAGTGGCCAGGTGGTCGGCGAAACGGCAAAAAGCCTTTCGGAACGCTTCGGAAAAGTATTGCAGAAACGCCAAAGTATGACCATCAATCGAAATGATAAATCAACTTCCATATCTACCCAGTTGGATAGCTTGATACCTGCCTCGAAAATTTCAACTTTGACACAGGGTATGTTCGTGGGTTCTGTTTCTGATAATTTTGATGAACGTATCGAGCAAAAAATATTTCACGCCGAAATTGTGGTGGATAATGAAAAGGTTGCTGCCGAAACTAAAGTCTATCAGAAGATACCGCAAATCTTATCCTTTGTTGACGAGAGTGGAACAGATAATATGAAACAGGAAATTGAAGCGAATTACAGGCAGATAAAAAAAGATATTGAACTGATAATTGAAAATGAACTGACACGTATAAACAGTGACCCAGATTTACAACATTTGTTACAGCGGGGGTAGTTTTCCAATACCCACCTGAAAGACGGTCTTACAGTTGAATGAGTTTATTGTCCGATATCAGCCAAGCTGGGAAAGATTATTTTTATTCATTTAGTGGTAGAATCATTAGAACAGACATAATATTTAGTAAATTTGTTGTTCTAATTGGCTAAGAAGTGGAGAAAGTATTGATAATAGATGACGAAGAGAAGTTGAGAAACCTCCTTTCAAAGATTATTAGTTTTGAAGGTTTTGAAGTTTTTCAGGCGTCTAACATAAAATCGGGATTGCAACGATTAGAGGTGGAGGAAATAGACGTAGTGATATGCGACGTTAAGCTCCCTGATGGTAGTGGTGTAGATACTGCTAAAGTTATCAAAGAAAAATATCCTGCAGTAGAAGTTATTCTGTTGACGGCGTTTGGCAATATTCCTGATGGTGTAAGGGCGATTAAAAACGGTGCCTTCGACTATATCACAAAAGGAGATGACAACAATAAAATCATCCCGCTTCTATATAAAGCCAGTGAAAAGGTAGCATTAAATAAAAGAGTCCAACAATTAGAAAAGCAGTTGGGTGAAAAATATTCATTTGATAAAATTATCGGTACATCAAAGCCAATTTTAAAAGCAATTGAATTAGCAAAGAAGGTTGCTCCAAAAGATACAACAGTATTGTTAACCGGAGAAACAGGTACGGGTAAGGAGGTTTTTGCACAGGCCATTCATCAAGGTAGTTCAAGAGCCACCCAAAATTTTGTTGCGATAAACTGTTCCGCTTTTAGCAAAGAGCTCTTAGAAAACGAATTATTTGGTCATAAAGCGGGTTCATTTACCGGAGCTACCAAAGACCAAAAAGGGCTTTTTGAGGAAGCACACAACGGGACTATATTTTTGGATGAGATTGGAGAAATGGCAATGGACTTGCAAGCCAAAATTTTACGTGTATTGGAAACAGGTGAGTTTTTACGTGTTGGTGATGCAAAACCCATCAAAGTTAATGTCCGTATCATAGCCGCTACCAACCGAAATCTGGAAAATGAGATTGAGTTAGGTCATTTCAGGAGTGATTTGTTTTACAGACTTTCTGTATTTTGCATTCAGCTCCCATCTTTGAGAGAACGTATAAAAGACATCAAATTGTTGGCACAATATTATGCAGATCTTTTTGCTCTCAAATCCAATAGAAAACCTTTAACCTTATCGGAAGATTATATTACAGCGTTGGAAAATAATCCTTGGAAGGGAAATATCAGAGAGTTGAAAAACGTGATCGAAAGAAGTGTAATTCTGGTAGATTCTGACATATTAGATCGGGATACTTTGCCTGTCGACCTGCAATATGCCAAATCCAATACACAGCAACTATCTGCGTTTTCTATGGCCAGTGCCGAAAAGTTACACATTCAAAAAATACTCAATCATACAGACGGCAATAAAGCAGAAACAGCCCGATTGTTAGAAATTGGAGTGGCAACATTATATAGAAAAATGGAACAATACAAAATCAAGTGAAGTCTTATTCTAATTTCCCCTTAGCGAATTTCTGTAAATCTTCGTTGGCTCCATAAATCACGATGATATCATCCCGCTGAAGCATCGTAGTGGGTTCGGGAATTCCCTGTACATTGGGCACTATTTTGCTTTTGCCTAAAAAACTCTTTTCTTGCGTATCTCGAATAATGGTAAGAATCAAGACATTGTGATATTCTCTGAATTTGACTTCCTCAATCGTTTTGCCAACATATTTTTCAGGTACCACAATCTCTACGATGCTGAAATTCTTGTTTAGCTCAAAAGAATCTACCACACCTTTCAAACATAGCTTTTTAGCCCAACGCTCAGCAGTTTCTTCTTCAGGACGTACAATTTCATTCACCCCGAGTGCCTGCAACACATTCTCGTGCAATGGATTTATGGAACGACTGATTAATCTTTTGACCCCTAAATTTTTAAAGTGTGCCGTTACCATGATGTTAGCACCTTCGTCTTCCCCGATACAAACCATCACGACATCGGTATTCTTCAATGGAAGGTGTGTTATAGCTGACTGATCGGTTGCGTTCATACAGATAGTATGAGATAACTTATCCTTTAGTGCAACTACCTTTTCATCTCGTGAATCCACTCCGATTACTTCGTTTCCTTGTTGGGTTAGCTTCTCGGCCAATGAACCTCCAAAGTTTCCCAAGCCTATAATTATAAATTTCATTCTAAATCTTCTTTTTAGTTGATTAATATTTCATCCGATGGATAATGATAATTCGCTTGCTTAACCTTCTTAAAAAAGGCAATAAGAATGGTTAGCATACTTACTCTGCCTATTAACATCGTAGCCAAAAGCACCATTTTGCTCTCGTTACTCAAGTCTCCTGTTATCCCCAAACTAAGCCCAACAGTGCTGTAAGCGGAAAAGCTTTCAAATGCAATATCTAATAGCGGAATATGATTGTCGTAATGAGAGATCAGAAAAACGCTAGAACCAATCACCAATAATGATAGACTCATCACAGCAAAAGCCCTTCTTACGGAAATGTCTGCCACTTCTCGTCGGAAAATTTCGATTTTACGTTTACCTTTTGCAAGACTCAAATAATTTAATGTGGCAATTGCAAATGTACTTGTTTTAATACCTCCACCGGTTGAGGCAGGAGATGCACCGACCCACATTAAGAAAATGATGATAATGATAGAAGAAAAATGCATTTGGCTAAAGTCTATGGAATTAAAACCTGCCGTTCTAGGGGTCGTTGCTGCGAACAGTGCAGTGATAATTTTTCCAACCCCTGCATGATTACCCAAAACATTATAATATTCCTTGATGTAGATAATAACGGTTCCTAAAACAATCAGGATGCCCGTGGTTAGTAAATTTATTTTATTGCTCAAGGTCAAAATCCATGGACGGTAGTTGTTCTTCTTTTCTACAAACCAAAGAATATATCTTGCTATCAGATGTTTTATATATCTTACGGAATTTATCACGATTGGAAACCCTAATCCACCGAATACAAATATCACAACAATAATAAACTGTAGAGGATAATTATAGACATAACTTGTTTCCATCATTCCATTGGGCAAGGTTGAAAATCCTGCATTGCAGAAAGCGGAAATAGAATGAAAAACGGAAAAATATATTCTTTCCGAAAAGGATGGAATTAGGGCTTTATCTAAATTGAAGAAAATGAGTACTGCTCCAATAAATTCTATCAAAAAAGTAATGGTCAAAATCCTTTTTACAGTTGTAAAAACCTCGCCAATCTTCTCAGAATTAGTCATATCACTTAATGCCAACTGGTTTTCGTAGGTTGATCCACCTTTAAAGAAATAACTAAAGTAGCTCGCAAAGGTTAGAATACCCAAACCACCTGCTTGTATCAATAGCATGATTAATGTTTGACCAAGTGGAGTGAAAAAACTGCTCGTATCCACCACGATTAGCCCTGTTACACACACCGCACTGGTAGAAGTGAATAAGGCATCTACAAAATTTATCCCTCCATAAGTTGCTTTAGGAAGCATTAATAATAAAGCACCTATGACGATTAATCCCATAAAGCTGATGATAAATAACTGAGCAGGATTCAGTAAAGAACGCTTATAGCTTAACCGTGGGCGGGTAAATTCTCGAATCAGTTTTAATATAACAGCCCATCTTATCCAGTGAGTTATCTCTGATATTCCCTCATTTGATAATTGTTTGTACAAACAATAAAGCACAAACAAAACACTCAGCCCGTCAAAAATAAAAACACTTAATATGAACTCTTTACGATGATAGTAGTATTTCAGGACGGTATAAAAAATACCAATGATCAATACAAACAGATATAATGAGATGATGCCTAATTGTAAGGCTGGATTGAGTACAAAACCGTAATCAGCTATAAGTGCTGTAAGTGCTACCAGGTGCAATACAACAATGAGTTGTTGAATCCATTTGGCATATAAAAACTCTTTCATTTATGTTCTGTCCAGACTATAAGTTATTATTTGCTTTGCTTGCTCAAAACATAATACCCCAACACACCTCCGATAATAGATGCTGCAAAAATTCCTATTTTGGCCTGTGTCATATATTCTTCATGCGAAAAAGCTAATGAAGTCACAAATAATGACATGGTAAATCCAATAGAAGCAAGCAAACCTAAACCAAACAAATTTCTTAGATTCATTCCTTCGGGGAAAGGAGCTACTTTCAATTTCACCAACAGCCATGTAAAACCGACCACGCCAACCACTTTCCCTACCAACAAACCTAAAGCAACTCCCAAAGCCACATTGGTACTAAACAAATGCTCCATATCTATAGCCAATGAAACACCTGCATTTGCCAGTGCAAATACCGGAATAATAATAAATGTAACCATCGGGTGCATGGCATGTTCCAATCTTTGAAGTGGCGGAGTCGCCGCTACCGTACTGTTTTGGATTTCTTCGAGAACATGCAACTGTTCATTTGTCAACGTAGGCTTGCTATTGTCAGGATCTATTCCTTTAAACTTATCCAACAAACGTTGAATATTATTACTGAATATTTTTTCATTGATTTTTACATCCGCCGGAATAGTAAATGCCGCCAAAACCGCTGCAATCGTGGCATGTACACCAGATAACAAAAATGTAGTCCAAACACCACCAATACCTAAAATAGCGTAGAACAAAATACTCCTCACTCCCATTTTATTACCGATGTACATTGTCAACAGTACTAACGCCCCAATAACGAGATGGAACATAGAGATATCTGAAGTATAGAAAAAAGCAATGACCAGCACGGCTCCCAAATCATCAACGATAGCCAAAGCGGTCAAAAAAACTTTTAGGGTCAGTGGAATTCTGCTGCCTAATAAGTAAAGTACCCCCAAAGCAAAAGCAATATCGGTCGCCATAGGGATTCCCCAGCCACTGTGCACTTCTCCGCTTGGGTTTAAAAACAGATATATTGCAGCAGGTACTGCCATTCCACCAAATGCAGCAGCAATAGGCAACAATGCTTTACGTGGATTCGATAACTCGCCCCCAACAATCTCTCTTTTTAGTTCCAAGCCGACCACAAAGAAAAATATAGCCATCAGACCATCATTGATCCAGTGATGCAGGTTATACTCAAAATAAGTATTTCCGTCTAACTGAAAACCAAACCTGTGTTCGAGAATATGGTGATATTCTTCTGCTAAAGGTGAGTTTGCTAATATCAAAGCAATGACTACACTAATACCTAATACGATTCCACCTGCTTTTTCATTCTTAATAAAGCTCTGTATAGGCGATACAATTTTTTCAATAGGCGTTCTTTTTACTTTATTCATCTTTTATGATTACCCCTCTATTTTATGCTGAAAATGACTTAGAAACCAGTCATTTTTCGATTATGTAAAGTACAAAAATATAAAATTCAAAACGATTCTCCTTACTAATCAAGGCAATATCGCTCAGCCTAGACTGGATACCTTTTATCATAAATTGACACGGTAGTATCATTATGAGAATGACCCTATCATTATGAGAAGGTTTTTCGTGAGAAAGAATTAAAAGAAATCAAATAATAACCTCATTTACAGTATCTTAACTCAAGTGGGTTTTCACTGGAATAAATTTTGGCACAGGGTATACAAAAGAAATTAAAAATGAGGAAAAGAAATGTCAAATGGAAACAGCAGAAAGAACCGCCTTCGTTTCCAAAATGGCTAAAATCATACCACTTATTGCTTTTCGCATTTATTGTGGTTATGATTTTTGGAGCAATTATGAAGCACATTAGTACCACTTAAAAATAAATAAAAATGATAACAATAGTTTTAGTACTCGCAGGTTTAGCCTGCTTCGGTCTGTTCATTAAGTCAATTGACTTCTTTGAGAAAATCTAAAATAAAATGAAAACAAAAATCATAAATACGATACAACAATGGGCTCCTGAAGCCGCAAGACTCATTCCTGATTTGGATACTTTGGACGATTCTATTGCAGACTATCTGCTACTGCATAAACTGGCAGAAGTTTGTTCACAAAAAATAGGTTCTGGATTAGAAGATGAATTAGAGCGTGTTCAAGAGATAGCCAAAGTTATAAATCTTTTGTATCAAGGAGGAAATCAATACACGCGGAATGCCATTGAAAATGAGTTTCTGACAGCGCTATCTTTTGAAGAAAGCCCAGGAAGCCTAAAAAAACATATGGATTTATTTCCGATCGAATTACGGAAAGGGTATATCAAAACCATTTTAGAAAACTAATTAAGTAATGAAAGTTTTAAAAGAAAAAACACATTGGTCGGCTAAAATAAAAAAAGCAGTATTAGCAATTTTATTGTTTGTCCTGTTTGCCGTATGCGTAAAGCTTGGCGGATTCGCAGGTCTTTTGATCGGCTTTGTATTTTTCTTTTTATTCTTTCAATTAATAAGCAGATGAAAAAAGAACGAAAATCAAATAGGGAAATAGTTACGGATATATTGGCAAAAGTACTTTTAGCTTTTATTGTCTTCTGTATTTTCTATGCGATGTTCTCCAGTAAATAAAAAGAAGTTTTTAAATCAATGAACGAAATAAATGAAAACACAGCCAGTACTTATCTGGCACATCACTACGGTGAAATTAAAGAAGAAATCAATGAACTATCCATGCGAAAAAATTTTGCAGGAATATTTCAGGCAATCGTCAACCACATCAATCTCTTGCTTTCCAAAGGACAGATAGAGAAAATTGGGGTAAAGATTAAGTTCATCGGTTGGCTTCATAAAAGAGGAAATGAGTATGTACAATACATCATTGAAAATTTGTTTGTGCGCTCTTTTGAAGGAATGAAAAGACGTTGCACTACAGAACAATGGATTTATATGTACCAGCTCATTCCCAATAACCTGAAGCATGTTTATCAGCTTCAGAACACAAATTATTTAACACAAAAAACAAGTCTATGACAGCATTATTCATAGTAGCCATAGGTGTATTTGTCTATATATGCTACGTATTGCTCAAACCAGAAAAATTTTAAAACGCTTCAGCAGATGAAGAAAGATACAAAAGGAAAAATCAAGGAATGGGTATCCATCATATTCTGGATACTGTTCTTCATTTCGATCATTTATCTGGCTTTTCTAAAAATTCAAATATTGCTATGAAAAAGATACTTACTGAAATGAAAGATGTAGCCCGAATTGCTTTGATATTCCTGATTGTATTAGCATTGGTCAGGCTGTTCGGATGGATGTTTAAAACCATATTTAATTAATAAAAATGAATACAGAAATTTTAGGAATAATCGTAATGTTTACCCTGTCGATATTGCTTGCAATACCCTACGGTAAATACATTGCAAAAGTCTATGGCGGTGAAAAAACGCTGCTCGATCCGATTTTTAATCCGATAGAGCGAATCTTTTACAAAATAAGCGGTATCAATCCGCAAACAGAAATGAACTGGAAACAACAAATGGTCGCATTGATTACCATTAATATGGTCTGGTTCCTGTTGGGAATGGTTGTTTTGATGAATCAGGATAACCTTCCGTTAAACCCCGATAAAAATCCGAGTATGTCAGCAGACCTGGCATTTAATACCGTGATATCATTTGTGGTAAACTGTAATCTGCAACACTATTCCGGGGAATCAGGATTAAGTTATCTTGGACAATACTGGTTAATGTTCTTACAGTTTGTAAGTGCGGGAACTGGTATGGCTGCTGCTGTAGTGTTATTTAGAGCATTCAGAGACAAATCATCTGAAACCTTGGGTAATTTTTACAACACCTTTGTAAAATCTTGTACACGTATTTTATTACCTGTATCATTTGTAATTGCCATCATTCTTGCATTTGAAGGTACCCCGATGACTTTTGAAGGTAAAGACGCTATTACCACTTTACAAGGTGATTCTGTGGAAGTATCAAGAGGACCCGCAGCGGCATTTGTGCCTATTAAACACGTAGGAACCAACGGAGGTGGATTCTTTGGAGTGAATTCTGCCCATCCGTTTGAAAATCCATCCTACCTATCCAATATGGTCGAAATGGTGGCTCAGCTGATCGTACCATTAGCGATGATCTTTGCCTTTGGCTATTTTATCAGAAGAAGAAAATTATCGTGGATGATATTCGGTGTAATGACAGTAGGTTTTTTAATGCTGACCATTCCAAATATCAACATGGAAATGAACGGAAATCCTGCTATTGCAGCTATGGGAATTGATAATTCTCTTGGAGCAATGGAAGGAAAGGAAATTCGATTAGGAGCACCTGCATCTGGCTTTTGGAGCATTGTCACCACTGTAATCTCTACTGGATCAGTAAACTCTATGCACGATAGCTCAATGGCATTGTCAGGCATGAATGAGCTATTGGCAATGATGATCAATGCGTTTTATGGAGGAGTCGGTGTAGGAATACTTAACTTCTTTATTTTCATCATTCTTGCTGTATTTATCAGTGGATTGATGGTAGGAAGAACACCTGAATTCTTAGGTAAAAAAGTGGAGGCAAGAGAAATGAAAATAGCGATGATTATTGCCTTGCTTCATCCTTTCCTAATATTAGTAGGAACAGCATTAGCCGCTGCATCACCACAATATACTATGGACTCTCTAAATAACCCTGCATTTCACGGATTGAGTGAAATGCTTTACGAATACACCTCATCATCTGCCAACAACGGTAGTGGATTTGAAGGATTGGGCGATAATACACCTTGGTGGAATATCAGCACCGGATTTGTGCTTATCCTTTCACGATTCCTACCGATCATAGGTCCTGTAGCAATTGCAGGCTTGTTAGCCCAAAAGAAATATGTACCAGAGGGAGACGGAACCCTAAAAACCGATACGGCAACTTTCGGACTGATGGTATTCGCTGTAATCGCCATCGTAGCTGCTTTGGCATTCTTCCCGGTATTGGCTTTAGGACCTATTGCAGAGTACTTTTCACTTTATTAAACTGATTAAAGAATTTAGAAATGAACAATAATACATCATTGTTTCAAAAAGATATGGTTCAGGAAGCACTGAAACAATCTTTTGTGAAACTCAATCCGAAAACCATGTTCCGTAATCCGGTTATGTTTACCGTTTGGATCGGTACTTTGGTTATGCTGGTCGTGAGTTTATGGACGTTGGCAGGAGCTCAGGAACAGGGAAGTTTTGGCTATAATTTTACCGTCTTTATCATCCTTTTGCTTACCCTGTTATTTGCGAATTTTGCAGAGGCAATTGCTGAAGCAAGAGGTAAAGCACAAGCAGATAGTTTGCGTAAGACAAGAGAGGAAACTCCTGCAAGATTAAAAAATGGGAAAATGATCTCCTCTGCTCAATTACAAAAAGGTGATGTTTTCATCTGTGAAGCTGGCGACGTCATTCCTTCTGATGGGGAAATTATTGAAGGCTTAGCGACCATCGATGAAAGTGCAATTACCGGAGAATCTGCTCCTGTGATTCGTGAAGCAGGTGGTGACAAAAGTTCTGTTACCGGTGGTACCAAAGTTTTGTCCGATAAAATCGTGGTGCAGGTAACAACGCAACCGGGCGAAAGTTTTCTAGATAAAATGATTGCCTTGGTAGAAGGTGCTGCCCGACAAAAAACACCTAATGAAATCGCTTTAACGATTTTGTTGGCAGGATTTACACTTGTGTTTATCATTGTCTGTGTCACACTCAAACCATTTGCCGATTATGCAAATGTTGGGATTACCATTGCTTCTTTTATCTCTTTATTTGTATGTCTTATTCCGACTACCATTGGTGGATTGTTGTCTGCAATCGGTATTGCAGGGATGGACAGAGCATTGAGAGCCAATGTGATTACAAAAAGTGGGAAAGCAGTAGAAACCGCAGGTGATATCGATGTGTTGCTGTTGGATAAAACCGGTACGATTACTATTGGTAACCGTAAAGCCACCCATTTTCACCCTGCTAATGGCATTGACGAGAAAAAACTTATAAAAGCAGCTGTACTAAGTTCCATGGCTGATGAAACTCCCGAAGGAAAATCTATCATTGAATTAGCAGGAATCAATCCGTTAAGTTATGAAGTTAGAAATCCTCAATTCATCAAGTTTACAGCTGAAACAAGAAGTTCAGGAATTGATTATGAAAATACACGTATTCGAAAAGGTGCAACCGATGCAATAAAAAATCTGGTTACAAAAGCAGGTAATAATTTCCCAAAAGAGATTGAAGAAAGAGTGAAAGCCATATCCTCTAATGGAGGTACGCCGTTGGTCGTATCAGAAAACGAAATTGCATTGGGAGTAATTGAGCTACAGGACATCATCAAACCGGGTATTCAGGAACGTTTCGAACGTCTGCGTAAAATGGGTATCAAAACCGTCATGGTAACGGGTGACAATCCTTTGACTGCTAAATTTATAGCTGAAAAAGCAGGTGTAGACGATTTCATCGCGGAGGCTAAACCCGAAGACAAGATGAACTACATTAAAAAAGAACAGTCAGAAGGTCGCTTGGTCGCTATGATGGGTGATGGAACAAATGATGCACCAGCCTTAGCACAGGCTGATGTAGGTGTAGCAATGAACTCTGGTACACAGGCTGCAAAAGAAGCGGGAAACATGGTCGATCTGGATAATGACCCGACTAAACTGATTGAAGTAGTAGAAATCGGAAAACAATTACTGATGACCCGTGGTACATTGACCACTTTCAGTATTGCAAATGATGTGGCCAAGTATTTCGCTATCATCCCTGCACTGTTTATCACAGCGATTCCTGCATTGCAAGGACTGAATATTATGAATTTACACAGTCCGGAAAGTGCAATACTATCAGCTGTAATTTTCAACGCAATCATCATTCCAATGTTGATACCATTAGCATTGAAAGGTGTAGCTTACAAACCTATTGGAGCAAGTGCATTACTTCGAAGAAACCTGTTTATTTATGGTTTAGGCGGTGTACTGATACCTTTTGTAGGAATCAAGCTGATTGATATGCTTATATCAATTTTCTTTTAATCCTTTATAAAATTTAGATAAAATGAAAAAACATATTTTGCCCGCAATAAAATTGACTGCTGTTATGATCCTGTTTTTTACGGTCATTTACCCACTTGCAGTCTGGGGTATCGCACAGTTTGCTCCTAATGCTGGAAAAGGAGAAATTATAGAGCACAACGGAAAGAAACATTATGTCAATATTGGTCAGTCTTTTACAGAAGACAACTATTTCTGGCCAAGACCATCGGCCGTAGATTACAATGCTGCTGGTTCAGGAGGTAGTAACAAAGGTCCTTCTAATGAGGAATACTTGGCAGAAGTTCAGGCACGAATTGATACTTTTTTAGTGCACAATCCCGGAGTTGATAAATCTGAAATACCTGTTGATTTGGTTACAGCCAGCGGAAGTGGACTGGATCCGAATTTTTCCGTTCAGGCCGCAAAGGTACAGGTAGCACGAATCGCTAAAATAAGGGGTATTGATGAGGTTAAATTGAATCAATTAATTGATGAACAAACCGAAAAACCTTTGTGGGGTATGTTTGGTCCCGAAAAAATCAATGTACTTAAATTAAATATCGCTCTGGATCAACTTAAATAAGTAATTCCTAAAAAAACTTACGGGTTTTCAAATGTATGTGTAGCCATTGAAAATGCCTTGTAGGAGTATTCAATAAACAGTAAAATTTTAATAATTCAAAAATGAAACCATCATGATTTATTCAACCACACAGGGAGGATAAATCTGATAGCTTCATCACGTTTAAAAATCAAATTAATAAGATGAAAAAAATAATTATGTTCTCAGCTATTCTGCTGGGAGCAACAGGAAGTGTATGTGCTCAGGAAACTGAAAAAAAACCATTAACCATCAGTGGATATGCAGAAGTATATTATCAGCAGGATTTTAATAACCCGAAATCCAATACCAGACCGGGATTTGTGTACAGCCACAACCGTAGCAATGAAGTGAGTCTAAATTTGGGATTTATAAAAGCGGCTTATGAAACAGAAAATATGAGAGCGAACCTGGCTCTTGGAGTAGGCTCTTATATGAATGCTAATTATGCAACTGAAGAAGGCGTGCTGAAAAACATTTATGAAGCAAATGTAGGTGTGAAACTATCTAAAACGAAAAATTTATGGTTAGATGCAGGTATATTACCATCTCACATTGGTTTTGAAAGTGCCATCGGGGCAGACTGCTTTACACTGACCAGAAGTATGATGGCAGATAATTCGCCCTATTTTGAAACCGGGGCTAAGTTGTCGTATGCTACCGATAATGGTAAATGGAATATGGCTTTTTTAGTGATGAACAGTTGGCAAAGAATACAACGGGTTGAAGGCAATAGCACACCAGCTTTTGGTCATCAATTAACTTACCGTCCTTCAGATAAAATGACTTTAAACAGTAGTTCTTTCATAGGCAACGACTTCCCTGATGAAGAGCGTAAGATGCGTTACTTCCACAATCTGTATGGGCAGTTTCAAATCAGCAATCAATTTGCATTGATCGCTGGCTTTGATATCGGAGCACAACAAAAAGAAAAAGCAAGTGATGACTACGATACATGGTATACGCCTGTACTGATTGCAAAATACAGCCCGACTGAAAAAGTAAATATCGCTGCAAGAGGAGAATATTACCAGGATAAGAATGGCGTTATCATCAATTCGGGAACGGAAAACGGATTTCAAACATTTGGGGCTTCAATAAACGTTGATTATCAAATTCTGCCTAATTTGGTATGGAGAACAGAAGTTAAAAGCTTAAATAGTAAAGATGCCATTTTCTTAAACAGAGATGATAATATGAAAAAAGACAACGTTATGGCGGTTACATCGCTGGCGATACGTTTCTAAATAGTTCCATTTACTAATGATTCCCCTGGACAATTTGTCTAAGGGGAATTTGTAAATTTATATAAGCAAACAGATTGTATGGACGAAAGAAAAAGTGCAGAACATTTTTTAGACCTCATTCAGAAATCCCGAAGAGGAAAATTCAAGCTCTATATCGGGATGAGTGCCGGTGTGGGTAAAACCTATCGAATGTTACAGGAAGCACATACGCTATTGCGAAACGGTATCGATGTGAAAATCGGATATATCGAAACACACAAAAGACCAGAGACCCATGCTTTGTTGGATGGGCTTCCGGTCATTCCACGCAGAAAACTTTTCTATAAGGGGAAAGAATTAGAGGAACTGGATCTGCAAGCCATTATAAACCTTCGTCCAGAAGTTGTGATTGTTGATGAATTGGCTCATACCAATATTGAAGGTAGCAATAACGAAAAGCGATGGCAGGACGTACTCGATATTTTAGATGCCGGGATTAATGTAATCAGTGCAGTAAATATTCAACACATTGAAAGTTTGAATGAAGAAGTGCGGGAAATTACAGGAATTGATGTACAGGAACGTATTCCCGACAGCGTAGTCGCTCAGGCTGATGAGGTGGTCAATATTGATCTTACAGCAGAAGATTTGATAGATCGTTTAAAAGCCGGAAAAATATATGAAAGCTCTAAAATAACAGCAGCACTTAATAATTTTTTTAAGAGTGAGCATATTTTGCAGCTTCGTGAGTTGGCGTTAAAGGAGGTAGCTTCGCAGGTGCAGCGAAAAGTAGAAACCGAAGTTGTACTTACAAGAAGCATCAAAAAGGAACGTTTCCTGGCCTGCATCAGTTCAAACGAAAAAACAGCCAAAAACGTTATTAGGAAAACGGCACGATTAGCTAATTATTACAACAGTAAATGGTATGTGATGTATGTGCAAATACCTAAAGAAAGCCCTGATAAAATTGCTCTGGATAAACAACGGCATTTGATTAATAATTTTAAATTAGCTACTGAATTAGGAGCAGAAATAATTAAGGTAAAGGCCAAAAACACCACTAAGGCAATCATCAAAGAGTGTGAAGATCGTAAGATAACTACGGTCTGTATCGGTAAACCACATTTAAACTTAGCTAAAATTATTTTAGCGACTGATACATTCAATGCCTTGCTGAACAAGCTGTCACAGGAAAATATTGATCTCGTAATACTATCATAAAATGAGAATTAAAGCAAAATTAACGGTTGGAGTTGGTGCTCTATTTTTATTGATACTGGCACTGGCAATTGTTAGTGGCTGGTATGTAAACCAACTGAAAAAAGATACTAATAATATCTTAGTTGCCAATTACAATACCTTACAGTATGCCCGTAACATGCTTTTGTCTTTGGAAGATGTTCGTTCAGACAAATCTGCTGTAAATACTTTTCAAAAAAATCTCGATCTGCAAAAGCAGAATGTAACGGAGATTGGAGAAATCGAAGCTACCAATCTTATCGTTAAACATTTTAAAGATTTAAAAGAAAACCCGGAAGATTCTATCGTAATATCATCTATAAGGAAAGACATCACGGAGTTAATGCGTCTAAACATGGAAGCTATCAACAGGAAGAGTGATATTGCCGACGATACCGCTCAAAAAGCAATTGTCATCATTTCAGTTACTGGCTCACTATGCTTCCTGATTGCATTTATTTTATTGGTCAATTTACCTTCTAATATAGCCAATCCCATTAAGGAATTAACCGATAGTATAAAAGAAATAGCTGGGCAGAATTATAAAAAGAGGGTGCATTTTGAAAGCCATAATGAGTTTGGTGACTTAGCAAAATCATTCAACACGATGGCGGAGAAGCTGGAAGAATATTCCGAGAGTAAGCTCGATAAAATCCTAAAAGGCAAAAAACGAATTGAAACGTTGATTGATAATCTTCATGATCCCGTTATTGGAATTGATGAAAACAAAAAAGTGCTTTTCGCTAATGAAGAAGCTTTGAATATTTGCGGTCTAAAAAAAGAAGAGTTCTTTGGCAAACAAATACAGGATATAGCCGTTACCAATGATTTAATTAGAAATATCATTAAGGATATTTTTCTTCTTAAGCCCGAAAATGCTAAATCCGAACAATTAAAGATTTATGCCGACAGAAAGGAAAGCTATTTTGAGAAAGAGGTTGTTGACATCAATATCGTTCCAACCGGAGAAGCGGATAGTGAATTTATCGGTCAGGTTATTCTTCTGAGAAATATCACACCATTTAAAGAGCTGGATCTGGCAAAGACCAATTTTATGGGAACTGTTTCCCATGAATTTAAAACACCTATTTCGTCGATGCAATTAGGTATTCAAATTCTTGAGAATGAAAAGACAGGTCACTTAAATGAGGAACAAAAAGGATTAATTAATGGTATAAAGGACGATGCTGACAGGCTTTTACGAATTACCGGAGAGTTATTAAACATCGCACAGGTTGAAAGTGGTGCTATTCAAGTAAACTTAATTAGTTCAGAAATTAAGCCCATGATTGAGTATGCTGTAAATGCAAATAAGTCTGCTGCTGAACACAAGAATATTAAAATCGAGGTTAATATAGAAGATAATATACTGGTTGCTGCCGATAGTGAAAAAACGGCATGGGTTCTTACAAATCTTATCTCTAATGCCGTCCGGTATTCATATGAAAATGCGACAATTGATGTCAAAGTTGAGAAAATAGAAAATCAGTTGAGATTTTCCGTAACAGATACAGGACAAGGTATACAGCCTCAATTTTTGAGTAAGATTTTCGAACGCTATTTTCGTATCCCTGGTACCAAAAAAGAAGGTACCGGTTTAGGATTAAGCATCAGCAAAGAGTTTATTGAAGCTCAGGGAGGAAGAATCTGGGTAGAGAGTGAATATGGTGCTGGAAGCACATTCTATTTTACGCTCAATATCTTTAATATTAATCAATAAATTTCAACGTGTCTGGGCTGTAATAGCAAAAGCTCGTCTTGAAAAATCACACATACTTCCTAATGCATAAATTTTATAAGGATAAGCTACGAGAACTTGACAATAGGTTAGAAGAACTTAAGGTCGAATTTGACGAACCTATTCAATTAGCAGAAACAGCTGTCAATCTCATACTAAGTTACCTTAAAGACATAAAACTATATGTTTTGGGTAAGGGGTTTGATGAAGAAAAAGATGAAATAATTTTTTTTAAGAAATTGAAACCGAATATTGTAGCCAAATTAATTTTTTACAATGCCATATACAAAATTGAAACCAGGAAGCCCTATGGCAGTGGAAAAAACATAAAAAAATACATTGATATTGAACTGAACAAACTTAAAAGGTTCTTTGACAACAACCTTGAATTTTATAAGTATTATAGAACAAACAGCACTTATCTTGACCATAAATATTTTTTGCGGGGTAAATATGATATTAAATTAAGCTTAGATACTTTTTATTTTGAAGCTGACCATAGTTTTTCTACTTCTCATGATTATAAAGTAGCTAAGATTATTGCCAATGATTTGATACAGGTTTATCTTGAGGATCAGTTAAATCTTGGCCATCAGAAAAATGGATACGATAGGTATTCATTGAATTGGACAGAAAGCAAAACAGCATTAACCGAATTGATTTACGCACTGCATTCGCAGGGTGCATTTGGCAATTCAGATATAGTGGCCATCGCCAAAACATTTGAA
Source organism: Sphingobacterium alimentarium (assembly GCF_004342685.1). Classification (GTDB taxonomy): domain Bacteria; phylum Bacteroidota; class Bacteroidia; order Sphingobacteriales; family Sphingobacteriaceae; genus Sphingobacterium; species Sphingobacterium alimentarium. The sequence goes on from NZ_SMBZ01000005.1 coordinate 51,003, forward strand.
AGTACATTCAATATCAGTTTGGGAGATTTTTATCATACGTTTATGGAACTTAAATCGCGAAAAATAAACCGGACAAAATTTCTTGACAGCTTACGGGATGCATTGATTAGAAAAATGGAAGAACAGGACGAAATATAATCAATTACATTATATTATGCCTCTTTGAACACTTTTCGTCCTTACAATACTCTCCGAAATATTTGGAGTTTCATTTTGTCTTTCTGCCTGTTCCGGCACCTTCTCTTTGGGTTCAGGCGTGATAGACAACTGTATCTTTCGTTCAACGGCAGCGAGCTCTGTTTTTAGTTCACTCAACCGGCTCTCCTTGCTCCACGAACCGTTCAGAACTTCTTGCAGAACAGGCAGATCCTTTTGAATTTCGGCAATTTTCTTTTGTTCCTGCTCAATGTAAGCAGGTAGTTTTTCCAATGCGTTGAGGAAATTCATGGATGCCAATTTCTCATCTTTGGCAATGATACCGTTGTTATACGTGTATTTGATATTTCCCTCGCCCTGTATCAGAAAGCGGTTTACCCTTATATCCACGCCCTCTTTTTGCGACATTTCCGTTTTCACCAAAAGCTGAAAACCATAAAGGCTACCGATTTCCTCATAATCCCCACCTGTACGGGCTTTGTCCGCAAGTTGATTGAGCTTCGCACCAATTTGTTTTAGATCCGCATGGGGCGGTAAGCCGTCCAGCTTAATAAGGTTTGCAACAGTTCCGTCCGACAGTTTTTGAATACGCCCTTGCAGATTATTCCAGTCAAGGCTCATACGGTCAAAACGTGATTGGACTTTGTCCAATTCCGCCATATAATCTTCCAATTTGTATTTAGCATTGTACTTTGAACGGTTGAACGCTTGTCTTTCGCTTTCCAATCCGGCAATCTGTTTCTCTATCTTGGCTTTGTCCAACAGGTCGGTATTTCCCATAAGGATAGCCACGTACTCTGAGAAGTTCATTCCCGATTTTTCGTCCATACTGCCCTCGTCAATCGTCCGTTTGCCAAGATTGTTGCATTTCAGTTGGTCGATGAATAGCTGCTTGTTGAACAGCAGGTTGAACTTGTAACTGTCCAGCGATTTTTCTACTGCATAGATAATGACGTCCACTTTGTTGTTATTAAAATGTTTAGCAATCTCATTGCCTTTCCGGATTGCCCGACCGTCCCTTTGGGCAAGGTCGGACGGCCGCCACGGCGTATCCAGATGGTGTACGGCAACAGCTCTTTTTTGTGCATTTACACCTGTGCCGAGCATACTCGTAGAGCCGAACAGGACACGGACCGTACCGTCATTCATCCCCTTGATCAGTGCCTTGCGTTGCTTGTCGTTCTTCGCTTCCTGTATAAAGCGGATTTCGTGTGCAGGTATGCCGTGGTCTTCTGTAAGCTTGCGTTTTATTTCGGAATAAATATTCCATTCGTTCGGCTTGTACGTCCCCAAATCCGAGAACACGAATTGCGTACCTTTCTGTGCGTTGAATTGGTGGTAATACTTGACGATATTGTTGGCACAATGCGTAGCCTTGTTGTCAGGATGGTCTTGGTAATGCGGGCTTACCATCCGCATATCCAAAGACATCTTACGGGCGTAATCCGTAGCGATGAGCATTTTTGCTTTTTCCTCCGATTGTGATAACGGAGCCCTGCCGAGTAATTCGCCTTTGCCTGTCTCGGCAAACTTCATCAGCTTTTGGATATACTCTTCCTGGGCCGGAGTTGGAGGTATGTTACAAAATATCTCGTTCTTTTCGGGGCGGTCAATGCCGATCATAGCCGCCGTACGGTAATCCGTGATTTCGGAATAGAATTGAGCCAGTTCCGGCACTTTGATAAAGTAGCGGAAACGCTCTTTTGCCACAATATTGTTAGCCACCGAAAACTCGTAATCGGTGGTTTTCTTGGCATAAATTGCCGCCCACGCATCAAAGGAGTTGATGCCCTGTTTTGCCAATGCCCGTGGTCGCAGGTATTTGAACAGCAGGTATAATTCGGTTAGCGAATTACTTATGGTCGTCCCGGAAAGGAAGGTTGCTCCCATATCCGCTTGGGTACGCTCCTGTATGGTACGGATAGCAAATAGCAAGTTCAGTGCCTTTTGGCTTCCCTGTTGATTGCCCAATCCCGCGACCCTAGAATGCCTTGTGTTGAACATCAGGTTTTTGAACTGGTGGCTTTCATCAATAAATAAATGGTCAATGCCCATCATCTTAAAATCCACAATATCATCTTTGCGGTTTTCGATGTCGTATTGCAGGGTTTTGAGCTTTACTTCGAGGTTTTCCTTTTGTTTTTCCGCTCCTTTGAGCATCCATTGCGTTATTTCATCGCCCTGGCTTCGCATAACATCAAGGTTTTCCTCTACGCTGTCCAGTTCGGTTTGCAGGATTTCCTTTTGTATTTCGGGAGATTGGGGTATCATCCCGAATTGGTCGTGTGTGAGTATCACACAATCCCACTCGTTGTTTTTAATATCCCCGAAAATCCGCAGGCGTTTTTCGGGCGTAAAATCATCAATTCCCGGAAAGAGGATTTTGGCGTGGGGGTAAGCGGTGCGGTAGGCTTCGGCTATTTCGGGAATATTGGCTTTCAGCCCGATAATCATCGGTTTATGAGCCATTCCCAAACGCTTCATTTCCTGCGCTGCGGCACACATGATGAGCGTCTTTCCTGCACCTACTTCGTGATCGCAGATAGCACCGTTGTTCAGCTTTATCATCCAGACGGCATCCTTTTGGCTCGAATACAGATCGCCAATGCCCAACCCCTTGCGGTCTAATCCCGGAAATTCCTGATGCGAGCCGTCATAGTCCGGTCGTACAAAACAGTTAAACGTATCGTTGTACTGATCGGTCAGCCTTGTTTTAAACTCATCATTCTGGGCATGAAGCCAATCGGTAAAGGAGGTTCGAATTTCGTCAATCCTGGTATTCGCCATTTGTATGGCTTCCATATCTCGCACCTTCACATCTTTGCCATCTACCTCTACTGTTCTGGAAATATCGGGCGTGGTATTGACAAGGGCGTGTTTGAGCAGGGCAATCCCGTCATACGTCCTGCTATTGGCTTTTACCGCATATTTGTCCCAAATGTGTACGTTCTTCTGTTTGCAGGTTACGGAAAAGTCATCGGCACTATCGGAATAATGGACACGGACTTCTGCATCGAATAAATGCGATGCAAAACGGGCGTAAATGCCTGCGGGTATCCAGCGTTCACCGAGATTAAAATCGAGTTCCTCAAATTCGATACGTCTTGGTCTTGCTTCTTCCAGAACGGTAAGGCTTTCTTTGGCCTCCGTATCATCGGGCTTGCTTTCCAGATAGGCTCTTACTTCATTGGCTTTCTCCACTACGTTGCCCGCAATCCAGCGTTCGGCTATTTCATATTCTTTTTGCAGTGGATTGTAGTAGATGCGACCGTGTAAGGCTGCTTTCAGCGTATCGGCAGGCATACCGCTGATTTCGGACATAAAATCCAAATCCACGTTTCCGTATTTGTTCAGCGAAGCCGATAAGGCTTCTTCGGGATTGTCGGTTGCTATGGTTACGGTAGAAAAACTTACAGGGCGGTTGAATATATCCGCTTTGTGTACCACACCACCAACGACACGCTCCAAATAGGGCATTTCCTTACCTGCACTGTCCGTTTTGATGAGTTCGATATTCTTGGCATCGTTGAGGTTTCCGTACCTTTTGACAAAGGCATCGTAAAGTTGGTTAAGGCTCTCCCTTTCTTCCTTGTGCTCGGTATGTTGTTCCGCTTCCTTGATATAAAGCTGTTGGTACACATCACGTACCCCTATATATGCTTCAGCTCTTGCTTTCTGTAAGGCCGGCAGTTTCAAAGGGTGGAAAATAGCCTTACCCTCTGCGGTATCTACCTCTTGCAGATGACCGACCCAACCCTTATCCACCACAAGGCAATCGTTACGGTGGAACGGTTGCAGTTCGCCAGTATAAGGAGCAGGTTCGGCAGTGGTGTCGGGAACGGTTGGTTGTGCAGCTTGGCCATTCCCGTTTATTTGTGAAAACAGGTCGCCGATAGCTTCCTGTTTTTTGCCGTTGGCTGATGTATTTCCATTGGTAGCTCTATTAGTAACAGGAGGTGTATAAGGTTGCTGCATCGCACTACTGAACAGATCGGGTTGGCGCACTATTGCACCCCTTTTTTTATTAGTGCTTTGCCTTTTTACTTGTGTCGCTCTTTTGGACGGAGCAGCAACCATTACAGGTTCGTCCGCATTCTCAAACAGGTCGAAAATGCTCAACTGTTTTAATTCCTGCGGGCTTTCCCGATTGATTACCGGAGCAGATAAAGGTTGGGGTTCGGGTTGAATGTTTACAGGTTCGATAACCGGAGGTATAATATTTGGTGTAACAGGAATTTGTAACAATGGCTCATGGCGGCGTTCGCCGTTGTATAAATCCAAATTCAGATGTTTTCCAAAATCTTCGGAAAGCATTTGTTTGAGGTCTTTGGCAATTCCGCTGGCGCCGTCTTTATGCGTATAGATGAGTGCAGGTTTTCCGTAAGGGTCGGTATCTAACTTATGGTCAGTATGCACAATCCTTGTGCTGTCCTGAAAGAGCGTATTGCCCTGCGTATTGTATTCCGTTTGCCGGCTTTGGCAAAACAGATCTTCCCTTTCGGTCAAGTTTTGTTTTGCCGTATTCTTTTGCAGGATAATCAAATCGCTACCGACTTCCGTACCGGCATATTCCGTAAACAGGTTATTGGGCAATCGAACCACTGAAACCAAATTATTGTTCCGCATCAACGCCCTGCGTATCGGTTCATTCTTGGAGCTGTTTAAAACACCTTGTGATGTGATAAAAGCCAGCAAACCGCCCTCACGGAGCATATCGGTTCCTTTCAGAAAGAAGTAATTGTGTATGCTTCGGGCTGCCTGCACTTTTGCACTGTCCTTGCTTCGGGAATAGGATAAATCAAAGACGGAAGTATCGCCGAACGGTATATTACTGGCGATTACATCATAGCTGTTTTGTTCCTTTTCGGGTATTTCTTCAAAACCACTTATACGAATATTGCTATCGGGATAAAGCTGTTTTAAAATCTTACCTGTCAGCAAATCCTTTTCATAAGCGATAACACTTTGTTGGTTTTCCGAAAAGGATTGTATGAATGAGCCGATACCTGCGGAGGGTTCAAGAAATTTATCAATGTTAAGACCGCTTTCACGCAAGGTTGTGGAAATCACATCTATGACCTGTGGCGGTGTATAAAAAGCCGTCAGTACCGAGCTTTTCAGACTGTCCACATACCTGCGGTATTGCTTTTCGTCTTCTGAATTTTCTTTGAGCAGCCTGTGGAGTTCCTGCGTAATCGGGAAAAGGTCGTGTTCTGTTTTCCGCCAATTATTGATGTCTATTTCGTTCGCTATGGGGTTCAGAACGAATTTAAGACCGCCAAATCCGCTGTATTGCATCATCGACTGTCTTTCGCCTACGGTGGCTTGTCGTTTCTCCTTCTCCAGTTTAAAAGCAATTCGTAGGGCATCAATGTTCTGTTGGAGATGTTGGCGTTTACTGAAGCCCATTTTCGGCTATCCATATTGCGATGGTTCCGGTTATTTCGGTATAGAGCAGGTCGTACTCTGTCTTATAAGCGAAATCATCGGTTAGTTGGTAGCCAGAGAAAACAGGCTCACAAACCGGGAACATTTTCAGGGCGAACGATCGCAGTTCCTCATCTGCCATTATGGTATCAAACTCATTGCATACCACTTGAAACACAGTGTCAAATTTGGAGAAGTGCAAGCCCTCAAACAGAATATAGTTGGCTATTTCATTACATTTTTCAATGCTATTTCCTGATTGAAAAGCACCTTCGTAAGCGTTGGTAGCCCACGAGGAACGTTGCTCAATAAATTTTTGGTCGTTTGCTTTTTCGGGGAAGCTGGTGTTTAATAATTCTTGCAGTCGTAATCTGAAATACGATAGGTCTTTTTGTTGTGTATTCATACTATAATTTTGTTTTGAATTTTACTTGAAACTCAAAATTATAGCAGTAGATAAGAGCCTTTAAAAATGTGGCAGGGTTTGGCTTTGAGAGGCGGGATTTGTCGTAAGGAAATTAATAACCGGGGATTTAATTTGTATTTTTGAGCTATCAAAGCAAACAATTAATCGACAGACTATAAATAATGAATGAATTAGAACCCCTAAAAAGTATTTTTAAAGACAGAATATTTAAAATTCCTGATTACCAGCGTGGCTATGCTTGGACGACACGACAATTAAAAGATTTTTGGGAGGATTTGGTTAATCTTCCAACTGATAGGTTTCATTATACAGGACTACTCTCTTTAAAAAAAGTAGATAAAAACATTTGGAGTAGTTGGAATGACGAACGTTGGCTAATCGAAGATAGAGGTTTTAAACCTTTTCATATTGTTGATGGGCAACAACGCCTGACAACATTTGTAATTTTTATACAAGCTATTTCGGAACAACTCAAAGCTATTCCTGAAAACAAGGATAAAAAGGACGAAGAAATTTATCTTGGTTCTTTCAGCCTAAAAGCAATTAAGGAAGAATATTTGGTAATTGAAAAACCCCCACAATTCATTATCAAAACATACAAGTTTGGATACGAGGTTGATAATCCAAGTTTCAAATTTCTACGACATAAAATTTTTTTAGAACCCAATAGCGGAACAATTCAGGAAACTTTTTATACACTCAACCTTGAAAATGCCAAACGCTTTTTCAAAGAAAATCTGCAAAATTATTTTGATAAATATGGTTTGAGTGAAATTGAAGCGTTGTTCAAAAAGGTCACACAGAATATGATGTTTAATGTCTATGAAATAAGTGATGACTTTGATGTTTTCGTTGCATTTGAAACGATGAATAATCGTGGAAAAAAGTTATCAAATTTGGAGCTTCTTAAAAATCGACTGATTTACTTAACCACTTTATATGATGAAAAAGAGTTAAAAAATGATGAACGGATTTCTTTGCGTGAGAAAATCAATGATGCGTGGAAAGAAGTCTATTACCAACTTGGAAGAAACAAAAAAAATCCACTCAACGATGATGATTTTTTAGTTGCTCATTGGATTATGTATTTTCAATACACAAGGGAAAAAGGCGACGATTACATAAGGTTTTTATTAGAACAGAAGTTTACACCACAAAATATTTATGCTAAAACTGAAGTAAGACTTAGTTCCATACAGGAATTTGAAGAAGTTAGAGAAGATGAAGATACCGACCAAGAAGAAGTTGAGGCAAATGGAGAAGAAGAAATAATAGTGATGCGTTCCCAACTTTCTCCAAAAGAAATTGAAGATTATGTAAACAGTTTAAAATCTGCTGCCGTTCACTGGTATAATACGCACAATCCGGTAAACAACTCAGACCTAACTGCACAAGAAAGCCTTTGGATAGACCGATTGAATAGAATTGGTATAATTTATTTCCGTCCGCTTGTAACCGTAGCTTTTTTAAACAAGGATATTAATTCGGATAAGCGAGTTCAATTACTTAAAGCAATTGAACGTTTTATATTTATTACGTTCAGGCTTAGTCGAGCTTTTTCGACATATAGAAATAGTGAATTTTATCGTGCAGCAAGACAGTTGCGAAACGGAGAATTGACAATCGACAGTATTATTCAACGATTGAATGATAGAATGAGTTACTGTTTTTATACACCTGAAAATTCCGAAGAAACCTATTTCGATTATACATATTTCCAAAAATTTATTGATAAGAAATTCAAAAGCGGAGGTGGGTTTTATTACTGGAATGGGCTTCGGTATTTCTTATATGAATATGAAATGGAAAAAGTAAGACAAAGAGGAAGCCAAAAGATTGATTGGAAGTTATTTGTAAAAAGTGAAAAAGACAAAGTTTCTATTGAACATATTTATCCTCAAACTCCCACACATAAAAGTTGGAAAGATAGTTTCAAAGGCTACAAAAAATCACAGATACCTTTTTTTCAAGGAAGTTTAGGAAATCTTTTGCCATTATCACAAAGTATAAATTCAAGCCTACAAAATGATTGCTTTGATGACAAGAAGAATGCAAAATATAATGACAAAAAAGAAAAAATAAGACAAGGTTATTCTGATGGTTCACATTCTGAAATCGAAGTTTCAGGATATGATTTTTGGAACTCTGATACTATCCTTGATAGAGGCACTAAATTATTGGAATTTATGGAACAGCGTTGGGACTTAAAGTTTGAAGATGAAACTGCCAAAGCAGAATTATTATTCCTTGATTTTATGCTCCAAGAAGAAGAGCCACAGAGTAGAGAAGAATAACCAATAGAAATATTAATCTAAATGAATTATACAGAAAACATTGAACGTTTAAAAATATTACTTACAGGAGCATCCACCGATGTTACTATAACAAGTGAAAATGAAGCAGAATATAAAAGTTTAAAAAATGAACTGAATAAGTCTGCTAAGTTCAAAACTAACCAACCAAAAGAATTTAAAATCTGTGTTACACTTCAGGAATTTAGGAGAGAAATGCAAGCCAAAGGTGGATATGCAGAACGAAGAAAATACATTAATCAGATATTCTATCCTCTAATTTCGGATGAAAATTCCTTATTGGATAGTATAGAGGAAATACAACAAAATGTAAACTTTGGTCATTTAAACCTTTTACCCCAAGATATACAACAGAAAGGGCGAGAAATGTCGGAAGTTTATTTGTATTTATATTGTATTGAAAATTCTTTAAGAATATTTATTGAAGAAATAATGAAAACAGAAACAGTAAATATTCCCAGAAAAGTACAAGACACAATAGATAAATTGAAGAAAAGCGAACAAGAGAGTAAATATTTACCCATACGAGGTAATAGTGATTTGTTTTATTGCGACTTTATAGAGTTAGGGAAAATAATAGTTGGAAATTGGATAATTTTTGGAAAATATTTCCCTAAACAGAATGAACATTGGTTGAATGTAATGGTTGATGAATTATACAAGATACGGTGTTTAGTTGCTCACAATAGTTACGTTGGTAATGATGAACGTGATGCACTAAAAGTTTATTATAAGAGTATTACAGCCCAATTACAATTATAGTATAGATTAGACAACAAACCCTCTGATAATTCAGAGGGTTTGTTTATTGGTTGTGTAAGTTTTGGAGCATTCTGCCAACCTCAATATCCATTCTCGAAAAGGCAAACCATTTTTTGCCCAGGTCTTTCAGTGATGCTCCGATATGGTAAAGTTCCGTGCCGTCAATTATCATAAATCGGTCGTGAGCATCCGAAAATAACTCAACTTCAATCCGAGGATATTGGCTGTTGTACCGTTGTACATCCAGCCGTAGCTGATTGCTGATGCTTTTGGTATAAATTGTTGCGGTTACATTGTCGCTTCGCTTGCCCAATAAGGTCAATACGGTATCATCCACATAATTATCCAGCAGGATAATGGAGCTTTTGGTACTTCGAATAATATCGGAAACAAAGGCATAGGCATCAAAAACCTGCCCATTGTAGAAAATACCTTTTTCGCTGTGGAGTTTATCACTTTCCAAAGCCTTAAAAATCTCTTCAAATCTTTGGTCGGCTTCTAATTGTTTCAGTTCAATTTTATCCAAACGATGAAAAAGAGAAGCATTGCTGATAAGCATTCTTCGCATTTCTACAAAGGCTTCCATAATTTCAACACTGACTTTAACCGCTATATCTGAACGGAGTATGGCAGAAGCCATTGCAACCCCTTGTTCAGTAAAAACATAGGGCAAATACCGTCTTCCACCGTAGCTTAAACTTGAGGTTCCAATTTGGAACCTCAAGTTTTCAACTTCCTCTTCGGTCAGTTGAAAGCAAAAAGAAACGGGAAACCTTTCAATATTTCTTTTTACTGCTTTGTTGAGGTTCTTTGTTTCCACCTGATATAAGGAAGCGAGGTCGCTATCCAGCATCACTTGCTTTCCACGTATGGAATAAATCAGATTTCTGATTTCCTTTGTGCTAATGGTAGGCTTATTTTCCATTACTTTTTGTAGCTTTTATTTTTGGCAAACTCAAAAGAGGTTTTGCAATCCTCATTCAACACGATATAAGCATCGAATTTCTTTCCGGCTTTGCTTTTCATTCCTTTGATAAGTGAAGTTTTCTTTTTATTGACAAGGTTTTCAATATCGGCTAAGCCGATTTGTACGCCACACACATTGCGGAACTGTACCCAATTACAAACTTCATCAGGACACTTCACTATTTTATCACGGATAATGAGTTGTTGGCTTTTGCATTTCGGGCAAACCAATTTAGGCAGGTTGTTTTGGGCAATGGAAGTTTGTAGCAATTCATTGGTAATAGATGAGGCGTAAGTTTCCATTTCTTTTTGAAATGCCCCTGCATCGGCTTCGTTATTTTCGATTTTTTGCAAAGCCAATTCCCATTCGGCGGTCATTGCCACATCCGCAATTTTACGATCTTTGACCAATTCGTACACCTGCAATCCCTTTTCGGTAGGGATTAGGGATTTTTTTTCTCGTTGGATATAGTTGCGGGTAAACAGGGTTTCTATTATTGCGGATCTGGTAGCCGGAGTACCAATACCGATGTTTTGTAAAACCTTGCGTTCATCTTCATTTTCGATTTCCTTTCCGGCAGTTTCCATAGCCGACAAAAGTCCTGCTTCAGTATAAAGCCCTGGTGGTTTGGTTTTCTTTTCCAAAACGGAGGCTTCTTTTATTTTTAGTTCATCGCCTTTTTTCAGTTCGGGCAAATCCTGTACAGGTTCGGTATTATCATCTGAAAAACTACCTTTGATGGAACGCCAGCCTGCTTCTATAACCTTACAACCCTTTACTGTAAAATCATAATGCAACGCTTGTAAACCTACATCGGTTATCTCTTTGATACAGGCTTGTGAAAGGGCTTCGAGCAATCGAAAGGCAATCATATCATAAACGGAGTTTTCCTTTGCGTTCAGGGCTGATGGGATTTTATCAGTAATCAATAATCCGTGGTGGTCGGTAACACGCAAATCGTTTACAATACGTTTATTGAACCGTCCCCATTTCAATTTCCCTACGGCTTGCTTGCAGGTTTCGCTGTCCTGCAAAGCCCTTACGAGGTTGGGGATTTCTGCCCACATATCTTCAGGAATGTACTTGCTTCCGGTGCGTGGGTATGTGATAAACTTCCTTTCGTAAAGGCTTTGGGCAATATTGAGCGTTTCTTCCGCAGAAAGGTTCAGCTTTTTGTTGGCTTCTTTTTGCAAGCCAGTAAGGTCGAACAATAGAGGCGGTTGCTCTGTAATGCTTTTGGTTTCCACCGATGTAACCGTTGCCGTTTTACTTCGCTGAATGGCTTTCAGCGTATCATCGGCAAGTTTTTGGTCTTCCCATTTGGTTTTGGAAAGGCTTTTAAAATCTATCAGTTCTTTGTTGTGCGATAACTGTATCTGCCAGTATTTCTTTACCGAGAAATTTTTGTTTTCCAAATAGCGTTTGCATATCAAAGCCAGTGTAGGCGTTTGCACTCTTCCGAGCGAATAAATGCCATTTCCTGCGGCTATGCTCAACGCCTGTGTAGCATTGATGCCCACGAGCCAATCGGCACGGCTTCTGCCTTGTGCCGCCTGGTACAATCCATCAAACTGTTTTCCATCTTTGAGGTTATCAAACCCTTGCTTAATGGCTTTTTCGGTAAGCGAACTAATCCAAAGCCGTTCAAAAGGCTTGTTGCATTTCAGGTATTCATAAATGTACCTGAAAATGAGTTCGCCCTCACGTCCCGCATCGGTGGCTACAATGATGCTGTTACTACGGTTAAAAAGCTGTTCGATGACTTTCAGTTGCTTTAATGCACCCGTATCCGCTGTATAACCTTTGTCTTTTTTCACTTTCCGGACGGTCAGCAAAAACGGGTTTGGGAGCATTGGCAATGATGCTTTATCAAATCCCGAAACCCCGTAATCTTCGGGCATTCCCAATCCTATCAAATGACCGAATGCCCACGTAACAAAATAGCCGTTACCTGTCAGGTAGCCGTCCTTTTTATTGGATGCTCCCACAAGTCCGGCTATTTCCCTTGCTACGATTGGTTTTTCTGCAATGATTGTTTTCATACTTGATTACCTTTTTACGCCTTTGGATTTTGCAGGAGCTTTCGGCTTTTCCTGTTGTTCCTGCTGTTGTTTGTTTTTCGGTCTTTGTTGCCCCGACTTCAAAGGCTCTTTGATGTTTTTGGTCGCTTCGTTGGTTTTGCCCTCTGAATTGACGGCAGTTTGTGTTTTATGGGCTTCGATAGGTTTTGCCTGTGCCTTAACTTGGCTTGGAAAGGCAAAATCAGTTTTTCCGGTTTCTTTGTTGAAAGTGATATAACCCTGATACGGTTGTCCTTTCTTATCTTTCAATCCGTCAATGTAAACGGTTTGCCCGGCTTTGAAATCCTTATGCTGCTCATCGGTCAGTTCTTTGCCCCTGAATGTTTTTGGAGCTTCCTGCGGCTGGCTTTGCTGATTGCTTTGTCCGTTGTTTTGAGTTTGCCCATTGCTTTGGGTCTGCCTGTTGGAGTTATTGCGGTCAAACAGGAACTCAACATAACGCTTGTCTGCATTGAACTGTACCGTTGCCGAAAACTCCGTTCCTTTGGTGGAAATCATACCCTCTAACTTTAGTGGTTTACCCTCCATTAAAGTTTGCTTTTGCTCATCGTTCAGTTTCACGCCTTTAATTTCATCGGGAATTTTTATGAAATCCGTCCGCAACGCAATTACATCATTTGTCAGCCTGTCTATACTGATAATCGACGGCATCAGTTCGCCCGTTTTGGTGTTGGTCAGGTTAACTACACGCCCCATATTGCCTGTTTCGAGCAGGTTTTTTTTGTCCTCATCCGTAAACTTGTGTCCGAAAAATTCAAAATGCAGGTTGGGTTCTTTTTTGATGCCGTGTATTCCTACTACAACTTTTCCGTCTTCGGCTTGCTGTAAAGACAGGCGGGCATCCGTGCGGAGAATAGTACCACCGAGGTTAACGCCAATCGGTAAGAGTTCATTAGTTTTATAACCTTTCAATAAAGGTTCAAGCAGGTTTCTCTTTTCAAGATATTCCTTACTTAATCCGAGATTGTTCATTGTGTCCCAATCAATCTGCTCCGGCTTGTAGCGGTATTCGCTCGCTTCCGGTGTTGTTTGTGTTGTTGCCATATTATTTTGATTTTCTTGTTTTTTATCCTGTTGCGGTTCTGTTTTTACTTCGTGTTCTTTCATCACTTTTTCTCCTTCGGGAGTGGGCTTATCAACCTGCTTTTGCATTTCCTGTGCTTTTTCAACTGCGACAGGTGCAGGCACTTTGAAGAATGAAAAATTGGTAGGGTTCTTTAACTGGCTGAAAAAATTGGAGAAGAAATTGGAAAAGAAATCGCCACTTTTGTCCACACGCATAAACTGGTTTTGGTTTTTCTTCGTGGGTTCAACGGTTTCCATTTTCCCGTTTTCATCAATGCTTTTTACAGCTTGGATTTTCATTTTTTCTTTATCCAGCACCAATAATATGTCCGATAATTGCTCGGGCATTTCCTGCTTATTTGTTGTTTGTTCGCTCATAATCTGAAAAATTTAAAGTTTACCGCCGAATGTAAATGAAGCGTTGGCTGTATCGCCCGAAGTGGCACTCAAAGGCAGCCTTTGTCTTTCATTGGCGTTCATTTGGTTGAGGGTGGGTTAAAGCTCTCTCTTATGAACTGATGTACATCGGATAGTTTATAATACAGCTTTCCGCTTATCGTATAATAGGGTAGTTTGCCAATGGAGCGATACCGTTGCAGGGAGCGGTTGCTGATTTTAAGCATTTGAAGCAAATCCTGATTATCCAGCAATTCCTCGCCGTCTATGCTGTTGCGTTTCTTTTGCAGTTCATCTATATTGTCGCCCAGCATATCCAAGCGACCCATTAAGCGTTCCATCCACGCCAAAAATTCCATTCTGTCAATATTCATAGGGATATACTTTTAAGGGTTCATACCTATTTTGTATCTGTCTTTAGTTTTCTGCCTTTTTCGATATAGCTTTTGCCTTTTGCCATAAGCTCCTGCACAAATTCATCACTGCTCTGTATGGCATTGGCATTCAGCATATCCTTAATTGCTCCTATGGTGTAGAAATACTGACCGTAGATTTTTGAATAAGCAACCTCGCCTTTGGTGCGCATACGCCATAAGGTCTTTTCGCTGATGTGTAGGTATTGGCATACCTCGTGGTTATTGAGCCACAGGTCATCATAGCTGGTTTCGTCCAATCTTTTTAGGTAGTCGGCAATGGCATTAATACGGCTGTTTAGCTGTTGCCACGCTTCTTCTTCGATAGTTATAATTTTCATTGCACAGCTTTTAAATGTTCACTATGCAAAATTGTTAAAGGTGGCAGTGTTTGTCTGCCAATCCTTGCCAATTGGTTTGGCGGTTTTTTGAAAATTTTTACACTTAGGGAAACCCCTGGTTTAATAAGGGGTTCGGGGCATTTTGAGTATTTTGTAACAGGGATTTGCCAACATTTGCCAATTGGCAGATATGGGCAAAAAAAAACAGTACATATTGTGTACTGCTTTGAAATCACTGTATTGAAATAGTTAAAGGTCTTTATCCATATATTCTTCGAGGGATATTTTGAGCTGGTCTAAAAATGCCGTTCGGGAGCCTGCCCTTGTTTTCATTCGGTGGAAAGAGTGATGTATATCGTTTAAGGGAGTTCGGAATAGCACTTGAAAAATCAATGCTAATTTTCGGATGCCTATTTTTCCGTATGCAATGGAATTTGAAGCATACAGGGCGTATATCAGTTCGATAAGTGCATTTTGAGAATTTGTCCACGAAATATCCTTGTTTGCTTCTCCATTTAATAAAATTAAATCTGGATTTTCTTCGGGGCTGATTTTAGTAAGCATATAAATATAAAGTAATTCGTTCGCTATAATATAGGCTATCTTGTTATCATAATAGGTTGAAAAACTAAGGTCAATTTCAAATACACCACTCTTTAATCCATCGTGGTAATTGATTTGTCCGAGCCTGAAATAAGTATGGTCACGGTCTGTCCTGCCAGCACGGTAGTATCTGTAAAAATCCTCATTGCAAATCCTTTCTTTATATTCTAATTTGAGGGCTTTTAATTGGTTCTCATAATAGCTTTGATGTATTTTACCATTGCTTACAGGGCAGGTAGTTTCGATGCGGAAGACTTTGTTATAGTAAATGAGCTTCCCTAAGATTTGTGGTTTAATGTTCTTGAAAAAGTCAATTTCTTGCTGCTCATTTGTAAATCCATCCTGTATGACTTGGGCTTTTATATTGAACAACATTTCCTTTAGGAACAAGGTCATTTGATAAGCCTCTTCCGCCGTTGGCATCATTTGAGAAGAAAATTTCTCTTCCTGATGATGAATTTGCGCTAATATTTTATTCAACACGATTTTCATAGCATAGTCGTTTAGAAGTTCTCACTATTTGTTTCGGAGTTGCATCTATTGTTGATATGCCAAAATTTGGGAATAATATTGAAACCAATATCACAGATTGCCCCCTATGGGGGAATTTTTTTCTCTTTTTGGACGAAAAAAAGCGTAAAGCAGTAGTGTACTTTACCCATATATTTATTACATTTGCATTAATGATTTACAAGGTAATCAGATGAAAGCGAGTGCAGTAAGCACCATTACTAAATCGTTACCGATACCACTTTCGGTTCTTGTAAACTACTCTTTATTAGCTAATTTCAGCCATTCTAATCTTTTTCCACAAAAAAAGGAAATTATATCAAATTCAGGAAATACTCAGGAAAGAAGCTGACGATTAAAAAATAAAAAGCCGTATCTAACTTTTGATGTTTTGATACGGCCCCTTTTAATTTATATACAGTAATGCTTAATTATGCTTTTACCATGCTAACGAATTCGTCAAACAAATAACGAGAATCGTGTGGACCTGGTGATGACTCTGGGTGATATTGTACAGAGAAAGCTTTCTTACCTTTCACACGAATACCCTCGATAGAATCATCATTTAAGTTGATATGTGTTACTTCGATGTCTTTTGAATTCTCAATATCTTCTCGCACTACACCGAAACCGTGGTTTTGAGAAGTAATCTCACAACGATTTGCAATAATATTTTTCACAGGGTGATTGATACCGCGGTGACCATTGAACATCTTTTCAGTGCGAATACCATTTGCTAATGCCAAAATTTGGTGACCTAAACAGATACCAAACATTGGTTTATCTGCAGCTAAGATTTCTTTTACCGTAATGATTGCATAATCCATCGCTGATGGATCACCAGGACCGTTGGAGATGAAATAACCATCTGCGCCCCAAGCCTCCATTTCTGAGAAAGATGTCTTTGCAGGGAAAACTTTAGCATATACTTGACGCGTGTCAAAATTTCTTAAGATATTGCGCTTGATACCCAAATCCAATACAGCAATACGTACAGCAGCATCTTCATCCCCGTAGAAGTAAGGCTCGGTAGTACTTACTGTAGAAGATAGCTCCAAACCAGCCATCGAAGGAACTTTCGCTAATTCAGCTTTCAAAGATTCTACATCCAAGTTTTCTGAAGAAATAATTGCATTCATAGCACCTTTGTCACGGATGTGGCGCACCAATGAACGTGTGTCAATATCCGAGATACCTACCAAATTTTGTTCTTCAAAATAAGTTTGGATAGAACTATCAGCCATCTTACGGCTATAGTTGATGTTGTAGTTTTTACAAACTAATCCTGCAATTTGAATTTTGTTAGATTCTGTATCATCTTCGTCCACACCGTAGTTGCCAATATGCGCATTGGTCGTAACCATGATCTGTCCAAAATACGAAGGGTCTGTAAAAATCTCTTGGTATCCTGTTGTACCTGTGTTAAAACAAATTTCACCAGTTGTTGTACCAATTTTTCCGGCTGCTTTACCGTAATAAACAGTACCATCTTCTAAAACTAAAATTGCGGGTAATTTACTGTAGCTGGTCATTTTTTATATTAAAAAAAATAAATTATTCATTATGTAGTGTATTCACTTTCGATTTGTATAGACACAAAAAAAGCCCAAATGGGCTAAACGTATCAAAAATATGATATTTCAATGATAACATTGAAGTTGAAGTCGTGTTGTACAGGGTCAAAAGTGTCGTATTTCACGAGGGACAAAGGTAGAAATAAATTTAAAACTTAAAAAGTAAAAAGTGAAAATATTGACCTCACCGGATATTATATTTAAAAATCATCTTCAATGATTTCTTGGACGCGCCCAATCTGTCCGTCTGTCAATCGCACTTTTATTCCTCTATGATGAAATGCTGCTGATGTCAACAAATCTTTTACTATCCCCTCGGTCAAATTGCCCGTACGTTGATCCTTCTTCAACACGATATTAACCAGCATTCCAGGCTTAATATCTGCTCTTGTTTTCCCGTCTTTCATCTTATTTAAACATTAAACCCACCGAAATATTAAAATGCTGATGTTGAAAATCTTTCATAAAGATATTTTTCGTCAACTGTTGATAACCGTAAACAGCCGAAACCGTCCAATTTGTTTTGCCAGGTGTCTCGTGCAGATAGAAAAAACCTGCCTTGAATAAAAATCCTTTATCGTACTGCGCACTCAATTTTGGGGCATATCCTGCATTTGCCAAAATACCTATTTTAGATTGCTCATTAAACTCTCCAAAAGGTAAGCGACCGTCAACAAAAATTGGAAACAAATTTTGATCGTAAGTATATTGATCTTGATTCTCTTGGTGTGGATCATTTGTTTTATACTTCCCTTTCAATCGCTCATTCCCTATACCCAATCCCAAATAAGCACGATCATTATAATTTTTACCGAATATAAAGTGCGCGGAATAGCCATTGAAAGCACCTTTATAGCCTTCATTCGCAAAACCTAGATTTGCTCCCCCTTGAATAATAGTATACATGGAACTTTGTGCCTTCAATACAAAAGAAGAACCAACAAAAGCTAACGCAAGTAAAATCTGCTTCATATGTAATATTAATTAGTTTAAAATTTTAAAAATCATTTCTCGCAACAAGTCACCATCTGACGTATTAGGTCCAGCATCCAATCCTTTAAATTTCAAATCATAATCTTTTAATATGGTCATAACCTGAAATAATTTTAGTTTATTAAAATTGCGGGCAGCCAGTTCGTAATCTTTGACAAAGAAAGGATTAACACCTAATTCTTTAGCTGCTGATGACTTGTCAGGGAGATAATGGTATTTCAGAACTTTAGAAAAATAGCCATACAATGTCCCCATTACCAATACCACGGGGTTGGACTTCGGATTAGCGGCGAAATAATCCACAATCTGTATAGCCTTCAGCGCATCACGTTTGCCGAGTGCATTATTTAATTCGAAAACATTGAAATCCTTACTTATTCCGATATTCTGCTCGATATCCTGAACCGATATTTCGCGCTCCGCTCCTACATTCAAAAGTAACTTTTGCACCTCATTGGCGACCTTCGAAAGATCTGTACCGAGATATTCGGCCATTAATGCCGCTGCCTGCGGATGTATCCTTCTGCCTTGACCTTGAAATTCTTCGACAATCCATGGAGCTACTTTATTATCATAGAGCTTGGCAGACTCAAATGCGACTCCCGCCTTTTCTATACTTTTATAGAGCTTGGTGCGTTTATCAAATTTGCTGTATTTGTATGCAAACACCAAAATTGTCGTAGGCGTAGGATTTTCGACATACTTCCGGAGCATCTCCACATCCTCTTCCCCTTTCCATTTAAGCCCTTGCGCTTCTTTCACTAGGATCACCTGATAGTCACTCATCATGGGATAGCGCTTTGCAGCACTGATGATCGTCGAGAAATCCACATCCTTGCCATACAAGATGGTCTGATCAAAACCTTTTTGTGCATGATTGAGCACCGTATTTTCTATTACTCCGCATATCTCATCGATATAATGCGACTCCTCACCATGCAATAAATATATAGGTTTATATTTACGCTGTTTGAGACTGGATAGAATATCTTGTACTTTCATGACTTCGCGAAAATAACTATTTATTATGAAAGATTTTTCTTTCGGCTCAAATCACCGACTAAGACATTTCGATAAGTGTCAATATTTTTGTAAATTTGCCTATGTTTAGGCCCATACCATTAAACTTACCTTCTACTTCACTAAAACTTTCACGCGCGAATAATAAAGTTTACATTTTTGATGAATTACGCAAAAAGAATGTCGTGTGGACTCCCGAAGAATGGGTTCGCCAACATTGGGTACATTTTTTGCATCATTATAAGAAGTATCCCAAATCGCTCATGAAGATTGAAGGAGGATTGATTTTGAATGAATTACAAAAGCGTTCGGACTTAATAATCTACAACAATAAAGGTGAAAAAGTCATTTTGGCAGAATTCAAAGCGCCAGATGTCAAAATTAACGCCAAAACATTTGAGCAAATAAGTAATTACAATGGCAAACACAAAATACCATTGTTGTTGGTCAGTAATGGGATTGAGCATTACTTTTGTAAAATAAATTTTGAGAACAACAGTTATGAGTTTATAGAGGATTTACCTCTTTACAATATAGAGACATAAAATTTATATTTTTTTTAAAAAAAGCACTTATATTTAAACCTTAACTTAGCATTGGAAAATATACACATATGAATATAGATAAAAACGAGTTTAGAAAATATGCAATAAAACACCACAGAATTGGAAGCCAACATGTGGATGGTTTTATCTCACGCGTAGAGACCAAATTACCTACCAACTTGACGCCATATATCGTGGAAGAACGTCAATTAAATGTAGCACAGATGGACGTGTTTTCACGTCTTATGATGGACCGCATCATTTTCTTAGGCGATGGAATTAATGACCAAGTAGCAAACATTATCCAAGCGCAGTTGTTATTCTTACAATCTACAGACGCAAAAAGAGATATTCAAATCTATATTAACTCACCAGGCGGAAGCGTCTATGCTGGATTAGGAATCTACGACACGATGCAATACATTACGCCTGATGTGGCTACGATCTGTACAGGTATGGCAGCCTCCATGGGTGCGGTATTATTGGTAGCAGGAGCCAAAGGCAAACGTGCTGCTTTGAAGCACTCACGTGTGATGATACACCAACCATCGGGAGGTGCTCAAGGTGTGGCAGCAGATATGGAAATCAATTTGCGCGAAATGTTGAAATTGAAAGAAGAATTATACGCTATCATCGCTGAACATTCAGGCCAAACGTATGAATGGGTAGAAAGATCTTCGGATCGTGATTACTGGATGAGAGCGATAGAAGCCAAAGAATTTGGAATGATTGATGAGGTATTAGCGCCAAGAAAAGACAACAAATAAAAATGAGTAAAAATCAAAAAGATATTCAATGCTCTTTCTGTGGCATCAGCAAAAATGAAGCGTTGATGCTCATCGCTGGTGACGGAGCACATATCTGTGATCGTTGTGTGTCTCAAGCGGGAGAAATCCTTGCTGAAGAGCTTAACCAACGCAAAAACAAGTCCCTACAGACGACTTTAAAATTAATACGTCCAATTGAGATTAAACAACACTTGGACCAATATGTAATCGGGCAAGATGATGCCAAAAAGGTGATTTCGGTAGCTGTTTACAATCATTACAAACGATTGAACCAAAAAACTTCAGCCGATGAGACCGAAATCGAAAAGTCAAACCTGATAATCGTAGGTGAGACAGGTACAGGAAAAACATTATTAGCAAAAACTGTTGCTAAAATCCTAAATGTACCTTTCTCTATCGTAGATGCAACGGTTTTGACCGAAGCAGGTTATGTAGGTGAGGATGTCGAAAGCATCTTGACACGATTGCTTCAAGCAGCAGATTATGATGTAGCAGCGGCCGAACGCGGTATTATCTATATTGACGAAATTGATAAAATAGCGCGCAAAAGTGATAATCCATCCATCACCCGTGATGTCTCGGGAGAAGGTGTGCAGCAAGCCTTGTTAAAGATTTTGGAAGGTACAAATGTGAATGTTCCACCTCAGGGCGGACGTAAGCATCCTGACCAAAAAATGATTTCTGTGAATACCAGCAACATCTTATTTATATGTGGTGGTGCATTTGATGGTATACAAAAGAAAATTGCCAATCGCTTGCGTACACAAACGGTAGGATTCAAAATGTTGGAAGAAGAGGAAGATATTGATTTAAATAATCTTTATAAATATATCACGCCTCAAGATTTGAAGAACTTTGGGTTGATTCCCGAATTAATCGGTCGTCTTCCGGTACTTACGCATTTGAATCCTTTGGATAAAGAGACTTTGCTAAGCATATTGACGGAACCTAAAAATGCTTTGATCAAACAATATGTGAAGTTGTTTGAGTACGAAGGTGTGGAACTCCAATTTGACAGAGAAGTTTTTAACTTCATCGTTGACAAAGCTTGGGAGTTTAAACTAGGAGCTCGCGGACTGAGAAGTATCTGCGAGGCGATTATGTTGGATGCCATGTTTGAGATACCATCCAGCAAAGAACAGAGTGAGGATAAAATCTTACGCATTACGTTGAATTATGCCAAGAATAAATTTGCAAAATCCGACATCAAAAAACTAAAAGTAGCGTAACAAAAATCAAATCCCTCACCTCTAAAAAGTGAGGGATTTTTGTAACCTATTAATTATGTACATTAAACTTAAGTGAATGAAGAAAAATGAAAAAAGCGTAGAAAGCCCGATTACGCCAGGGCTTAAATCCAAAGACGAAATCGTGGAAAATTGGTTACCACGCTATACGGGTAAGCCACTAGAAGAGTTTGGAGAATATATTCTATTGACCAACTTCTCCAAATATGTTAAAATGTTTTCGGCCATGCATGATGATGCGCCAATATATGGGGAGGATAAAGCTATGCAAGCCTGTACAGTCAACGGAATTACAATCATCAATTTTGGTATGGGAAGCCCTATGGCTGCCACAGTAATGGATTTATTGACCGCCATCAACCCTAAAGCTGTTTTATTTCTAGGAAAAACAGGGGGCTTGAAGAAAAAAATCGCAGTAGGTGAATTGATATTGCCTATAGCAGCCATACGTGGTGAAGGTACATCCAATGATTATTTCCCACCAGAAGTACCATCTTTACCATCATTTGCACTGCAGAAAGCTATTTCAACAACAATACGTGATCACGAGCGCGATTATTGGACAGGTACGGTATATACGACCAACCGTCGTGTTTGGGAACACGACAAATCCTTTAAAAAATATTTAAAATCCATCCGTGCTATGGCAGTAGATATGGAAACCGCTACTATATTTAGCGTAGGCTTTGCCAATAAAATTCCTACTGGTGCATTGTTGCTTGTGTCCGATCAACCAATGGTGCCAGAGGGTGTAAAAACATCAGCCTCAGATTTATCCGTGACCGCTAAATTTGTAGAAACGCATTTGACGATTGGCATTGACGCACTCAAACAGCTTATTAACAATGGTTTGACAGTAAAACATTTGAAGTTCTAACTCGTTAATCCTTCTAAGCGCAATGAAGAGGCTCCTAATGTACGGACAAATGACCGTCTCCCTAACCCCAACAGACATAACGAAGCAATCTATTTTATCCTATTACTAGATTACTTCGTTATTCTCCTCCATGCCTCTTTAGTAGTTTATACTACTCCTTCCTTTTACCCAATTTTCCATAAGAATTTTTATTTCCTAAAAATTCTATTATATTTGTCGAGTACTTTAATAGCGTACACCTAATCAAAACCTTCTTACTTAGGTCTTGGTTTATAAAGAAGTGGCGAGAGACTGGCTCAATGACCCACTGGCAACCTTCAATATCGATTGAAAAGGTGCCAAATCCTGTCTAAAGCATATTGTTTTAGAGCATATAAATTAATAAAAGGCTATGATTCAACTTACAATATCTTACGATTCTACAGTTCTTGTGCAACAGAAGCATAAGCAATTTGTGATATCTACTCTCCTTTGCACTTCCGCTACTCGAATGCGTTAGTCGTCTGTGATACCTTTATTGACATCGGTATTACTATTCTGACGACCAAATTTTCGCATATCAATAGTAGAATACATATATTTAATAAGTAACCTAAAAACAAGAAAAGAAATGGCAGAGAATAAAAATTTAAAATTCGAAACTTTACAAATTCACGCAGGACAAGAAGTAGACCCTACTACAGGATCAAGAGCAGTGCCTATTTATCAAACATCTTCATACGTTTTTGAGAATGCAGAGCATGGAGCCAACCTATTTGCGTTGAAACAATTTGGCAATATATACACACGGATTATGAATCCGACGACAGATGTTTTTGAAAAACGTATTGCAGCGCTAGAAGGCGGTGTAGCGGCGGTAGCGGTAGCATCAGGGCAAGCAGCTCAATTTATCGCGCTCAACAATATCTTAGAAAGCGGTGACAATTTTGTGTCAGGAGCCAATCTATATGGCGGTACATACAATCAATTCAAAGTTGGATTTAAACGCTTAGGTTTGGAAGCACGCTTTGCAGCAGATTCTGATGCAACTAATATCGAAAAACTAATCGACGACAAAACAAAGGCCATCTATGTAGAGACGATTGGAAACCCAAGCTATAATATTCCTGATTTCGAAAAAATTGCTGCTGTAGCCCGTAAATATGATTTGCCACTCATTGTGGATAATACATTTGGTGCAGGTGGATATTTGTTCAAACCATTGGAGCATGGCGCAAACGTGGTCGTAGAATCCGCTACAAAATGGATTGGTGGTCATGGCACCAGTATAGGTGGTGTTATTATTGATGGTGGTAATTACAACTGGGGCAATGGTAAATTCAAACAATTTTCAGAACCATCTGAAGGTTACCACGGATTAGTATTCTCCGATGTATTTGGTGAAAATGGTCCTTTTGGTAATATTCAGTTTGCAATCCGCGCACGTGTTGAAGGATTAAGAGATTTTGGCCCGGCTCTATCTCCTTTCAATTCCTTCTTGTTACTCCAAGGTCTAGAGACACTTTCCTTACGCGTTCAAAAACATGTTGACAATACTTTAGAAGTAGCACAATGGTTGGAAGCACATCCTCAAGTCGATAAGGTAAGCTACCCAGGACTTAAGAGTCATCCTCACCATCAAAATGCACAGAAATATTTAAAAAATGGTTATGGTGCTGTGTTATCATTTTCGATCAAAGGTGGTGCAGACAAAGCCAATGCGTTCATTGATTCTTTGGAATTAATTAGCCATTTAGCCAACGTAGGCGATGCAAAATCGTTAATCA
Organism: Sphingobacterium alimentarium; assembly: GCF_004342685.1. Lineage (GTDB taxonomy): Bacteria > Bacteroidota > Bacteroidia > Sphingobacteriales > Sphingobacteriaceae > Sphingobacterium > Sphingobacterium alimentarium. The sequence goes on from NZ_SMBZ01000005.1 coordinate 75,273, forward strand.
TTCACCCTGCAGCGACTACGCATCAACAATTATCGACCGAAGAGCAAGCAAAAGCGGGTGTTTATCCAGGCCAACTTCGTCTGTCAGTAGGTATTGAACATATTGATGATATCAAAGCTGATTTAGATCAAGCTTTCGAAAAGATTAAGTAGTGCATGGCACTACTTAATCTTTAAATCTTAAAATAAAAATAATAGGAAAATCAGGATTAGGGAATATATGAGTAAGAAACTAACGATTGGGATGTTTGGGTTTGGTGTTGTAGGGCAAGGGTTGTACGATATTATTAAAACGAAGAATTTAAATCTAGAAATCAAGAAATTTGTCATCAAAAATGCGGATAAGCAACGTTCTTTACCTGCTGAATTGTTTACAACGGATGCAGACTCTATATTGGAGGATGATGAAATCAATACCGTTGTCGAACTGATTGATGACGCAGATGCCGCTTTTGAAATTACAAAAAAAGCACTTTCATCGGGTAAAAATGTGGTGTCAGCAAACAAAAAAATGATTGCCACTCACCTGGAAGAGCTAACCGAATTACAGCAGCAATATGGCACATCGTTATTGTACGAAGGTGCAGTATGTGGCAGTATTCCAATCATCCGTAATCTGGAAGAATATTATGATAATGAATTATTGCATTCTATAAGCGGGATTTTCAATGGTTCTTCCAATTATATTCTATCAAAAATCTTCAATGAAGGGCAAAGCTATGAAGATGCGCTTCAAAAAGCTCAAGAACTAGGATTTGCAGAGACCAACCCTATCTTAGATGTGGGTGGGTATGATCCGAAATATAAACTGACTATTGTGGCATCACATGCATACGGTTTGTTTGTGGATCCAGACACCATTTTGAATCTGGGTATCGACAAGCTTAATGACCATGATATACGATTTGCCCGAGAGAAAAATTTCAAAATTAAGCTAATCCCATTTGCCAAAGAAATAAGTAATAGTGAAGTAGTCTTGTATGTTCTTCCACGCTTCATTACGAAAGATAGCATTCTTTATAATGTAGAGAACGAAAACAATGGCGTCCTAGTGAAAGCTGCCTTTGCAGACGAACAGTTTTTCTATGGTAAAGGTGCTGGTGGCCACCCAACGGGTTCTGCAGTGCTCTCAGATATAGCAGCCTTACGCTATGGTTATCGCTATGAATACAAAAAGCATTTGGAATCCCAAGAACTGAAATATGCCACAAATTATGATCTGAAATTGTATTTACGCTACGAAGATGAAGACCTGCTCGAGAATGTAGAGTTCAAATCCATTTCGGAGCGATTCTACAGCGAAAATGCAAAATATGTAATAGGATATATTAGCTTACAAGAAATCATAGCTAAGAGAGATATAATTAATCAAGAAGGTAATTTTTTAGCTGAATTGCCATTTTAAGTTGTTCTATTTTTAACCAAAAGTGTAAAGATTAACTTACCTCACAAATTATAAAATATTAAAACTATTGATTATATTAATCGTTGTTTTATAAAACCATTATATTCAATTATATGAGAAAATTTGGAGGAATAGTTGTCTTATCATTATGGGTTAATTGGGGCTGGGCTCAAGTTCAAGAGCCTGAAAGGGAAGGTTCTTCCGCACCTTATATTATTATAGGAGCCCTATTACTTCTTATAGTTATAATTATGCTTCTCAAAAGACAAAAGCGTAAGTTTAATGAATAAAAAAAGAGGTTGTGATAAGTTCACAACCTCTTTTTAGTTTATAGTCCAAACTTGCTAAGTTTTTCTTTCAATTCACTTTCTGATAATCCAATTTTTTTCGAGGTCATTCCGACATCGCGATTATTCTTATTCAACTTATGAATCAAAAATTTCTCTTCGGCGAAGCTTAAGAAATCACTGTAAGTATCCATTCGATCCAAGTCGATCATCGACGAACCTGCTACTTTGGAATTGTGTGTCGAAACAGATGGATTAGCAAACATATTGACATCACTATCCATTATTTTTTTGTCACTAAGGATAATGAGTCGTTCCACCATATTTCTTAATTCACGGATATTACCCGTCCATGGCAAAGCCTGTAAAGCTTTCATTGCATCCCGTGTGATCTCTTTCGTGGGTATGTTGTATTCCTCACAAATTTCTTCACAGAATGATGTGGCTAATGTCGGGATATCTTCTTTTCGCTCTGCCAAAGAAGGCACATGGATCAAAATAACACTCAGACGGTGGTACAAGTCCATTCTGAAATTACCTTCATCAATTTCCTTAAGTAGATCTTTATTCGTCGCGGCAATGACGCGTACATCCACTGTGATTTCCTTCTCCCCACCTACTCTAGTGATTTTATTCTCTTGTAGCGCACGCAGTACTTTAGCTTGTGCCGACAGACTCATGTCCCCGATCTCATCCAAGAAGAGAGTTCCACCATTTGCCTGTTCAAATTTCCCTATACGCTGTTTTACAGCCGAAGTAAACGACCCCTTTTCGTGACCGAATAATTCGGACTCGATCAATTCTGAAGGTATCGCAGCACAGTTTACCTCAACGAGAGGAGCCGAAGAACGGTTAGATTTCTCGTGCAGCCATCGTGCTACCAATTCTTTTCCAGATCCATTAGCTCCCGTGATTAATACTCTCGCATCTGTAGGCGCTACCTTTTCTATGCTTTCTTTGATAAGGGAGATTCCCTCGGAAGCACCTAAAATTTCTTTAGTCTTTGATACTTTGCGTTTCAACACTTTAGTCTCTTTGACTAAGGTTCCTTTCTCCAACGCATTACGAACCGTAATCAACAGCCGATTTAGATCCAAAGGTTTTTCTAAGAAATCAAAAGCACCCTTACGTGCAGCCTCCACGGCAGTTTCAATAGTACCATGTCCTGAGATCATTATAAAAGGTACGTCCGTGAACTCCTTAGCACTGCTAAGCACTTCCATACCATCCATTTTGTTCATTTTGATATCACAAAGAACAAGATCAATCTTTTCTTTTTTCAGAATATTGAGTCCATCAGCACCATTATCCGCATCCAATACTTTATAATCTTCATACTCTAAAATGTCGCGAAGAGAACTTCGTATCGGTCGTTCGTCGTCTATTATTAAAACTGTCGTCATAGTCTGTGTTGTGTATATTTATCGGCAAACAAAATAAGAAAATAAGCGTGGAAAAACAAAAAGAAGCAAACCTTATAAGCCGGATTCTGTATCCTTTAGCAAGGATTTCTATCATTTATCTAGGCCTGCACTCACGCACAGGCTCAATCAACCTACCCATTACGAGTTCTCCGAAGAGAAAAGGACGAGCAGCCCCTTGAATTCTCGCAACCTATTTGGTTTTTCAACACACGAGGTTTACCGCAATGTATGTCGCCATACAAGGCCGTGAGCTCTTACCTCACGTTTTCACCCTTACCCCATTTGCATAGGGCGGTTTATTTTCTGTGGCACTTTCTGTCTACCCGGAGGCAGCCTTCCCGTTAGGAAGCGTGTCGCTCTTTGTTGCCCGGACTTTCCTCTCTCCGATGAAGGACAGCGATAGAACCAGTTTGCTTCGAGTGCAAAGGTAAGGCAATTATTCCGATTACAACTATATACCCGACTTTTAAAATAAAAATTACGCTTTGCTATCCGAACGATTGCAGTCATCTGACTGTTTATTAATTAGTTGATTACTATTTAAATATTATTGTTATGTTTTTATCTATCGTATTCGGAATTTTATTTATTGCTCTGGTAATATATTTGGTTTTGAGAAAACAAAAGAAAAAATAAGTACATCCCCGGAAAGATGCATAACTATGGGGATATAATATATTTACTCCCCTCAACCTTCCTACATTATGACTTAGTGGAAAGCTAAAATTGTTTTCCTAGCTCCCTTGATTTTCTATCATTTGATTACTTCACTAAAATTAAGGCTCTTAATTAGTGGAAAAATCTTTTCCTATGTCAAGAAATTTGCTGTAAATTTATTCTACTTTAGGCCTTAAATTATAACTGATCACCAATCTATAATCCCATAAAGTATGAAAATTTTCAAATTTATCGTTTTCATCCTATTTGGACTTATGTTTATTAATTCGGGCTTGAACAAATTATTTCATTATTTACCCACTCCAGAATTGAGCGAAGAATTAACAAGAGTCAATCAAGCTTTTGACACGATTGCTTGGCTTTTACCATTAGTGGGTATTGTCGAAGTAATTGGTGGTATCTTAAGTATAATACCACGCACCCGCCCCTTGGGATTAATTATGCTTTTCCCTATTATGATTGGTGTGATGTGTCAACATATTTTTTATGCGCCCGAAGGTCTTCTTTTTGCAGGAGCATTTTTAGTGGTTAATCTGTGGGGAATATTTGAGCATAGAAATAAATACTTATCCTTAATCAATTAAACTAAAACACTTAAATTATGGCAAAAGTACACGCTTACCTCAATTTTAATGGAAATTGCGAAGAAGCTTTCAATTTTTATAAAAAGGTTTTTAAGACAGAATTTACGGGAATGTACCGCTTTGGCGACATGCCGGCTGATCCCAATGCCACAATACCAGATGGAGACAAGGACAAGATCATGCATGTAGGATTAGCTATCAATGCGCATACCTATCTCATGGGATCCGATTGCTTAGAAAGCTTTGGGCAAAAAGTTACCTCTGGTAATTCCATGTTTACCATGCTTGATGTAGAGAGTATAGAAGAAGCGCAGGAACTGTATGAGGGTCTATCAACAAATGCGCAAAATATGGAAATGGAATTAGGCGAAACATTTTTTGCAGAGCGCTTTGCTTCCTTCATTGATCAATTTGGTATTGCTTGGATGATTCATTTCGAAGGCAACAAAAAAATGTAACTTCATTTTACCATTATTCCATATCATTCGATTTCATGCAAACCTATATCGTGCTGCTTCGTTCTGTAAATGTGTCTGGAAAGAACATAATCAAGATGGCAGAATTAAAAGCGCATCTTCAAAAACATTATAACAATGTCCAGACCTACATACAGAGTGGGAATATTATACTTCATTCTTATCGGGAAAAGCATGCTGTACAATCGAAGATAACTACGCTGATAAAACAGTATTTCGAATTGGACATAGCAGTTTTTATATTAAACGCGAATGAACTATCGCTCATCATTAAAAATAATCCATTTGATATCGATTTGGCATCCAACAATGTATATATTACGCTATTGGACCATAAACTGGATGAGGAATTTATACGGAAACTCGAGGAGCTCGATTTGGGTGATGAAAAATATTGGATTCAACGTGACGTGCTCTACTTCTATCTCCCTAAAGGAATGGCCAACTCTAAATTATCTACCCCATTTATCGAGAAAAAATTAAAAGTTATAGCAACGGGACGCAATCTTAATACAATGCACAAGCTGCTCGCCTTAATAAAATAATTATACGTATCATGAAAATTTTGAAAACCATACTAATTGGGCTAGGCATACTCATTGTTATAGCACTGGTGGTGGCACTTATCTTACCCAAAACGTTCCACGCTGGGAGCCACATCCTCGTGAATAAGAACAAGCAAGAGGTCTTCAACTATGTCAAGCAAGTAAAGAAACAAAAAGAATATGACAATTGGTCTCGTCAGGATCCGGATATTCAACAACAATACAGTGGAGAAGACGGTACAGTTGGCTTTACTTACACGTGGAAGAGCAAAAAAGTAGGCGATGGCAAGCAAGTGATCACAAAAGTGGTAGAAGGTGAAAGGGTCGAGATGGACTTGTACTTCAATGATTCAGATCAAGCAAATAAATCCTTCCTAGCGGTAGATTCAATTGGTCCCAATCAGAGTAAGGTAACTTGGGAAATCGATGGAAAAATACCATTTCCCTTTAATGTAGTCACACTTTTCTTTGACATGAATAAAGACTTCCAGCAAGGGCTAGAAAACCTAAAACAGAATCTGGAAAAATAAAGCCAATTTGGCGGAATTAATCTTGCTTAGTACATAGCACACAATCGTTAAATTTGATCTCGGCCCAGCCTGTTTTCATGAATTGACGGATATTCTGGTGATTACTTGCTTCGGGTGTGTCCAATACATTATCCCAATGTTCAGCAAAGAGCCTAAGGGTTTGTTCTTCGTTCAAGCAGTGCAAATGACCCAAATAAAATACGCGAGCACTTCCTTGGTTTTCTTCAGCACTATTGCGGAGATCTCCATTCGAGAAAGCGCTTGGGGTATAGGTGTAATATTCTTCGATGTACGACAAAACATCTTGAAAGACTATTTGTTTATTTTCTAATAATGTTAGTATATTATTGATCATAGACAAATATATTTTAAAAGTATAGAAATGAAACATTCAAGTGTAATATTTTCAGTTTTTATATGCGCAAGTCTTATCAGTTGCCAGTCCTCATCTACGAGTAATGATCGTGAAAGACAGCTGCAGGATAGCTTATCGATGTCCACTGAACATACTTCCCAAACCGCGCTGGATTGGGCGGGCATATATCAAGACACGCTGCCTTGTGCAGACTGTCCTGGGATACTCACAACGGTAAAATTATACGAAGATGAAACCTACTCCTATGTCGCTGAATACATTGATAGGAAAACTGTAGTATTGGATACCGGAAAATTCATGTGGTACAATAATGGGTCTGTGGTACATCTCAAAGGAACTGATATTGATACAAGGTATAAAGTTGGTGAAAATGTATTGTTCCAAGCGGATAGTTCGGGCAATGTAATGGAGAGTGAGATTGCGGAGAAATTAAGTTTGCATAAAGTATTTTAGCAGAAAAGGTTGCTTATGTATTAAGCAACCTTTTCTAATTTGTTAGAATATATAAATCTATTTCTTTCCACCTCTCAAAATCGCAACCAGTAATAAAATAAATACTGCGGCTCCAACAACCCACACCCAAGGTTTTGCGAACCAATTGTCGTCGTCTCGATTTATATCAACATCAATGTCAAGACCTTTATCCTGAGCAAATGCTTGGACAGAAGTGAAAACGAACATCAGTAACCAAATTGATCGTTCCCATAAATTTGTGAAATGCTTTTTCATAATTACTAATACTAAGTTATTAACTATAAATAAAACACGGATTATTATAAATTGTTCTCTCAAAAAGATATTTTAAATATAAACACCATGAACACAGCACTGTACGCCAAAGCATCTATTCAGCTGTCAAAACCTATAAATGAAGTTTTTGAAGCCATCGTGGATCCGGATAAAATCAACAAATATTTTGTAGAGAAAAGTACCGGACACCTGATAGAAAACACAACTATTGAGTGGAAATTTCCTGAATTTGATGACTATTTTCCCATCCATGTAAAAAAGGTCACCGCTCCTACTTATATATCTTTTGACTGGAACGGCGGCTCGGAGGCTATGTTGGTCGAAATATTTTTGGAGAAAACTTCGCCTATGACAACTCTGGTCAAAATCAAAGAAGGTATATTTAATAAGGACGACAATGGAATTCAGCAAGCTATTGGGCAAACCGAAGGCTGGGCAAATTTCTTGGCCTGTCTAAAAGCATCCCTGGAATATGACATTAATCTTCGGAATGGAGCTTTTGATTTTATGAAAAAATAGTTTTATGCATCAGGATTTTCAAAATATTGACGAATACATTGCGCTTCAAGATGCTGCTTTCCAACCCAAACTGCAGGAGCTAAGACAAATTATTCGGGAAGCTGCGCCACCAGAAACTCAAGAAACAATTGCGTACAAAATGCCAACTTTCCGTTATAATGGGAACTTGATCCATTTCGCACAATTCAAAAATCATTTGGGGATATATCCTGCCTCAGAAGCTATTGAAAAATATGAAAAGGAGCTTCTGAAATATAAAACTTCAAAAGGAGCAATTCAATTGCCCAACAATCAGTCTTTGGACAAAAAATTAATTCAAGATATCGTCAGCTTCAATGCGGAAATCTTAGCGAATAAAAAAGATAATAGATGGGGCAGTTATAGAGAGCAGTGGACGGAATTATATGAAAATATGAAACGTCTGATTGAAAATACATCGCTCACGAAAGAATTAAAATGGGGAATGGATATTTATACACATCAGGGTAAAAATGTCCTTAGTTGGGGTGGATTCAAGCATTTCTTTTCCATTTGGTTTTATAAAGGCGTATTCCTCACCGATCCGTATGGCGTATTAGTGGCTGCTACAGAGGGAAAGACCAAAGCATTGCGACAATGGCGATTGACGAGATTAGAAGATTTTGATGCCAACAAGATAATGGAATATATAGATGAAAGTATACAAGCAATCAAATCGGGTAAAGAAATTGTCGCTGAGAAAGGAACTTCTAAACAAATCACAGGCATATTGAAGGACGAGCTACAGAACAATAAAGAATTAAATGCGGCCTTTGAAAAATTAACTCCAGGGCGCCAAAAAGAATATATTATCTACATCGAAGAGGCTAAACAGGAAAAAACTAAACGGGTAAGAATGGAAAAAATAATTCCCATGATTCTCAGCAAAAAAGGACTTCATGATAAATATAAACACTAAATAAAAAATATGGAAAAACAAGTAATACATATCGAAGCGGAAGTGAATGCACCTCTGCAGAAAGTGTGGGACATATACAATTCGGAAGAAGCTATCACACAATGGAATCAACCAAGCCCTGACTGGCATTGTCCTTCTTCCTCAAATGATTTACGTGTCGGCGGTCGATTCAAAAATAGAATGGAAGCCAAAGATGGTAGCTTTGGATTTGATTTTGAAGGAGAATACACCGAAGTCATTCCGTATCAAAAAATTGGGTACAGGATAGACGATGGACGAATTGTTAATATATCATTTAAAGAATTGAATGATCAAACCGTTCTTGAAATTGATTTTGAAGCGGAAGATGAGAATCCCTTAGAAATGCAGAAAGGCGGCTGGCAAGCTATTCTTGATAGTTTTAAATCTTATACAGAAAAAACAGTATGAGCGACGAAAAACCTAAGATTGGGCAATTTTATTGGGCAGATATAACTGTCGAAAATCCTAGTGAGCTAAAAGAATTTTACAAACAACTATTCGGCTGGGAAGCCATGGAATTGCCTATGAAAGACGGCGACGAGGAATATGCGGATTATGTAATGACCATCGACGAGGCATCGGCGGCAGGAGGTATATGTCATCACAAAGGGCCCAATAAAGGTATTCCGCCACAGTGGATTCCCTATTTTTATATTGATGATATAGAAAAAGCATTGCAAGATTGTCTCAATCTTGGCGGCGAACTCATCAAGGAAAATAGAAAAAAAGACGGAACGCTAAGTTTTGTCATCGTAAAATATCCGCAAGGAGCGATTTTCGGAATGGGAAATTTAATATAAGGACGAAGATGGCAGTAAACAAAACACAATATACGGAAGCATGTGTAGGCGATGTAATTGAAGCTGTTGCAGATAAGCAGAAGCGTGAAGACAGTTATGCACTTATCGAACTCATGGAAAAGGCCAGCAAGGAGAAAGCACAAATGTTTGGCCCCAGCATTATAGGTTTTGGTAAATATCAGTATAAATATGATTCAGGACATGAGGGGGAAGCACCACTTATTGGCTTCTCCCCTCGTAAAGCGGCGATATCGTTATATGTTTATTCGGATGGCACAAGTCAGGATCCGTTGCTATCACAACTCGGGAAATTCAAAATGGGTAAATCCTGTATTTATGTCAAGAAACTGAGCGATATCAACTTGGATGTATTGCAAAATCTGATGGATTCGACAATCAATTTTATATCAGCCAAATACACCAGAATCTAACAAAAAAGGCGAAATGTATATTACAAATCGCCTTCATTTTTAATTATTGTTGTTTGATTTATTTCAATAAATCTCTGTACACTCTAGCTTTCTTAAGCTCCGTTTGAATGTCCTTTCTATTTGCATCGTAACTTAATACTTTTTCGTAATCTGCTACTGCTTTTGTGTACGCATCTGTTGCTGCTTGTTTAGAATATCCCGCAGCCCCTTCAGTACCTTTCAAAATACCTAAATCTCTGTACGCTACAGCTCTATTTTGGTACAATTTTGAATCGTTGCTGTTAATAGCTATTGCTTTGGAATAGTCTGCCACTACCGATTGCAACAATTGTTCTTTTTGCGCTACTGATAATTTAGAATCCTTATCCACTGCCAATATATTATTTGCTTTCGCTCTGTAGTACAATGCATTCGCATTCTTAGCATCAAGCGCTACGACTTTACCAAATGTATCTGCTGCTTTTTTGAATTGAGTAGATTGGAATTGAGAATAACCCAATAAATAAAGTACGTTTGGATCATTGGCTTCAGCTGGCAACGCTTTTTCCAAATGAGTCATAGCTGATTTAAAATCACCATCCAACAAAGCCTTTTGGCCCATGCGCACATTAGGGTTCCTGTGTTCTTCTTGTTGTGCTGATGCAGTCAATGTCAAAAGAGCCAAAGCTAAGGTAGAAACACCTACCTTCAACGACTTTAATCCGCTATTTAAATTTGTAAAGTTCATATCTTGAATTTTAATTGTTTCTATTTTATGTTTTGATTACTACGTTAGAGTAAAATTGCCGTAATAAGTTTAAGCCATCAACAAATACTTATAAACATTTCCACATTGTTAAAATACTAATTATTACAACGACATCTTCTTGCTACGGCGAGCACTACTGTCATCCTATCATACGTATGACGAAATAGCAGTGCACGCTGCATATATAGCACAAATGATACCAAAATTTTATTTGGCACTTCCATTGCAATATATTATCTCGCATTATAAATGTTTAAAAATAAATATAAATCTGACATCTTGTCGGAGAAGGAAATAATACATATGAGCAAATTTAACACTTTCGACTTCAATCAAGCTATTCCGATTATAAGTGAGGATACGGAGTTTTTTCCATTGTTGAGTCAGCAAGATGAAGATGAAATGAGCAACGAGGATATACCTGAAGTTATAGCTATATTACCGTTACGTAATACCGTATTATTCCCTGGTGTGGTAATACCTATTACAGTAGGACGCGACAAATCCATCAAATTAGTAAAAGAAGCCTATAAAGGAGACCGCACAATTGGTGTAGTATCTCAAAAAGATATGACTGTTGAAGATCCTAGTTTTGACCAACTTCATAAAATAGGTACTGTCGCTAATATTATTAAGGTATTGCAAATGCCTGACGGAAATACAACGGTCATCATACAGGGTAAACAGCGCTTTAAGCTGAAAGAGATGGTTCAATCTGAGCCCTACCTTAAGGCAAGTGTAGAACGTTATGCGGAGGCAAAGCCTAAAACGAGCACTAAAGAGTTCAAAGCGTTGATCTCATCCATCAAAGAACTGGCACTTCAGATTATTCAGCTATCGCCCAACCTTCCATCAGAAGCTGGCATAGCTATCAAAAATATCGAAAGCCCTACTTTTTTGGTGAATTTCATATCGTCCAATCTAGCCTTAGAACTTCCAGCGAAGCAAGAGCTATTGGAAATGAAAGATTTTGTCAATAGAGCAAAACTTTTGTTGGAACATCTTACTGCCGAAGTACAGATGCTGGAGCTAAAAAACCAAATTCAGCATAAGGTACGCACCGACTTGGATAAACAACAGCGTGATTATTACCTCAACCAGCAACTGAAAACCATTCAGGAAGAATTGGGAGGGAATACACCTGATTTAGAGATTGAAAATCTTAAAATACGTGCCAAAGCCAAGAAATGGCCAGAAGCAGTATATACACACTTCGACAAGGAAATCGAAAAGTTAGCGCGCATTAATCCTGCTGCGGCAGATTATTCGGTTCAGTTAAATTATTTAGAGCTTTTATTGGATTTGCCATGGGGCGAATTCACTAAAGACAAATTTGACATAAACCGCGCGATAAAGATTTTGGATAAAGACCATTACGGTCTGGAAAAAGTCAAAAAACGTATCATCGAATATTTAGCTGTGCTAAAACTCAAAAATGATATGAAAGCGCCTATCCTATGTCTTGTAGGTCCTCCGGGAGTAGGTAAAACATCTTTGGGTAAGTCTATTGCCAAAGCTTTAGGTCGTAAATATACTCGTATGGCATTGGGGGGCGTACGTGATGAAGCCGAAATCCGCGGTCACCGCAAAACGTACATCGGAGCAATGCCTGGTCGTATCATTCAATCGCTGAAAAAAGCAGGAACATCAAACCCTGTTTTTGTGCTTGATGAGATTGACAAATTAGGCGCGGACTTCAAAGGAGATCCATCGTCCGCTTTATTGGAAGTGTTGGATCCTGAACAAAACACAAATTTCTATGATCATTATGTGGAGATGGAATATGACTTGTCTAAAGTCATGTTTATAGCTACAGCCAATTCACTCAACTCCATCCAACCGGCATTATTAGACCGTATGGAAATCATTGAAGTAAATGGCTACACCATAGAAGAAAAAATCGAAATAGCTAAAAAGCACTTATTACCTAAGCAACGCGAGATGCATGGTTTGAGCATCAAAAGCGTAAGCTTATCAAACAAGGTGATCGAAAAAATCATTGAGGAATATACCCGTGAATCCGGAGTACGTGGCTTGGAGAAAAAAATCGGCTCTATAGTACGTGGTGTAGCGACGAGTATAGTCATGGAAAAGCCGCTCACGGCAGGTGTGAATGCTGATATGGTAGAGGAGATATTGGGTGCACCGATCTTTGATAAAGACATATATGAGAACAACGATGTAGCTGGTGTGGTGACGGGTCTTGCATGGACATCAGTAGGCGGCGATATTCTTTTCATAGAATCAAGCCTTAGTCCTGGTAAAGGAAAATTGAGCTTGACAGGTAACCTAGGGGATGTCATGAAAGAATCTGCAGCATTAGCGATGGCTTATCTGCGCTCTCATGCTGAAGATTTCGGCATCAATTATAAAGTGTTTGACACTTGGGATGTAAACGTCCATGTGCCTGCAGGAGCTACACCAAAAGATGGTCCTTCGGCTGGTATTACGATGTTGACTGCATTGACGTCGCTTTTCACTCAACGCAAGGTAAAAGAGAATCTTGCCATGACGGGTGAAATCACCTTACGCGGAAAAGTATTGCCAGTGGGTGGTATCAAGGAAAAAATCCTTGCCGCTAAGCGGGCCAACATTAAAGAGATTATTCTTAGCAAATCCAATAAAAAGGACATCATGGAGATTAAAGATGATTACATCAAAGACATGAAATTCCATTATGTGGCGGATATGGCAGAAGTAATAGAACTCGCTTTACTGAAGAATAAAGTCAAAAATCCAAAGGAGATTGAAAGATTCTTAGGAGAGGCGAAATAAATCATAGCAAACTTACTCAAAGCGTTATCCCTAAAAAGGATAGCGCTTTTTTTATTGACACTATGATGTATATAACTGCAGACGTAGGAAAAGACACTACGGAAATGCACTAAAAATAAAGCAGAATATTTATTAATTAAGAAAAATGAGAAGGGAAAACTATTTGATGGAAATACGCTTCACGACAGTTTCAGCACCAGATGCTACACGTACAAAGTAGAATCCTGGAGATACTTTTTCATTCGTATCAAAAAGGTGATTTTGGTTGCCTTCATCAAGGTTGCCAGTAAACAGAGGTAACACTTCATTGCCTAAGGCATCCATTAATTTAATAGTAACCGCAGATTGCTTCGTTAGTTTGAAAGATACCGAGATCTGTCCTACCACAGGATTGTAAGAAGATTTTACATTGGTGATTAATTTGTCTATATTTTCTTTTTCCATTTCGACTTTTGAAAGCGTTGCCGAAGGCATGCTGGCAGCAAGAATGGAGGATGATGTGATGCTACAAGAAATTAGCGCTAGAGTAAATACTCTAACATTACGCATAATTCCAACTTTTATAGCATGTATAGTCATCATTTATTATATAGACAATTAACAGATGGTAGTGGTTTAACGATTGATACAAATTAATTGATTACACAAAGTTAATGTGATTTGTCGAACAATGTATATAAATATAAATATTTTTTGCCTTATTAACAATTTTTAACAAAATCTTACGTTATCTCGAATATTTAGAATAATTTGGCAGTCAAATTTATATATTATTCAAAGTAAAATAAATGGGTTCCCACCATACGCAACACATAAATCGGCTCAGTGGAGCAGGTTTATTGATTTCACTAGGCATTATATTCGGGGATATAGGTACTTCTCCTTTATATGTTTTCAAAGCTATATTTAACAACGGAATTATTGACAAGGATTTAGTAATAGGCTGTGTATCCTGCGTCCTTTGGACGTTAACGATTCAAACTACAATCAAATACGTTTTGGTTACGTTGAATGCAGACAACAAAGGCGAAGGCGGTATACTGTCTTTATATTCTTTGGTACGTCGCAAAGCAAAATGGCTGATAATACCCGCCATCTTAGGTGCTTCTACACTACTCGCTGACGGAATGATTACCCCCGCTATCACGATTTCTTCCGCTATTGAAGGACTGGCGATTTTTAATCCCGATATCCCTACGGTACCTATTGTTATTGCTATTATCTCCTTTTTATTTCTAATCCAGCGGTTTGGGACATCTATTGTAGGTAGAGTGTTTGGTCCTTTGATGTTGGTTTGGTTTAGTACAATTGCGATTGTAGGATTCAATGCTATTGAACACGCTCCGGAAGTGCTGAATGCCATTAACCCGTATTATGCGGTCTATACCATTATACATTACCCTAATGCATTATTTATTATCGGCGCTATATTTCTATGTACCACCGGAGCGGAGGCGTTATACTCGGATATGGGACATTGTGGCAAAGCAAATATTCGGGTGAGTTGGATTTTCGTTAAACTAACGCTTATACTCAATTACTTTGGTCAAGGCGCTTACCTTATTGCACATCATGGACAATCCATAGGCGAATCCAATCCTTTTTACGCTATTATGCCGGAATGGTTTTTATTCTACGGTATTGCCATTGCCACGATTGCGGCTGTCATAGCTAGCCAGGCCATGATTACAGGCTCTTTTACCTTAATTTCGGAAGCTGTACGTCTGAATATCTGGCCCAAAGTCGCTATCCGATATCCTAGTAATCAGAAAGGTCAATTGTATGTGCCATCCATTAATATGATTTTGTTTGTAGGATGTATGCTTATTATTTATGTCTTTAAAAAATCAAGCAACATGGAAGCGGCATATGGTCTCGCGATTAATCTGACCTTCCTGTCTACAACGATATTAATGATTTATTTTATGTTGCGCAGACGTATCAACAAGGTTTTTATCATTGCTTTTGCTGTTATATACTTTACGATAGAGCTTACCTTCTTGGTGGGCAATGGTGTCAAAATTACGCATGGCGGTTGGTTGACTTTATTACTAGCGGCTACAATTTTCCTTGTCATGTATGCGTGGTTTAGGGCACGTAAGATCAAAAATGAGTTGGTGCGTTTTGTCAATGTCGAACAATATTACCAGGTAATAGACGAATTAAGTAAGGACAGCTCGGTTCCGACATTTGCCTCTCAATTGGTCTATCTCACCAGTGCAAACAACAAGAAGGAAATCGAAGCCAAAATTATCTATTCCATCATTAATAAGAAACCTAAACGCGCAGATGTTTATTGGTTTGTACATGTGGATGTGACCGACACACCGTATGGAAGAGAATATTCGGTAGAACAATTGATCCCTGGCAAGCTGATACGCATTGATTTTAAATTAGGATTCCGTGAAGAACAAAGTATTAGTTTACTCTTCCGAAAAGTAGTCGAAGATATGGTTGCCAATAAGGAAGTGGATATCATTAGTCAATACAACACACTTCGGAAACACAAGATCGCCGGAGACTTCAATTTTGTGGTTTTAGAAAAGGTATTTACCAAAACTTCGGAATTAAATTGGCAGAATCGCATTATTATGGAAATATATCGCATACTACGAAGGTTCAGCTTAAGTGAAGAAAAAGGTTTTGGCTTAGACAGCAGTTTCGTGACTTTGGAACGTGTGCCTCTGAATATTCCGAATACTGAAAAGATACAAATGAATAGAATTCATTAAAAAGTAAAGCGGTAGTACAAATTGTACTACCCGCTTTACTTTTTAGTAAGGTAAAAACTATAATGTATCAAACTATTCAGAGACTGTATTTTCGCGAAGCTTGGAGTGTTTATATCCATACATAAAGTATATAAGTAATCCGATAGCCAGCCAGATAATAAAAATGATCCAGTTGCTAGCACCCAACTCACTCATCAGATACAGATTAATCAGAATACCAGTCACCGGTAAAAGGGAGAAATCATGCTTGAAGGATAGAATACTTAATGTTAACCAGGTAATCCAGAAAACAAGCACCAAAGACTTGTGCAATATGACTTCAGAGGCGCCTAAAGTCTTCCATTCTGCCAAACTGTCTTGACCATATAAATACATCAGTACCAGACCTGCAATAAATCCTAATCCTACCAAATATTTCCCATTCACGTAAGGCACTTTGAATTTCGATTTCTTCGACAAACCCGATTTATCCATGTATAGTACTCCAGCACATACAAGGATGAAGGCAAAGAATGTACCTACAGAAGTCAGATCCACAAAGAAATCCATCTTAAAAAACAACGCTGGAACAGCCACCACAAAGCCAGTTACGATAGTCGCAAAAGAAGGTGTTTTATATTTTGGGTGAATCGTAGAGAATTTCTTCCACAATAGACCATCACGGCTCATCGTCATCCAAATACGCGGTTGCGCTAATTGGAAAACCAACAATGCACTTGTGATTGCAATAACGGATGTCACCGAAATGATTCCTGCCATATTATCAAAACCCACATATTGGAATACGTATGCTAATGGATCTTTTACGTTCAATTCGGTGTAATTAACCATTCCTGTCAGCACCAGGGTGATTAATACATACAATACAGCACAGATCACCAAACAATAGATCATCGCTTTGGGTAAGTCGCGTTGCGGATTTTTACATTCTTCGGCTGTCGTCGATATAGAATCAAATCCAATGAAAGCAAAAAACACTGCAGCTACCCCACTCATCACTCCGCCAAGGCCGTTCGGCGCAAAAGGTGTCCAATTCTCCGGTTTTACAAAGAATACACCACCCAATATAACGGCAAGAATGATCCCCACTTTGATAATAACCATGATATTACTTGCACGCTGTGATTCTTTAATTCCTATATACACCAGCATCGTTACCAATACGGTAATCAATCCTGCCGGGAAATCAAAGATTATAGGCATATCCCCAATTCGAGGAGCTGTTTCGTAAGCCTGAAGGGCAATTCGATCAATACCCGTTAGATTTTCAGCACCCACATCGAGCATTTTCTGATGCGCCTCTATCGCATATCCTGGTGCCATGGTAAGCCATTTGGGGATATGAATCCCAAAGCCCTCACACATAGACACAAAATACTGCGACCACGAAATGGCAACAACCATATTGGATACCGCATATTCGAGCACCAAAGCCCAACCGATAATCCAGGCAAATAATTCACCAAAAGCCACATATGCATAGGTGTACGCCGAACCAGACACAGGTACTGTGCTGGCAAATTGCGCATAAGACAATGCAGTAAATACACAGGCGAAAGCTACAAAAACAAATAGCATCGAAACCGCCGGTCCACCATTGAAAGCTGCTAGTCCGATGGTACTAAAAATACCTGCTCCTACGATGGCAGCGATACCCAAAGATACCAAGTCACGAACGCCCAAAATTTTGGCTAAGCCGCTGCCTTTGGTTTCTGAATCGAGTAATATTTGGTCCACACTTTTCTTTTTGAAAAGCTGATTCTTCATATAGTAATATTTTGGTTAATTAAATACTTAATCTAAATGTTGCGAGATGTAAGCGTATATTTCCATATAATCTTTAAGTTCATCTTTTTGATACGCGTCCAACTGCTGGGCAAGTACCTCAAAATGACGCAGTGAGGGAGTAAAATCCCAAACCCGCTTACAAATATTGAACAATGCATGGGGAATATTCTCCACCTTAGCATAATCAAAGATATATTTTGATGCTACAAATCTATCATAAAATTTGAAAAAACTTTCTTGGTTGTCGATTCCCAAAGCCAGCAAATATTTGCTCAAAAGCGTTCTATCGCTGTGTTCGAGATGCTCATACAGACGATGCACACTTAATAAGTCATTCGCTATAAGCTTATGATCCAAAAGCAATTCTAAACTAATATGAGCCAAAAAAGAAGCCCTCACGGGCAAGTCGGCAACATTGTGCTCGACGATCTTACGAATCTGATGGGTATGGTGGTAGAAATAATCCGAACTATGGAATAGCTTGTCTACTTCCACATGACGACGCCAACCCTCCGTAATGGATTCGCTCTTTATACCCACAGGAAGACTATCTTCAAACTTGTGCAGCTGAAAGGAATAATATTTATCCGCATTCTTCAATAGATCGGGCAAAAGTCCACCCACCACTTGCTCAGAATGAACAGCATAACGCTCGAAATAGTAATGTGACAAAAAATTCAAAATCTACCAATTATACGATTATTTAATCGTAAGATACGGCATAATCTGTTATCTTTGCAATCTTAAAACAAAAAAATAATAATCATATCGTTATAAAATATTCCTTGCTGAATGCTTTATAATACAATTGAAAATCAAAACAAACATTATGAATTTTGTAGAAGAATTACGTTGGAGAGGCATGCTTCAGGATATCATGCCGGGTACCGAGGATTTACTGAATAACGAAAAAGTTTCAGGATATATCGGTTTTGACCCAACCGGCGATTCTTTACATGTGGGGCATTTGACTCAAATCATGACGTTAATCCATTTTCAAAATGCAGGACACAAACCTGTTGCCCTTGTAGGAGGTGCTACGGGTATGATTGGTGATCCATCATTCAAGTCTGCAGAAAGAAATCTTTTAGATGAATCTACATTGAATCACAATTTGGAATGTCTAAAAAACCAACTTTCGAAGTTTTTAAATTTTGGTGACGGCGAGAACGACGCTAAGATGGTCAACAACTACGACTGGTTCAAAGATTTCAGCTTTTTGGATTTTATTCGTGACGTGGGTAAGTTGATCACGGTCAACTATATGATGTCGAAGGATTCGGTAAAGAAACGCTTAGAAGGTGATAACGGATTGTCGTTCACTGAATTTACATATCAATTGATTCAAGGATATGATTTCTATTATTTGTGGAAACACCACAATTGTAAGATTCAAATGGGTGGTTCGGATCAATGGGGTAATATCGTAACGGGTTCGGAGATGATTCGTCGTCAAGACCAAGGTACGGCTTATGCATTGACTACACAGTTGATTAAAAAATCTGACGGACAGAAGTTTGGGAAGACAGAATCAGGTGCTGTATGGTTGGATCCTAAGAAAACTTCACCTTTCAAATATTACCAATTCTGGTTGAACGCTACCGATGATGATGCGAAAAACTGGATTTATATCTTTACGTTACGTACAAAAGAGGAAATTGAAGCGATAATTGCGGAGCATGATGCAGCGCCTCATTTAAGAATTGTACAACGTGCTTTGGCGGAAGATATCACCATCCGTACACACTCGAAAGAAGCTTATGAAACAGCTGTAAAAACTTCAGAGTTCTTATTCGGCAATGGTTCGTTAGAATTCTTAGCGAGCTTAGATCACGAAGCGGTATTGGAAGTGTTTGATGGTGTCCCTCAATTCACAATCAGTAAAGCCGAACTAGCAGAAGGTCTTAACATTTTGGATTTGTTAGCTGTGAAAGCACAAGTATTTGGTTCAAAAGGTGAAGCGAAGAAAATGTTAACAGGTGGCGGTGTGTCATTGAACAAAGAGAAATTAACTGACATTGAATTAGTAGTGAATACTTCTAATTTGATCAATGATAAATACTTAGTTACTCAAAAAGGCAAGAAGAATTATTTCTTGATTATTGCTGAGTAATTATTTGAACATACAAAAATAAAAAAGCCTCAATCATTATCATACTACCCAAATACTGGACAACTGCATAAATGTTTAAATTAGCAGTATAAAATGAAAAAAGAACGCAGGAAATTCAGTGCCAGCTTTAAGGCGAAGGTAGCCATAGAAGCTATCAAGGAACAGCAGACCATTCAGGAACTAGCCGTTAAATACGAGTTGCACCCGACCCAGATCAACACCTGGAAGCGGGAATTTCTGGATAATGCTGAATCGGTTTTTACGACAGAAAAAAGCCCGATAAAAGATGACTCCAAAGAGAAAGAGCTTTATTCCAAGATCGGGGAACTACAGATACAGGTTGATTTCTTAAAAAAAGTATTGGGCAAATGAGTCTTGACGAGAAACGCGGGCTTGTTTGCCCTTCCTATAAGAAAATGAGCGTTTACAGGCAGTGCAAAGTTATTGAGTTACCCCGGAGCAGTTATTATTTTAAACCCAAGGGAGAATCTCTGTTCTGCAGGTTATGAATGCCATAGACCGTAAGTTTCTGAACTGTCCCTTTTACGGGGTAGAGCGCATGACGGACTATTTGAGGCAGGATCTGGGCTATTTCGTTGGGCAGAAGCGGGTTCGTAGGCTGTATAAGCTCATGAACCTGAAAACCATACATCCTAAAAAGAATCAGAGCAAAGCAAACAAGGCAGACTATAAATTTCCTTACCTGCTTAGGAACCTTAAAATCGAAAGGCCTGCTCAGGTATGGCAGGCGGATATCACTTACATCCCCATGTTTAAAGGTTTCATGTATATGTTTGCTATCATCGATGTATATAGCCGAAAGATAATGGGCTGGGACGTATCCAATACAATGAATGCTGAATGGTGCAGGGATGTACTGGTAGATACGATCCAAAGGCATGGTAAGCCCGAGATATTCAATACCGATCAGGGGTCTCAGTTTACATCTGAAGTTTTTGTGAAAGCCTTGCAGAAAAATGAGGTAAAGATATCAATGGACGGCAAGGGTAGGGCGCTGGACAATATCTACATTGAAAGGTTCTGGGGATCGCTAAAAAGAGAGAAGATCTATCTCAATCCACCCAATGGTGGGGTTGACTTGTACAAACAGGTGAAGGATTATGTGCACTTCTACAACACCGAGAGAAGGCACAAGTCATTAGGACGAATAACACCAGATGAAAAGTTCTATCAGGAAATTAAAAATGTATCGTAATTATATCTTAGTTTAGTAAAAAGTTGTCCAGCAAACAGGGAGTATCATAAAAATATATCAACTTGCGTTCTCTTAATTCCTCTTCAGAATAAGTAACTCCTTTATAAGTGGGGGCATCAAAATTACTATCAATTACTTCAATAACTATTTTATCGCCAACTTCCAACTCCCCTCCTTGCCAACTAACATAATTCTCAATATCAGAATCCATACCTCCGACATATAAATTAAGTTCCTCAGAACCATCCTTGCGGTGAACAGCACCTATTATGCAATTTACCACATAATTTTGCTTATCAATTCCTGCCCTCGCTATTTTATCACCATTCAGGCTTACTTCAAATCCAACACTTTTGCTCATAATTCATTTTTAGTTAATAGACCTAAGTTAATAAAATATTCCTTTGTACCTTTGTGTTATGATTAGTAACAGAGAGCTTTTCCTGAAAAATACAGCTCAAACATCGGAAAGTCCCCGACTTATAGAAATCGAAAAAGCCGAAGGTTCGTATTTGTATGGACCGCAAGGACAAAAATATTTAGACTTAGTTTCTGGTTTTAATGTAAGTAACATTGGTCACCGCCATCCCAAAGTAATCCAAGCTATTCAAGGCCAACTTGACAAATATTTGCACGTGACGGTATATGGCGAATTCGTACAAGCACCACAAGTACAATTCGCGACAAAATTATTAGAAAACTTACCTTCTTCATTCGGCTCCGTTTATTTAACGAATTCGGGAGCAGAAGCTGTCGAAGGTTCAATGAAGATCGCGAAACGTTATACTGGTCGCAGACAAATTATTGCTGCTAAAAATGCCTACCATGGCAGCACACAAGGTGCATTAAGCTTGATCGGTGGCACTCAATACCAAGAAGCTTACGCTCCTCTCCTGCCAGAAATTGATTTTATAGAATACAACAATTTACTGGATTTAGACACTATCACAGAAAAGACTGCGGCTGTTATTGTCGAAGCTATTCAAGGTGAAGCAGGGGTTCGCGTTCCGATGGCAGCCTATATGCAGGCGCTTCGCGCTCGGTGTACAGCGGTTGGCGCTTTACTCATCTTTGATGAGATACAAACTGGTTTTGGACGTACGGGTAAGTTGTTTGCGTTCGAACATTTTGACGTGGTACCTGATATCTTGATGCTTGCAAAAGGTATAGGCGGTGGCATGCCGTTGGGCGCATTTGTTGCTCCTAAACATATTATGGATGTGATAAAAGCCAATCCCATGTTGGGGCATATTACGACTTTCGGCGGGCACCCAGTTTCCTGTGCAGCAGCATTGGCATCGCTAGATGTCATTCTGGAAGAAAAATTAATTGAAGACGTAGAGCGAAAAGCAAAACTTTTCCGTCAGGAATTAGCACATCCGAAAATCAAAGAAATCCGCGGATTGGGTTTGATGATGTGTTTGCAAGTAGAGAATTTCCATCAAGTATACAGTGTCAGTAAATATTGTGCAGATCACGGCGTCATGATAGACTGGTATTTGCATTGTGAGACAGCACTGCGTGTAGCGCCACCGTTGACAATTTCTGATGATGAAATCTTGGAAGCCTGTCAGGTAATTTGCACAGCTATTGATAAATTCTGTTAAAATCGATATTTTAGGGTAATAAACCTTAAAATATGAAAGACAGAAGAGTATTTCTAAAACAATCCTTAGCAGCTATCGGTGCGACGGTTATAGGCTCTAATTTGGCCAATGCGGAATCGTTAGCTGCTAAAGAAAATAAAATCGCACTCCAAAAAAACGATATCATTCTGTTCCAAGGTGATTCGATCACAGACCATGGAAGAAGTAGGGATATAGTAGACCCGAATGATGTAGACGGCCTGGGAAAAGGCTACGCTGCACACGCTGCCAGAACGCTACTCCATCAACATGCTTCTAAAAATTTACAAATCTATAACCGCGGTATTGGTGGCCACAAAGTCCCTCAGTTAATCGATAGATGGCAGACCGATTGTGTGGATTTAAAGCCCACTGTTTTGAGTATTCTTATTGGTGTAAATGACTATTGGCACAAACGCAATGGAAATTACAGTGGTTCGGCAGCGGACTATAAATCACAGTATCAAAAATTATTAGATATAACATTAGAAAGTTTGCCGAATGTAAAGTTGATAATAGGCGAACCTTTTGGTGTAAAGAATGTGCAACATGTAGATGACTCTTGGTATCCTGAATTTGGCGACTATCAACGTGTAAGTAAAGAAATCGCTAAAGAGTACAAGGCCTCCTTTATTCCATATCAAAGCATATTTGATAAAGCAGAACAATCAGCTCCTGGCGCTTATTGGGCTTACGACGGAGTACATACTTCTTTGGCTGGAATTAGCCTTATGGCTTCATCCGTTTTGAGTTGTTTTAAGTAAGAGGATTCTTCCGGATTAATCCTTAATACTAAGTTAACATTGGCTTTATATCTTTGCCATGTTAAATTTTAATTTGTATGGAGCACTACCTTTATCTGGTTATTATTACCATCGCCGTCCTAGCTATCATTGACTTGATGGTGGGCGTAAGCAATGATGCTGTCAACTTTCTTAACTCGGGCTTAGGCTCCAAAGCACTTTCTTTCAGGCTGATCATGATACTTGCTTCTGCGGGTATATTATGTGGCGCCTTATTCTCCAGTGGAATGATGGAAATTGCCCGAAGCGGGATATATGTACCAAGCATGTTTAGCTTTAATGATGTCATGGTCATATTCTTGGCGGTCATGATCACCGATATTATCTTGCTAGATGTATTTAATTATTTTGGTCTACCGACATCCACTACTGTATCTATTGTATTTGAATTATTAGGAGCAGCCGTTTGTCTTGCTTTATATAAAATATATACTACAACTGGTGAATGGAGTACATTACCAGAATACATCAACACAGATAAAGCTACAGAAATTGTCGTAAGTATTCTTTTGTCCGTGGTGATATCCTTCACCCTGGGAATGCTTGTTCAATATGTTTCCCGCGTAATTTTCACTTTTCAATTTGAAAAAAGATTAAAGACTTTCGGCGTTTTATTTGGAGGTCTGGCTTTAGCATTAATCTCTTACTTTATTCTGATCAAAGGTCTGAAATCAGTTACGTTTATTAGTAGCGACGTTAAACTTTGGATTACTACCCATGAATTACTCATCCTAGCAGGAAGTTTCGTATTCTTTACTATTCTTAGCTTTATTCTTACGCGACTGAACGTCAATATTCTTAAAGTTATTGTAGGGGTTGGAACCTTCGGTTTGGCACTTTCATTCGCAGGTAATGACTTGGTTAATTTCATCGGCGTGCCTGTAGCTGCTATACAGTCTATTGGTTTTTTCAAGGCAGCTGGGGGTGATCCTAATACGTATATGATGTCCGAATTGGCTTCATCAAATATAGTGGCGCCTATGTGGATTCTTACTGTGAGTGGATTGATTATGCTATTCACATTGTGGACATCTAAGAAAGCGCGTACGGTAATCGAAACAGAGATGAACTTGAGTAGTCAAGATTCATCAAGCGAAAAATTCCAGCCAAACACCTTATCAAGATGGATTGTAAGAGGTTTTGTGAACCTTGGAAATATCCTTTCTTATGTGATGCCTCGCACATTACAGACAAAATTGGATAAAAGATTTGAACAAGCTAGCACGTCGACGAAGCAGAAATCTGATGACGAGCCTATGTTTGACATGGTGCGTGCGTCTGTCAATCTGATGGTGGCAAGTAGCTTAATTGCATTAGGTACTTCAATGAAATTGCCTTTATCAACTACCTATGTTACTTTCATGGTAGCGATGGGTTCTGCATTTGCAGATAGAGCATGGGATAGAGAATCGGCCGTATACCGTGTATCTGGTGTATTCCATGTCATTGGTGGATGGTTCTTTACTGCAGCTTGTGCATTCACAGGGGCGTTTATCATCGCTTATTTCTTAAAAATTGGTGGTATAGTAAGTTTTGTCGTGGCATTGATTGTATTGGCTCTATTATTATTCCAAAATGCACGTAGTCACCGTCGCAAAGTGGCTGAACAAGCAGAACGTAAATTACAGCTCGAGAAGTCCGATATCCGTTCATTACAACAGGTAACTGAAGCAAGTGCTAATCAAATCAGTGAAGTAATTGCCAAATCCAACTTATTCTACAAAGAAGTAGTGGACAACCTGATCAAAACTGATCTGACCAATCTCGCGAAGAATAAAAAGTTGATTAAAAAGCTCAATAAGGATATTGATTCCAATAATGATAATCTATTCAACTTCATTCGAAATCTGGATGACACCTCTGCAAAATCTAGCCGTTATTACATTATGGCACTTGGCTATTTGCAAGATATAGTTGAAAACTTATACATTATAAGTAATAATGCGCTTAATCATGTGGACAATAATCACAAGCCTTTGCGCGAATCAAGAGGTAAAGATTTGCAAATAATCTCTGACCAATTAGGCCTGTGGTACAGTGAAATCTACACGATGTATAAGCGTCTCGAATTCTCGAATATCGAACAGGTGATGAAACAAAGAGATCCTATTCAGAAAACAATTAATATCCTGTTAGACAAACAGATTACAGATATTAGAACTTCGGATTCAAGTCCGAAAAACACAAAACTTTATTTCTCTATTCTCCTCGAAACGAATGAGATGATAAGTTCGACATTCAAGCTATTGCGTCTGCATTCAGAATTCTTGGTATTCAAGCAAGCAAATAATAAATAAAATAATAAAAGGGGCCGTATCAAAACATCAAAAGTTAGATACGGCTTTTTATTTTTTAATCGTCAGCTTCTTTCCTGAGTATTTCCTGAATTTGATATATTTTCCTTGTTTTGGAAAAAAACATTTAAAAGTGCCTATTTAGGCTACTTT
>NZ_SMBZ01000006.1 GCF_004342685.1 Sphingobacterium alimentarium
TTCGCAACATAGAACACCCTTAGTGCGACAAATTACGATTTTTTATTAAATAAAATACTGATTATCAATTGAATATATTTTCTTAGTTCTACAAGGGGACAAGTCAGGAGCAAAAGGCGACCTAAATTTTATGTCGCCTTTTTTCATCTCTGTATGTTCTTATTTTAACTTGATATTCTCCGTACCAAATTTAAACATACCCATATCGCTGATTCGTGTATTGATAGCTTTTACTTGGTGCGTACTATTAACGCGTTGTAGATCTTTTGATGCGATTGCTGAGCGGGTGCCCGATGAATACGCACCATTCTTGATGTGGTATAAGGCCTCTGCTATGAATCCTTCTTGAGGATCACCAAAATCTCTTAAGAAATCTTCTCGTGTCAATTTATTTGGTGTCAAACCATTAAAGTAGTCACCAAAATTGGCAGAGTTAAACATTTGGAATGAGGTCACATAAATATCTGCTTTAGCAGGCTTTTTGCCGATTGGAATACCCCAGAATCCAACAGGTTTGCCGTAGGTATTTTCAGAACCTATGACCTGTACATCCATATACGGTTTTAAAGAGTTTATCAATAATTCACTCGCTGAAGCTGTGGAGCTTGTTACTAGAAAATACACTTTAGTCAACTCTAAATTCCCTCTTTTGTTGAAATCTGTAGGCGGGAACTCATCACCAAGCTCACGCTGTACCACTGGGTTCAGTTTGTAATAATACATTCTTTTGCCATTTGCTATAGCAGGAGCTATTCTATTGGCTAGATATTCAGCTGTAAGCGTGGCACCACCACCGTTGTAGCGCAAGTCGACAATCAGATGTTTCACACCTTGATTTTCGTAATTGGTGAATAGGGTTTCTAATGAGTTGAATAAATTCGTGGGCTGCCCTTGGTTACTGATGATGCTAATAAACGAACTAAAAGCAAAGTAACCTACTTTCTGTCCATCAAGCTCGGCTACCCAAGAATTTAGAATAGGATTTACACTATATTGTGCTTGCGTAATCTTTTTTTCTACTTCCTGACCATTCGGTTTACGCCATTTTACGGTCATGCTCTCAGTGTTCAAGGCATCATTGATACCTTTGAAACCTTGTGCACGTTGGGTATTGTAATCATATTTTGTATTCCCATTTATGCTAAGAATGCGATCTCCACGGCGTAATCCTGCCTGATAAGCACTGGAATTTTGGTCAACCATACGGATATACAAATCCGCATTGTTATTGTCTTTTACAGATTCTGCAGTTTGTAAGTAAATTACGTACATACCATAACTTGTGGATCGTGCATTTTGAATCTCCTCACTGACCACACTCTCTCTATCTAGGAAGCTAAAGCGATCATACGGTTGGTTTGTTGCCGGATCTTTAGGAGTCATACCTATTAGGTGTTCCAGTAGGGCTTCTGCCGTTTGAAAATCTTTGGTGATGTTTCTTACTTTCACTGAATCCATCACATCATTAATATTTGCAGGTATGATGTTGTCTTGCCAAAGCGAGAGCACTTTTGTCCAATACAAAGTTGTGTCCTTCAAGTATGCTTCTGGAGAGGTGTCCCACTTATTGGTAGGTTCTGGAGTTGGATTGTCGTTTTTGTCACAACTCATGGTAACAAAAAGCAATAGACTTAATGTAGCTACAGCCAGTCTTTTCATAAATTATTCGGTATGTCTATGTTTTATAATTAATCTAAATGTAGGAAATTTTAGGTAGCTAACAAAAAACTTATTCATCCGCGAAAACAACGATTAAGCCTTGAAAAATAAAAATCCCTTTACAGAAACTCTGGAAAGGGATTTACAATCACTTTATAAATTATATTTCTTAAATATCTACGGAAGCATCTAATTCGAAGTCTTCGTGCATTAAATGCACAATTTCCGTCGATTTCTCGTAGTTCGTTGATTTTTTGGAAAAGAAGTCGTGCTGTGTAGTCTCCGTATTAAGACCGTTCAATACGATAGGGTTTACTTGTTTTACTTCAAAAATAGGCTCGAAACCTAAATTCATCAACGCTTTGTTTCCATTGTAACGAACGTACTCTTTCACCTCAGCTGTCAATCCTACCACCGTATAGAGTTCTTCGGTGTACTTCACTTCGTTTTCGTAAAGATCATTTAGAAGTTTTAAGAATTTGCCTTTCACCTCTTCTTTGTTAGGCAATTTAGCAAACACTTCTTGAGCGATCAGCCCTACAAATACACCGTGAATGGATTCATCAGCCACAATCTTTTTAATGATATCTGCAGAAGCGACCATCTGACCTTGTCCACATAACCACAATGGCAAGAAGAAACCAGAGTAGAATAAGAACGATTCTAACAATACAGATGCGCCCAATGCCATAAATAATTCTTCGTCTGTTGGGTTTTCTTTGTCAATAGCGCGATAATATTGATCAATAGTAGCCGCTTTGAATTGCAAAAATTTATTTTGCGACACCCAACCGAATACATCATTGATTTCATTTGTCGTCGATACCGTAGAGAAAATCGTAGAATATGATTTGGCGTGGATGGCTTCCATCATACACATGTAAGACAATACAGCTTTATTTTGTAAAGAGGTGATGTGATCAATGATTTTAGGCATACCGGTATGACTTTGTAGCGTATCTAATAAAGTCAAGCCGCCTAATGCTTTTTTGTAACACTCTTTCATGTCCCAGCTCAGCCCTTTCCAGCTGTCGATATCTTTAGATGGGATATACTCTGTGTCAATCCAGAATTGTTTGATGTTTTGTTCCCAGAACATTAAGGCATAATCATTGTCTGGTGTATTCCAATTTACTGCCGTATATTGCTTACTCATTGTTGTTTTAAATATCTTTTGATGACGACGCTGAATAAGTTTATTTATTCAGCGTCGTCTTTTATTTGGTTAATATTTTAAAGTTCCTAATTCATGATGTGTTATGCCGAGCACGAGATACACTCATCGATTGACGACTTGCGCGTACGTGTGTAGTACAACGATTTTAAGCCCAATTTGTGTGCATAGATATAGTACTTGGCCAAGTCACGTGTACTGTCTTTGGAATTGGTATGCAAGATCGTTGATACCCCTTGGTCGATATGGCGTTGAATAACTGATATAAGTTTCAACACTTTCATCTGATCCATGTCGTATGCAGACTTGAAGTAGAAATAGTTATCATTTGTCAAGTACGGCATAGGGTAGTAGGTGGTACTATCTCCGTATTCACGTACTTCGATAATATCTACAATCGGCATCACAGACGCCGTAGCGTTCATGATGTATGATGTAGATTGATTTGGCGCAATTGCCAAGCGGTATGCATGGTAGATACCGTGCTCTTTTACTTGCGCTTTTAGATTATTCCAGTCCTCGATAGTCGGGATGTGCACGCCTTCAAATAGTTCTTTGACTTTATCCGTTTGTGGTATGTAATCTCTCTGGGTGTATTTGTCAAAGTAAGCACCAGAAGCGTAATCTGATTTTTCGAAACCTACGAATGTGCGACCGCGTTCTTTAGCGATTTCCATGGATGCTTCCAACGAATAGAAGTTCATCATCATGAAGAATGTATTGGCAAAGTCTAAGGCTTCACGCGATTCGTACATGATAAAACTCTTCGCTAGATAACCATGTAAGTTCATCGCACCAAGACCTACAGAGTGTAATTCTCTATTGGCTTTTGCAATCGAAGGAACCATTGCAATATCTGTTACGTCTGTCACTACAGTCAGTGCACGCATAGCTGTTTTCACAGATTCTTTGATACGATTGTTGTCCATTACCGTGGCAATATTCAGTGAACCTAGATTACAAGAGATACCGTAACGGATGGTGTCTTCTTTGCCATAGATTTCGATATCTGATACTTCAGATACTTGCATAATCTCTGTACAAAGATTGGAGAATTTCACACGGCCGATACCATTCAAGGCATGTGCACGGTTTGTATTCTCTTTAAAGAAGATATATGGATATCCAGACTCTTTTTGTGTCTGTGCAATTTTCACTAACAAGTGACGTGCATTGATTTTCTTTTTCTTGACGTTCGGGTTTGTAATCAATGCATCATACCATTGATCCATATCCATTTCATCTAAATACTGACCATACTCTTGCACGACAGTATGTGGATAGATCAAGTAGCAGGGCTCATCTTTCTCGGCTAATTCCATGAATTTATCCGGAACGATGATACCGATTGACAATGATTTGATACGTACCTTCTCATCGACGTTGATTTTCTTACAGTCTAAGAATTCTTCGATGTCTGAGTGGAAAATGTTTAAATATACGGCGCCAGCACCAGGACGTTGACCTAATTGGTTGGCATACGAGAACGTATCTTCCATGATTTTCATAATCGGAAGTACACCTCCTGCGCGACCGTCTACACCTTTGATAGCTTCACCGCGTGCACGGATTTTTGAAATATTAAATGATACACCACCGCCGATAGATGATAGTTTCATCGCTGAATCAACTGCATAGCCAATACCATTCAAGTTGTCGCCGATTTCGTCCAAGAAACAAGAAACCAGCTCACCGGAGCGTTTTTTACCAGCATTCAAGAATGTCGGGGTAGCAGGCTGATATTCTTGATTAATCATGATTTCGGCATACTCAATAGCTTTTTGTACACCTTCCTCACGTGCTAAAAACAATGATACCGCTACAACGCGATCTTCATAGCGCTCTAAAAATTTTTCTCCAGAATCATCACGAAGCGCATAGCTTTGGAAGAATTTGAATGCCGCCATGAACGACTGAAAACGGAACTTCTTGGCGTACACAAAATTGTACACTTGTTCCATATCTTCAAATGTAAACCACTGGTAGAAATTGATGTAATAATCGTGCTCAATCAAATAATCAATTTTTTCTTTCAGTGTGTAAAAGAATACCGTATTCTTGTTTACATACTCTAAGAAATAGGCGCGCACAGCTTCCTTGTCTTTGTGTAAGCTGTACTCGTCATCATGTTTGATCATGATTTCGTTATTAAGCAATATCCAGTTTTTTGCTACCTCGTTTGCTATCATAGTATTGATTCTTAATTATGTCTATAAATTGATTAATATCTTCCATTGTCCCGGACAGCTCAAATTTAAATGCCAAAGGGATTTCGAATAATGCAGCGACCTTATCTCCAGCTACGCCAAAATTTCTACCCCAATTGCGGTTACCGCTAGAGGTCACAGAAAATAACTTTGCACAGTTTCTACTTGCAAAATCCTCTGTAATCGCCGGTATTTGACCAAAGTTTGTCGTGAAAGTCACCAAATGGCCTTCCTCCTGAATCTGCATATCCTTTTGAATGCGAATTGCTGTCCATCCAGTAATCTGTACAACCTTGTCAATAAAGCGCTGTACGTTTCCTGTTTTTGTGTCGTAATATAGTATCATAAATAGGTAGTTATTATGATAAATATTATTGGGTTACTGCGACTTCTAATTCTTCTGGCTTGAAACCAATGATACGGTGTTTGATTTCCTCACCATCCAATACGATTACCGTAGGCACTGTTCTCACTTTAAACTTAACAGCCAATTCCGGTTCATCAAACGGATTGATCGTCTCATACGAAATACCTTTATTATCTAAATATGCAGATACTTGTGCGCATGGAGCACAATCGTTTTTTTCGAATTTAATGATTCTTGCCATGTTGTTTATTAAGTTTTGATAGCAAACCCTTTTCCAAAAAGTGCTTTTTTGGATAAAAATTTGCTGATATTTGTAAATAACGCTGCGAGCGCAGAAGATTGACTGCGATCCTCTAACAAATATCTTATATTTTATTTCGGGGCGGTAGTTATACTTTTCCACATTATACACATTCAAGTTTTTAAAAGTGCCTTTGTTGGGTGGTTTTGTTTGTAAAGCACTGTAAATCAATTGTTGGTAGTTGTGGATAACTTTAAAATTTGATTTTGTAGACTAATTTTTGCAGTCAATCACGTTTAAAATTTGAATGTAAAAAAAATAGTTTTATTAGTAAAATCATTTCACTTTTCTTAAATTTTAAGCCTATATATAACAAGAGTTTTACGCGCTCCTTTGGCCAATATACAGGTAGTATTTACTATTTTTATAGCACAAATATTATCTCATTTTATGAAAAAAATATCTTTATTCCTATTGTTGTTGACGGGTGTCACGGTGCAGGCTCAAGAGAATGTCACCTTTCAAAAGCCTTCAGCAGAAATTTTAGCTTTAGCTGACTACCAACGTCCCCCTGCGGTAAGTTTAAGCCCGGACAAAGCTTGGGTACTATTAAGCTACCGTCCTACGTATAAGACTTTGGAAGAATTAGGCCAAGAAGAAATTCGTTTGGCGGGTCTACGTATCAATGCCAAAACACGAATCTCCAGTACAGAGAATTATTTTCATAATTTGCGTCTTCGTGCTGCTCATGATGGCAGCGAGTACAACATCGCCGGGTTACCTGCCAATGCCCTGATATCCAACGTTTCATTTTCGATGGATAGCAAGTATATCGCTTTTACACATACTAATGATTCTGGTGTTTCCTTGTGGCTAGTAGATGTGGCTAACAAGCAAGCCAAACAAATGACAGACTACGATTTGAATGCTGTCATCACGAATCCTTATCAATGGTTACGCAGTTCCACAGGTCTGTTGATCAGTAAATCGCCTGCTAATCGCGCTGCTTTGACCGATCACAGTAAGGATATTCCATCTGGTCCTGTGGTGTCGACGAGCGGAGGTAAAGTTTCGCAATTGAGAACATACCAAGATTTGTTGAAAAATCCTCAAGACGAACAGGATTTTGTAGCATTAGCTACGGCTGAATTGTATTGGATTGATATAGCTGGACAGCAAAAACAATTCTTGCCTGCGGATATGTACACACAAACTAACGTTTCCCCTGATGGAAAATATGTGCTGGTATCTAAACTGAAAAAGCCATTTTCATATGTAGTACCTTACAATTCTTTTCCGCAAGAAACAAATGTATACGATATAGATGGTAAATTGATCAAAAAAGTCAATGAAACACCATTGATGGAGATCATGCCTAAAGGATTCTCCTCAACGCGTCCAGGGAAACGCATGTTGACATGGAGATCGGATAAAGCAAATACCTTGTTTTTTGTACAAGCATTGGATGGCGGTGATGCCAACAAACAAGTTGAATATAGAGATGAGGTGTTCACTTGGGATTTTCCTTTTGACCAGCAGCCAAAATCGTTGACAAAAGTGAAAGACCGTTTTGCGGGTATTATCTGGGGTAATGACACGTATGCATTGGTGTCCTCGAGCTGGTATGATACGCGTAATTCGAAAACATTTGTGTTGAATCCTTCTACTGGAGCTACCAAATTATTGATCGACCGCAATAGCCAAGATATCTACTCACACCCAGGCAGCGTGCATCGCGAGAGAAATCAATTGGGAACGTATACCATGTTTGTTAATAAAGACAAAACATATTGGGTAGGAGCTGGTCATACCAAAGAAGGGGAGTTTCCATTCATTGATGAGTTAGATCTCAAAACACTAAAGAAAAAACGTATCTATACTGCGCCAGCTTCGGACAAGCAAGAGCGTATTGCAGAGGTCGTGGATATTACCAAAGGTGATATCTTGATTTCTTTGCAGTCCCCGAAAGATTACCCTAACTATTATGCGAAAAACATCAAGTCGGGTAAAATAAAGGCTGTTACAGCGATTGAAAATCCATTCAAAAGTTTAGAAACTGTCCACAAAGAGGTGCTGAATTACAAACGTAATGATGGCGTTGAATTGTCTGGTACCCTTTATTTACCAGCGGGATATGATTTCAACAAAAAAGAAAAACTTCCGTTATTAATTTGGGCTTACCCACGTGAGTATAAGGATAAAGCAACTGCAGGACAAAGCACAGCTAACCCGAAAGAATTTACTTTCCCAAGCTATGGATCGTTTATTTACTGGGTATCCAAAGGTTATGCCGTATTGGATAATGCGGCTTTCCCTATCGTTGGTGAAGGTAAGGCAGAGCCTAATGATACATTCATTCCTCAACTTGTGGCAAACGCAGAGGCAGCAATTAATGCTGTTGATGCTTTGGGTTATATTGACCGCACAAAAGTAGCTGTTGGTGGACACTCCTATGGTGCTTTTATGACTGCACACTTGTTGTCCAATTCAAACTTATTTGCCGCGGGGATTGCACGTTCTGGTGCGTACAACCGTACATTAACACCATTTGGTTTCCAATCCGAGCAACGTAACTTCTGGGATGATCCGCAGTTATATATCAAGATGTCACCATTTATGAGTGCTGACAAAATGAAGACACCTATGTTATTGGTGCACGGTGCTGCCGATAACAACCCAGGAACATTCACTTTGCAAACGGAGCGTTATTTTCAAGCATTGAAAAATTTAGGAGCACCCGTTCGTATGGTTATTCTTCCACGCGAATCCCATGGCTATGCAGCCCAAGAAAACATTTTCCACCTATTGTGGGAGCAAGATCAATTCTTAGAAAAATACCTAAAAGGGAAAAAATAGTAAATCAAAAGGGCGCTGATGCGCCCTTTTGATTTAAATAGAGATCTAATAAGGTAATTGCAACATACGGAACTCAGCCATCTGAAATAGCGTACCGGATCCTACGGCCCTTACCCGCAGCCGATAGAAGCTGTAGGGCGTTGTATTGTTATAAGTAAACGTGTGAGTTACCGTGCGTCCATTATTGTTAGGTCCTCCTGTGGTAGGGAATATAAAATCGTCTTTGCTATCCAGAGTTACCCAAGTTACACCATCATTCGAGGCTAGCATATCCCAGTTTTTCGGATCCCGACCTGGCGCGTCATTCCCTGTCGTCATGGTATACGCATTGATAACCTGAGGTTGAAAGTACTCAAATTGCCAATGAAAAGTATAACCGATCTGATCAAGATTGGAATTAAGAAATTTACTGTTAATATTATTGTCGATAAGTTTTAGCGAACCTTCACTGTTTTCCTTTCCACCGTTATTTTCGTGCGATACCGAAAACTCATTTTCAAAGGTAGTCAAATCCTTTACTACACCAGATGCCATCAATAGCATATCGAGTCTGGTTTTCGACCCCTTTGGTGTGATCAATTCCACGTAAGCATTGACAAATTCCCCGGGGTTGATATCAAGAAGCATACTAGCCGTCTCGGCATGCTTTTGATAATTTGAATTTCCTCGCTTAATAAACCAATTCGTTTTAGATACTGCCATACTCGTATTATACGACATATGTAGATTTGTTGCAGATCGAGTGGCAATAAGTTCGACCAAAGAGGTAGGCAATATGCTTACCGTTTCCTCTCGCTGCGCCCAATATCCTTCTTTATTCAGGGATATCAACTTGACATTGTAAACGCCTGTATTGAGAAAAGTATGTGTAGGAGAGGATTCCGAGGAAGTGCTATCGTCATCAAAAGACCACCTACTTTGTACCGCATTGGTAGAGCTATTTATAAATTTAATCGTAAAAGGGTCTTTCGGATCAACTATTTGTGTAGTAAAAGCAGCAGTAGGTTTTGGCAACAAACCCTCGTTGTCAGTGATTGTTTCCTCCTTTTTCGAGCAAGAAGAGATCCCTATTATAAGGGAGAGTGCTATACACCAATGTTTTATAGTCATAATCGTTATATTTTAAAGTTGTAGACTAGCGTACTTTTATCATCCGCCACTCTGCGAGCTGGAATAAGTTTGTACCTCCTTTTATAGCGGTAATATTCAGTCTATAGCGCAGATAAGAGGTTGGAAATTGGACATTGAACCTACGTGTCAATTTTCTTGCACTAAACATCTCTCCGCTACGGCTATCTATGGTTGTCCATACTATCCCATCATTTGAACCCTGCAAAACCCAATCCTTTGGATCCCTTGAATCCGCGTCATTTGCTGATGTCAGCGTGTAAGCGCCTATCTTCTGTGGTTGAGCAAATACCAGTGTACATTCCAAATCACCGATATAGTCTGATTGCAAGAATTTACTGTCAAGATTATTATCTACAAGTTTTAGCGATCCTTCATTACTATTTGCACCACTATTGTTGTCCCGATTTACTGTAAATACCCCTAGATGTGTTACATCTTCTTCCAAGATATTATCACAGTCGACCAGGATAATGGTAAAACTTTTTTCTGCATTAAGAATATGCAAAGTTGGATTTTGGAGACGTACCACTATAGCCAGCTGTTTACCCAGATTATTGTTGATTACTGTCCAAGGTATATCCAGGGACAGTCTAGCTTCGCTGGCATTACTTGGAAAGTTTGCTTTGGAAGTAAGCGTAAATTCGCCATTTTTCAAAGCTACGGTATTCTCAGGTAGTGTTTTGTCCTGAATCAAGGATGGTATAATAGCTGCATCTGCCACCGCATCCACAGAAAAAGCAGATCCAGGAAAACTTGCTAAGTTTACCAGCATGGGAATCGATATCCCCCCTGAGCTACTCGTGTAATTTTGTCGGTCTTTAGCCTCAATAAGAGCTCCTCCCGTTTGTAAGGATATGTAATGGATATCCGCTAGGGTAAGCAGATCCGCAGTGTTTAATACAATAATACCCGTATTCTGCGCTGCATCTATTGTATTGCCCTTTCCAACATTTGCTATGGTATAACCTATTGCGATCTTTTTGCCAAAATATTTTTCGACCTCAGTCCTTGTAACCGTTAGGTTAAACTGAGCAGCATCAGATCCATAGGTCACTTTGGCAACATTGTCGATCATTACCGCACTCGATGCAATTGCTACTATGTCCCTTAATTTGCCTTCTTGTATCTGCTTGAGAACAGTATCTTGGTTAACTTGAAGTCCGACCTCAAAAGCTTTTCCAGCACCTCCACTCAATTTGAGATGAACAGGGATAGTGAGTGATTCATTAGTTTTGATAATATTTCCTATTGTGTTGCTCGCAGTCACCCTCACCCCTTGAGATTTTTGCAAATCAAAGTCTTCAAGATCTGTATCTTGACAAGCTACGATACCGAAGGATACCGAAACCATTGCTACCCATGTGATTATTTTAAATCGCTTCATGATCTATTAATTATTTATCCAACCATACCCGTCCGTCCAACTGCCAATTCAATTGACGTGGTACTTTTAACCAACTTATTATCTGTGCTGAGATATCGTATGTACGTGGCACCAGTTGGCCCAATTGTGTGGTCGAAGGAGCACAGATAAAATCATTAAGAACGGTGGTAGGATAGTTGGCATTACCAAGATTAAGATGCGCTCCAAACGGTCCATCATCCATAATTTTACCTCCCGTATTGCTCCCTATAATTGGCCAAAATCCGGCTAGGTTATCATAGTAAGGATGGTTAGGATCTACCCCAAGATCACAGCTGAACTGTCTAACCATATCATCTGGCATAGCTGTTTTCCATATTTTTACATCCGCCAAGTATGCATCCGAGCGCCAGCTTTCGCGGGTAGGCAAAAATCCTATGCGTAGGGGCCATTCCGAATCCAGGTTGCCCCATCCTGTGATATCTGCTTCCCGATTGAACTGACCATTAGTGTACAACCTTACCCAGCGCTTATCCTCTCTATGTAATCCGACTATCGTAATGGTATTCCAAGTGGCGTCATTCAAGCGTTGGTTTTGATCAGCTTTTACTTCGCCATACCCTTTATCACCTCGAGCATTGAATACCCAAAAATTATCCGAAAGGTGGATGACCCACCCATACATAAGTTCCCTATCCCAACCGCCTTGCCAGGTCTGACGCTTACCAATAATAGAAGGGTGACTGAATCTATAGTTGTTGTTCGACCCTCTATTTTTCTTAATCTTTAACTCAATAGTAAAATCAGCATTTCCTAGGTTGAATAATTCATTTTCGGTAGGCAGTTCTGCATATTTAACATCATTAAAACGCATAAACTCCCCAGACAGTTTATTGCCTATATAAGGCTTACCAATAAATTTACTGCTGTATTTAGGCGAATAAAAGATACTGAATGTATTTAAAGTTGGATTACTGAATATAGTGTTGTCATTTTCGGTGGGAGGGATTTCAAAATGACCTCCTTGACTTGAAGTGATGATGACTAGCCAATCTTCACGGGCATACTGTTCCCTTTTTTCCAAAGCTTTTAATATTTCATCTACCGTGCTGTCGAAACTGTTGATTGCTTCCCTATATTGGGGGAAAGAAAGGTCAAAACCGCTATTTTCACCCGCTTGCAGTACATCTTCAAAGTGAGCCGTGACCATTGAAAGGTCTGTTGTAGCTAAAGTGGCGATTACCTTGTTTTTAACGTCGTTGTCATTTGTTGCCAATTTAGCTTCTGCGTCGGTTCCATAGTTTGCTATAAACTCTGAATTGGGACTGATGATTTCTATTTTGGCATTTGGGTTGAACTCGGTAATCCGACTGAAAATAGAGGGATAAATATCCAATTTATTAGTTGCAAAATTATTATCTACCACACCATGCTTTACATAGTTCACCCCGGTAAAGATATCCGTCCAGTTTGCGGCAATGCCCTGCGCATTTTCTTCGCTTAGACCAACCCATGTATGTATTGCCTTGGGCAGCAGGCGAGTGAGTGTAGGAGTTTTTGCATCTCTTACGGATTGTCCGCGCGCGCCATCCACAATCAACAATAATACTTTACGCTCCCCATACACCACATCTATTTCTTCATCCTCTCCAGGTAGGGGAATAGTTTTGCTAAAATCTTCCTGACATCGACCAAACAAACTTATAGTCAGTAAAGTCAATACCAGCAGTTTTATATTTCGTTGTAGCTTTTCCGTTTTCATAATCCTTTATTTATTCTATAATCACCCTAATTATATTAGAGACATCCTTGTTATCAAATTTACTAAACTGACCTATCAGCAATACAGCACGTTTACCATCCTCAGATGTGGTTTCAAAAGCTTGTTGGATAAACCCGTTAAACTGCCCGGTGGCGTTCAAATCTGGAGCCGCCAAATTTCCGGTTGGGCTAAGTACCATAAAGCGATTTCGTGTAATTCCATCATAGCTTAAGAAATTTCCCGATACAATAATGAGTCCGTCATTTAATTGTTTAGCGTAGTTTGGAGCAGCTCCTATAAAGGTTTTCGATTGAAAGCTTTCATCCAATGTGCCATCAGCATTTAACAAAGCCATATAGCGTGCAGACTTGCCATTGTAATTCGAGAATAATCCGACAAGCATATACTTATTCGTCGTGGGATTGTAAGTAACATTCGTGATGTTGTAATCCGCACCTGTTCCTCCTGGATTAAAGGTCTCGTCGATGGTACCGTCCGGATTCAGACGCGTTATGTAACCTGTAGTTTTATTATCAAAACGTGTGAATTGCCCGAAAACCAAAAACTTACCTTGATGGGGGCCAGACTCATGTGACACGGTTCCTATATTGCCGTTGGCACCCGTAAAAGGAGTATTGCCATTGAAGCGGAAGCTTTTATCCAATGATCCATCGAGATTTAGGCGTGCTATATGTCTTATCTCGATACTGTCCAAAATAGTAGTGTCCCGTGTTTCTCTAGCGTTTGGTTTATCATATCTCCGGCTTACATAATATCTAAAATTACCTGTTGCTATAAGTTTGTCACCCTGCGGATAGAGACGGGCCACAGCGGCATTAAAGCCCCCATTAAATTTAGGAACATACTTCGTTGTGTCCGATTGGTCAGGCCTCCTGTATGGTCTTATACCTATTGAATCTAAACCGCCTGTCAAGTGCAAACTGGTCAAGTTGGAGATATTCTCCCGTTTCAAGTCGTAGCCCGAGAAGGATCCTCCGATGTAATATCGGTCTGCTATCTGGATGATGGCATTGAGCGAACCATTTGCCCCTAGGCCTGTCCGCCAGCTCACATCATAATTGCCATTAGAAAAAGTTCGTGCTAGGCGGTTGATTGGTCTGACCAAACCCCTTCGGTTATAATCTGTAAAATTGCCAATATATATAACTTTTCCATCAGGAAGGACCAGTCGGTCATTAACGACATTGTTAGTTCCTTGCTTTGCTTCCCAGGTCGGGTCAATTTTTATTCTCCCATTAACTTCAAACTCAGGACCAAAGATGATAATATCATCTACTGTGATGGACATGATGCCACTGCTTGCGTATGGAGGTACTTTCACTTGAAGATCATCCCCATTGAGACTTACGATCTCTGCTTCTTGTCCACTAAATTTGATAATCGCTTTGTCCCGATATTCGGATAGTCCTGATACTTTCAGGGAAACGATTGTTCCCACGCTACCAGTTGCAGGTGAAGGTACAATTGAGCGGTTAAAAACAATACCCAGCGTTTCTTTACCTTCTCCATAAGGTTCCGAGAAAAAAGTAGTTTCTTTTCTGCAACCTATCAAAATGGATAGGAAGAGTACCACTACTATATATTTTATAACTGCATTTTTCATATATAAAGAATGTTAATTAAATGCCACATGTGTGAATATTGAGAGGCTTCCATACTAATTTCTTTTACTTTGGATAATATCCGACTTGATGTGCGAATCGATATACCCCAATCCTCCCTCTAGGTAGTCCAATACGTGAACCACTCCATTGTGAGGCTGTATATCAGATGATGCCACAGGTACCCTCTTCATATTATCAGGATTGGATAAATCGCTGATGAAGGAAATATGCAGTTTGCGGTAGCCCATATAGCGGAGGACTGATTTGCCGTCCGAACTTACGGCATCATTGAATACAACTCCTATATTGCATACTGCATCTCCTTGAGATTGGTAATTTTGTCCGCCATAGACATTCATCAGATTGAAATCTATTTGCGGATAATCAGCCAATTTGTTTTTCCCATTAAAAATATGTCTGTGCAGGTAAAATTTCCAGATTTCAGGGTCCACATCAGCGAGCACTTTTATCGTGTCCAAGCCGAGGTAATACAGTTCTTGATTCAATCCTCCCGCTGTGAATGATCCAATCAGCTTTTTAATATTTTCATCCCTAGGGGCGAAAAATGTAAATGTTTCCTCCTTAAACTTATCTTCCATACCAGCTAGACGGATGATCTGGGCAATGGAGTCAAATTCTCTAGGTTTAGCATCAAGATAATCCATAATCGAACCTTCAAAAGCAGCTTCTGCACGTCCACCATCGGTATAATATTCGTCTTTCTTACAAGCAAAGAATAATACTGTGCTGAGGAAGAGTAGTGCGCTCTGTTTTATTAATGATTTCTTCATAACTTTCAATATTATCTTCCTGTTGTTGTCCAATATTCATTTAAAACGATATGTGGGTTGTACTCCCTAGCACTTTGATCTAGGGGCCAAGTCCATGCACCGCGGGTATACTGATCCAAGTTCATCGGAGCCATGGTCCATTGAGAATTTAGAATTCGACGCGTACGGATTAAGTCAAAATAGCGATGTCCCTCACCAAAGAGTTCCCTACATCGTTCGGTATAGATAAAATCCTTCAGATCACTGCCCCCTGCACCCACATATAAGGATGCATCTGCTCTTTTGCGGACCAGATTGACAGCTGCGATAGCTTCATTATCACGGCCTAGTTCTGCCAACGCTTCTGCTTGTAGCAAAATAGCATCGGAGTACCTAAAAATAATTATGGAATTGTCCGGATAGCCTTGCTCATTGCCCGAGGTATATACATTGTAGGCAAATTTTTTCAGCGCAAACTGTCCATTATCTGATGCGATATCATCAAACCACATGTCCCGCCGTAGGTCAGCTTCACCATCGGGATAGATAGCGTTCATGTATTCGGAAACATAATAAGCAGCGCTTATCGATTTGTCATGTCTTGGAAATAAATACGGCCATCTTAAAAAGTGACTCCAGAATTGGTAATGATTTCTAGGATCAAAATCGTCCCAGGTCTCGCTAAACCAGTTGTTATCCCCGTAGTTGATGCTGCGGTAGAATTCGAACAGGGATTCTGCGGTTCTACCTTTTGATACTTCTGCCCAATTTTGCGGGGTCAGATCATATAATCGGTGTGCCTTACTGTCTATTAGTTCTTTACCTAGTGCCGCTACAACTGTATAATGACTTTGGCTGTTGGCACGATCGAAGGATGCATTCCAAGCGTGCATATGCATCAGTAGCGCTATAATTGCTCCTCGTCCGGCACGTGCGCCGCGTTCTGAAGGATCACTATGTGTCCAAGGCATCTGGTCTTTGTGGGGAGTCAGATCGGCTATGCATTTGTTTAGGACGGACACCATATTTTCGCGACCTATCGATTGCGAGAAGTAGGGTTCTGTATAATACACCACATCACCATATAGACGTACCATCCAAAAATAGGTGAAAGCCCGGATAAATTTTGCTTCAGCTATGTAGCGTTCTTTATCCGCACCATCTACTCCAGGGATGCCTTCATCCAATTTGGATAGCAATATATTTGCACTTTGGATAACCTGGTAATAGCCTTTCCAGTTCGTTATTTTACTTAATTCGTAATCTACATAAGTCGGAGAGAATATAGCAGTAAGTAAATCATTGTCACCGAGTACTTCTACAACGAAGCGCTCGGCAGGATCTAATGGCCGTGTTCGGGCATCTCCCTGATTGGTTGTTGCCTTGATTTCCCCCGATCGTGCCTCCCCAATCGCTCCCATTACCCAACTTTCTCTTATTTTATCAAAAAACTTAGAATACATAAATGCCATATTGGCCTCTACGTCATCTTTATTCAAGTAGAAGTTGTTTCCCGTCAAACGATCTACAGGATCTACAGTCAGGTACTTTTGGCAGCCCGCACTTACAAAAATAGTCGCCATTAAGAGAATGCGTTGAAAGATCTTTGCCGATATCATATATTTTTTTCTTTTCATGGCCTATTAAAATGAAAGATTTAAACCTATATTATATGTTCTAGGTATTGGGTATCCGTTGGAAAGATCACGTCCCATACTAGTTACGTTTTCCGGATTTGGGCCGCTGTACGTCGAAAAGGTCACCACATTGTCCAAGGATGCATATACCCGCACACGTTCCAACCCATATCTACTCAATAGCCCCCGGTTGAAATTGTACGCCAATATCATATTGTTGATTTTAAAATAAGACCCATTTTCGGCCCATAATGTCTGATCGTATCGAAACGGTCGTATAGTTCCACTTCGTGTGTAGGCATAAGCATAGGGGTACATCGCTACATCTCCTGGCTGGAGCCACATATTGTAGCCATCTAGAGGCACGACTACTTTATTGTCCTTACCTTGACCAAAAGGGTTGGCCATGAGTCCCATACGTTCAGCAAGTGCATTATTCAATATAGTTCGCTTAGCTGTGTAGGAAGCATAAATGCTAAACTGTATATTCTTATAAGAAAATGTGTTTTGAACACCACCTGTTATCAAAGGCTGATTGTTCCCGGTGCGGACCATATCTCTATTGTCCAAGATGTAGTCACCATTCATGTCTTTCCAAATCGGATCTCCCGCTTGAAAAAATGTTCCATCACTATTACGATAGCGCAATCCAGAAGTGGGGTCAATAGGCACATCCTCATCTCTAGAATACACACCTTCATTGATAAAAAGATAGTTAGACATAGTTGCGGTACCTACACGGAATATATTATGCTGTCCATTAAGATTATCTACATTCCATTTTATAAATTGTCCTCCGTAATGTGCGGGTAGTTTAAGTAATATATCCTTGTTGAGAGCTCCATTGATAGAAAATGTCCAAGAAAAATCTCCTCCGGGGCGTAGTGGTCTTATGTTTAATGCTAACTCATGGCCGTAGTTGGCGATTGCGGCATCATTGGATGCTAATACATCAAATGCAACCGTGCTGTTCAATCGCTGATCAAAGAGCAAGTTGTCTACTTTCTTGTAATAAGTGTCATAGACAAAGTCTATGCGATTATTAAATAAGGCGATATCTAGCCCAAAATTATATTGCATCGAGGTCGTCGGTTTTAGATTCGGATTCGGGATCTGACCAAAACGGATACCTACGCCTTGTTGCTGGTTATAGTTGCCCGTGATGTCATAGCGGCCGTAGATCCTTTCCAGCGTACTGTTTGGCATCACATTAATTCCCCAGCTGCCACGGATAGAGCCTAAGCTTAGCCAGGGAGCGGCATCTTTGATCCACTCTTCATTATGCGCATTCCAACGTAAACCAATCGCCGGGTTTTTAGTATAGAGATTTCCGAACCCATTCCCAGAGGAACCATCCATCCGGTAGGATAGATCTAGGATGTATTTTCTTTTGTAATCGTAGGACGTCGATAGGGCAAAGGATAGGGCTCTTTCATTTTTGAAATTATCCAATAGTCCCCCACCTCTAGAGAAAAAACCATCATAGCCCAGAGGTCCTTGAAAATTGTCATTTGGGGTGCGATCTTGCTGTATCGGAAAATCCTGCCGGGTTACATTTCTAACTTCATTGAAAAGGTTGATGAAAATATTATGTGATTCATTAAAAGTTTTGCTATAATTCAAAGAACTTCGGCTATACAACTGAGTTTGTCT
The DNA here is from genome assembly GCF_004342685.1 of Sphingobacterium alimentarium. Taxonomy (GTDB): domain Bacteria; phylum Bacteroidota; class Bacteroidia; order Sphingobacteriales; family Sphingobacteriaceae; genus Sphingobacterium; species Sphingobacterium alimentarium. The sequence continues at coordinate 18,446 of NZ_SMBZ01000006.1, forward strand.
TCCTGCAAAGGAATAGACTTTGGAAAATTGGTTGTTAGCTGCTGCAGGCGAGAAAGTGTCTTCCGTGCTCGAAACAAATTCATAACTCAATGCGGAGGTAATGCGTAGACCGTCTATGATCTGATAAGATCCTTCGACATATGGTCGGATAAGGCGTACGCCATTTTCGTTGTTGGTACTGATCGATGAAATGTACTCCGATGATACCGAATAAAAGGAAGGTGGAGGTAAGAGGGTCGAGGATAAGCCTCCTGCTGCAACTCCTGTTTGCAGGATCCCTGATCCGTCACCCTTGTTTATCTTACCGAGTTGTGCAAATACCTGTCCGGTAAACCGTAGCTTGCTATCCGGACTATAGTCCATGCGCAGATTAGTAGAGTAGCGATCAAAACCTGTATTTCGGATAATACCCGTTTCGCTATAGTAGCCAATGTTGGCTTTGTAAGATAGTATACTATTTCCTCCATCCACACTTAAGTTGTGACTATGGTTGTAAGTAGTTTGAAAATAAAGATCCTGCCAGTTTGTTGAATTATTAAAATAGGCATTCAAACTATCCGATAGATGAGGCGTGGTTTGAATTCGATCGATATCTGCTTGCGTCAGTGCATTACCAAAGATCTGCTCTAGCTTGAGTCTCCGTTCTAAATTACCACCCAATGTTTCTCTTAGTTTTGGTGGAGTCCGCATAAAAGAATTGTTAACATAATTAATACGCGGTACTTCTGAATTGCCTCGTTTAGTATTGATAATAACTACCCCGTAGGCGGCTAGAGAACCATATAATGAGGTAGCCTGCGCATCTTTAAGAATCTCTATACTTTCTATATCTTCTGGCGGTATCATCGACAGTGGGCTCACACCCGGTCCTTGTTGCTGCAATCCCATTTCGGAGGCCCGGTCGGCATCCAGAGGTACACCGTCGATTACATATAAAGGAGAGGTAGGCATCAGGATAGATTCATTTCCGCTACCTACAGTGCTTAGTGTAGAGAGACCACGAATCTGGGTCGTGCCACGGAAACCAGGAGCACCTGTGTTGACCTGTATATTCAGACCAGGAGCCTTTCCTTGTAATAGGGTTTCCAAAGAACCGGGTATATCACGGATGTCCTCCGCAGTGATGATATTGGAAGCTCCGGTAGAGGTTTCTTTTGGTCTTTTTACATAACCACGTGTTACCACGACCTCATCCACTTCTGTACTAGAAGGTTCAAGATTGACGGTCAAGGAAGTTTGTCCAGCAGCTAAGCTCACACGCTTTTCTTTATAACCCACAAGCTTGAATAGGAGTGTAGTGCCGGATGCAACGGATACCGAAAAACCACCATTGGCATCGGTTGCTACTAATTGGCGAGCTGTACTCACATTGATGACTGTAACACTACGCAGGGCCTTGCCGTCTTCGTCTAATACCCTTCCGCGTACAGTCGTTTGTGCCATTCCTTGGAGGCAGAGGCTCATACAAAATAAAAGTATGCTATATAATATCTTGTTTTTCATAAAAAGGCCCTATTAGTCGTTGTCAAATTTTGGATTGTCATTTTTGAAATGAAATACGATTTCCCAATCGCCTTTCCTGAAGATCTTAAAAGCTAAAGAAAATGTGGAAACTGTCCTAACTCCCCCCCAGCCTATACGGGAATATTGAAATACTACATTGGCTCTGTCGCCTTGTGCATAATCTGTCCGTATCGAAGATAATGGGATGGGATAGGCGACGTCGTATTGTACGTATTGGGATGTCATTTCTTTATTAAAGCCGTGCACTAATTGATCCCATCGGGTTTCATTGAATTCCACAGGATTGATGGCGAGACTATCTTTATTCAGAAATTTAAAACGTAGTTTATTGCCATTCCCTCCTTCAAATGGCCGGATATACACAACGACATCTTTTTTGAGGTTGTTATTAACCAGTAAAACGTTCGTCCGCTCACCCGTTATATTGGAGATATTAGGTAAGATATATGCCCTTTTTCGCGGGTCATTAGGCGCGTTGGGGTCTGGTGCCACACCTCCCGTATAGGGATTGATGTCAGAGGATGGTTCATACGGCAGTTCTCGCCAAGGAATCAGTTGAAAATCTTTTATATAGCGTATCCCACCCGAATTTGTGAGCTTGAGGTCAAAAAACCGAATATCTTGCGTTTTCAAAATGGTGTCTACGGGACGTGGAGTTATGCGTTCTGCAGTAGCTGAGGGATGCATAATAAAACGACCACCTGAATCCACTTCAAAGATGGGTTTGTCTACTAAGCGGCGTTTACTTTCAATATCCTGTAGCGAAGTTTCCTTTCCATCATATTCTGCGATCCATTCATAGGTTGGAAATACCTGTAAGAAATCTGTAACTGCCTTACCATCGCCAAAGCGTGGGTTGATAATCTCAAATTTAATTGGCAAAGTAGAGTTATCCGCATTTAGCCGATTTATTACCGTTGTTCTCCCTAATCTAGTCTCCAGTATTTTATCGGAATAATTAAGGTTTTCACTAATAAAATCTTTGTCTTCCGGCAGATTGTACATTTCCGAGCAAGAGGTTATAGACATGCACAAACCTGCTGCAATCCCCAAAATATTGTATTTTTTATAACTTATCATATATAGGCTATTGTTAAGTTTATTTGTCTGTTATAACTCTTCATAATTTACTGACCAGTCTGCCAATTGGAATGTCGAACCCGATCTAATACGTGTGATAGTCAAACGATAATAGGCAAAAGGCGTGGTATTTCTGAACCTAAATACCCGTTGCATAAACCTGTCGACAAATTCTTCAGATGTTCTGGAATCCAGTAGCGTCCAGCTACTGCCATCCTGCGAACCCTCTAGTCGCCAATCGATCGGATCCCTTTCTATTGCATCATTTGCGGAGGTCAATGTATATGCATTGGCTACCGAAGGAGTGTTTAACTGTACCTGCAACCATAATGAATTGCTAAAACTTACGAGAAATTTTGTTTGTGAATTGCCATCAAAGACATACTTGGACGCCTCTACCGCATTGGGACCACCGCTATGTTCTGTAGAAGCTGTAAATGTGCCTCCTACAAGGTCGAATAGGCTAGGGGGAGGCGGAATAAAGGTGAGACGTTTCACAAAGTCTGCAAAGCCAAAGACATGATCGGGCGATAGTACATGTACTATTCCATTTTTCGTTTCAATATTTATTGATGCTGTGTTGGTAGTTACCCAATTGCGCGTAAATGAACTTTTTTTAGTGTCGCTAAATTCAATAACCGAAGGTCCTCCATCAATGTAGCCCGAAGAGTAAGATTGGATGAGTTTACCGTGCATGGGATAGCCATATCGAAAATCGCTTAGAGACTTTCCGTCCTTGGAACTTAAAGAGTCACTACTCATCTTACCCCGGATAATATATTGGGATAGCATCGTGTCCAGATGGAGGAGGTTCACGTCGGATAAATATTCCCTAGGTTGATCTGCCTTTTTACGTACCGTGTTCAGATTTTGTATTGCCAATCTAAAGCTTTCATTCGTCGGTGCAAATAGTGTCACCCCATCATTACTCAAGAGTTGTTCCAGTCCTATGCGATCGATAACTTTCAGCAATGAATCATATACACCAGGTTTACTTTGTAAATAGGTATAGGTGTTTCCATTAAATTGCTCCTTTTTCAGTTGATATTTATAGAAGCCATTATCCTTAGCACACGATAAGGCCAGTAGGCAACATAAAAGATATAGTATTCGAGCTTTCATGATATTTCTTATTTATGTATTTTATTGCCAAAAGTTGTTTTGTTCTAATAGCCCATTTTGTCGGATCAGGGACTCGGCAATAGGCCAATATATGCCACCTTCATTGATGAGCTGTACAAATTTTGGATCATTATTTTTAATTTTGTGGTAACGGACAAGGTCATACCAGCGATGTCCTTCACCCATCAATTCCCGACGTCTTTCCAGAAAAATAGCATCTACCAGATCACCATTTATAGTCTCATCGTAAATAGGTAATCCTCTATTTTCACGGATATTATTTAATAACTCGACTGATCCATTACGATCTCCTAAAACCGCTAGAGCCTCTGCGCGCAAGAGTGTCATATCCTCTAGCCTGGAAAATACCAGCGCACTAGAAAAAATACGAAACGAAGGGTCTGTGTTACCACCTTGTATGCATTTTATTTTGCTTAGTATCGGGTATCTACCATTGAAATTGCGGAAGTAATTTTCGTTTACAGGATTACCTAGGGTATCGATACTAAAGCGTTCATCTTTTGCCTCATTAAAAACCGAAGAAATGGTCTCTTTGGTGTAATACATGTCAGGAATACTCTTATTGACAATAGGTGCGGCCAGTGTTAGTTCTTCTACTTGTCCTGTGAAGTTGGCTTCTGCATGTCCCCATATCGAAGGAAAAGCAAGCATCTGACTACTGTGTTTGTCATAAAAGAATCCACTCGGGGACACCAGACTTGATGTGGCTACATAATTGATATTTGCTCTGGAGTAATTGTCCATGACATAGGCTGTATAGGTCGCTACATTGGGGTAGTTTTCCTGCCAAGCAGACAGGTGCGCTAGGATTGCATAAGCAGCAATTTTTGTAGCCAAAGTCCCATCCCATCGCGATGTAGCTTCATTGTAATAATTGCCGAGTTGCTCTGGCTCATTTACACTGTAACGCACCGGAAGATCTAAGGCCGCTTGTTGAAGTTCCTGTTCTATCCATGCCATTAATTTTCCTTTTTCTTCTTGCTTTTTTGTGGTAAAGCTGCCTTCATCCGAGCGGGTAATAAGAGGGACGTTACCCCAGATTCGTGTCAAATTGAAGTAAGCGAAAGCACGAAGAAAGCGGGCTTGGGCAATGTCAACATTTAAATTGTTCTGCGTATATCGTTGATCTTTTTCAAGCACCTCTGGTGCACGTTCCAAGAAGATGTTGGCCTCGTTGACCGCGGCATACCAGCGTCGCCAATTGCGCAAAGCTTCCAGTGTCGGATCATTGGCATTTAGTTCATTATCTGCAATAGCACGCAAATCCATACGCGATGGAATAGCATATTCGCCACTTCGTACCTCTCCATATAGCCAGAAGGCATTGTGATCTACCAAAGCAGATTTAGTCATCGCATAGACGCCCATTAATTTGGCACGGGTATCCTCAATTTTTTCCCACATATTTTCTTCAGAAACCACCCGCGTAGAATCGATGTCAAGCATCTTACTACAACCTGTACATAGTAGGATCAAAAACGATAAGTTATAAAGTATCTTTTTCATGTGGTTATTTTATAAGTTTAGTTTGAAGCCCATCAAAAATGTTCGTGGGATAATCATATTATAGCCTTCGTCGTAACCAAGGTAATTGGCAATCTCGGGGTCGCGTCCGGAGTATTTGGACACCGTGAAGAGGTTGTTGGCAGCTATATACACATAAACATTGCCACCGCCCAATCTAGAAGACAACAAGTCTGTCAGGTTGTAACCTAGCGATACCTGTCTCAATTTCATAAAGGAACCATTTTCAAGAAAAAGGTCTTGCGAAGACTGATAAGCATTTACCTTGCTCCAAGGGTTGTATAGCGGATATTTGCTATAGTCCCCTCGTTTTTCCCAATAGGTGATTTCTTTGATCACCCTTACATTCTTCGAATTTTCATTATTTATAAAATCAAAGCGATTAGCCATTTCTTGGTTTAGGATCTTACGGCCTAGGTTGAAATATAGATTAACTTTAAGATCGAAATTTTTATAGAAAAAATCATTTTGCCAAGATCCTGTCAGCTTAGGGATATAATTGCCCTGTAGGACCCTATCTTCCGAGGAGATACGGTTATCTCCGTTCTGATCTTTCCAATTCGGATCCCCGGCTTTAAAAGTTAAGCCATTATAGTTTTTCTTTACGCCGTTTACTTCCGGTACATCAGCGTCTGACTGATAAATCCCTTCATTCTTTAGTAGCCAAAAAGCATCAATGCGCTCGCCAACCTTTAGTTTACGGTTTTGTATGACTACCTCGTCCAGACCGCCCGGCAAAGCCGTTAAGGTGTTGTTATTAATGCTCAGATTGATGCCCGAATTCCAACGAAAGCTATGCACACTTGGAATAATATCGCCACCAAAAGCCAGTTCAACACCGGTGTTACGAACATTCATTCCAGACTCCAGACTATACTCATAGCCGTATTCCGCATATGCCGGAATCGTCAATACTTGATTTTTGTTTTCTTTGACATAGGCATCCAAGGTTAGGTAGAAATTTCGTTTTGAGAGTGAAAGGTCAAAACCTATATTAGCCTGATCTGTATAGGCCCAAGGCATATCATAGCCGATCCAACCGTCCTCATAGGGTCTTACCAAGGCTGCAATGCCATTATAGGCAGGTACGATTACATTTCCGGTATAGCCTATCTGTGCCGTATAGACAGGGCCTTGGGAGATATTGTCATAGGTATTCAGTATGCCTAATCGGCCTGCACTGGCTCTGACTTTGAAACTTTCAATTAGATTGTTGTCTTGCATGAATTCTTTTTTGATATTCCATCCTAAGGATAGCGCGGGTGTAAACAACCATCGGTTTGTAGGTTGAGCATTGGAAGATCCATCGTAGCGAAGCAACAGGCTCGCCGTATATTTGTCTTGCAGGTTATAGGTTCCCCTGCCGAAGAAGGAAACTAAATTATGTCTTGTGCGGTCTAGGAATTTGTAAGTGAGCTGTCTGGGAAAAGCGGTAGGATTAAGGAAGTCTCCGCTATTTGGATCGGAATTTAAAAGGTTAATCTTGATATTTGGATTGATGCCTTTATAGGCATACGCATAATTGTATTTATGTAAATCCCATTGTAAGACATTTCCTGCTTCTACAAAAAAGTTACTATTGTCCATTTTCCAATCATAAGAGGCTACACTTTCCTGTATTAACCGCTGGCTATAACCGTAATAGTTTGAAGCAAAACTGTTTCCTTCCATCAGGTCATCGTGGTGAAAAAGATCACGAAATCCTTCATTATAGTCTACCATCGTGCTTGATCTTAATTTGAAAGAACCGAATTGGGCATGGAGGGTCATGTTTCCTTCCAATATATTGGAATAGTTGTCATCAAACCCTTTATCCAGAATTCGCTTGTATGCATCGTAGGTGTCCTTGTTGGGAGCCAGTGGAGCACTGAGATCGGGAATATAAGCTAACATAGCATAGCGGTTCCTTAAGTTTTGATTCCGATTTCTATCTAGACGTGCTGCATTTATATTCGTGTGGAAAAATAGCCACTTTAGCGGCTGTAAATCCAGTTGGAAACGTGCATTGTATTTCTTAAAGTTTGTCTCCTCCGCGATTCCGCTATTTTGTAACGTACCTAAAGAGAATTGGAAATTCGATCGTCTGCCCCCACCAGACAGACGGGCATTCACGCCGTAGTTCAACCCATTATTATAATAGCTATCGCTCCAGTCGGATACGCCATAGTAGCGATAATTCAACGAATCACTGAGATAGACAGGATAGGTGTCGTCTTCGTTATAACGTCCATCGGTGGTATAGAGGTCATAAAACTGTTTTCTAAAACGATTTTCATAATCTCCGTTAATCGTAGTGACCTGCGGTCTATTGGCCATACCTACAAAACTATTGACACTGATTCTTCGTTTATTGTCTGTTACACTTTTCTTGGAGATAATTTTAATCACCCCATTAGCAGCCAAGGGACCGTATATGGCAGTGCTTGCCATATCCTTAAGCACTTCAATAGAAGCAATATTGTCTATGTCAATATTACTCAATAGGTTGTTTTCTGGACCAATACGATCAATATCGTAAGACTGGATCATATAAGAAAAGGGGTGTGGACCAATCATAGGTATCCCATCCAAAACGATTAACGGCTGGTTTTGATACGCGTCCTTATTGCTGAATATAGGTGACGATATGCCACGGATAAACATATAATTAGGCGTTCCAGGCTCACCCGTAGGTTCACTCAGAAATAAACCCGCTGCCTCACCCTTTAGGAATTGCGGGATAGTAGCATACCCCTGCAATGCAATATCCTGAATAGATTTGTGCACGGATTTAGTCTTGAGATTTTTGAAATTAAGGTCCAGAACGGAATCCTGCAACTCAGGCACGGTGTCCTGCCACACATGAAGTGATCTAGCAGTGTCAAATTCCCTTTCTGTATGCTTTGCTAATAGCTGCACCTGAAGCAATAGCATAATAAGGACAGCAGGAATACCAACATTATATGTGCTTGGAATTTTCTCCTTCATATAAATTTAGGTTTAGTATTATTTTAATTAATAGGTTATAATATTGTTCAAAAAGTCTGGTAGTAACAGCAATATATATAGCTGGCACTATCAGTCACATTACAATTTCTATATATAAAGTCTAAAACTAGAATACATTCTGTTTCTTTCCTATATCTTCTTAAATAATTAATTCGGTTTAGCAACACATATTGCCTCGCTTTTTTCTTTATAATTATTCAAGTCAATTTTCGGAACTATAAATTTTTTATAAAGAATTAACTATTCTTCAGAAAATGTATTTTTAAAAAATTAGGTATTAGCCTTAATTTCAGATTTTATAATGGTATAGTTTATATCGGTTATGCAGAATAAATATCAATTTAGTTATAAGATTTCATAATATGATTCTTAATTATTAAATCGATTTAGCTTTTTTAGCACAAATACTTATTCTTAATTTAAATATATACATAAAAATTTTAGAATAAAATATAATTCTATTTTTTTTAATTTTTTTTTAGCGACATTGGGTGACTAATGAGCATTTCTCAATAAAATATTTAAGCCTCTCGCGGATAAAAACCTCAACAAACTTATCACTAATAAACGGATCGTTATTTCCAAACATTGAAAAATTTGGGAGGGTCATTATGTATGGTCATTCTCGGATGTCTATGGAATGGGAGGTATTTAGTTACACATTTTCTACCTATTGTGGCCAACAGGATCAATTTTTAGAAAAATACCTGAAAGCAAAGAAATAGATTATTGTGATCTCAAAAAAAAAAAGCTTCCAGCATAAGAACTGAAAGCTTTTCTATTTTAGAACTTCTTCTTAGTGAATTAATTTGCGGCCCTTACCGAGATTGGGAGTATAATATCTCCCCAAGCTAGATTGATTACACCTGCGGGGTCTACTGATATATTAAATTGCTCAACCATAGGGTTACCCGTAGTAGATTGAGCCGGTACACGTAGCTGATCTTCCTTATCGCTGTAGCCAACACCCCATCCTTGCCATTTTTTACTAAAAATGATGGTGCTTTCGGTCTCTCCCGGAATTGTCCACAATCCATATTTTCCCTTAGGCAATGCTTTGCCTTGTACTAACACATCCTTGTCGAATTCAATCGTAGTGATTTCATTGGCACCAGTGCGCCATACTTCACCTATCTTGGCGATATCCACACCGAGCTGACGTCCTTTTAAGGATGGCTTGCTGTAATGAATGGTAATGTGTACTCCATCGCTTGTTGTAGCGTGCACGGAATCCGCGGGACTAGGGCGTGTAGATTTATCCTGTTGCTGTGCAAATGCAAAATTGATAGTAATAAAGGCCAGAATAACAGCCGCTAGGGTTAATTTAGATTTCATAATGTTATGTTTATTCGTTATTGGATTTTTTATCTCTGTCGGTTCTATTTTTAGGTACATCGAGATTCGGTAGACCTTGATGTCTTTTCATTGTTTTTGTGTCTCTAAAACGCTTGTCTGAGGTTGGGTTACCCATTTCGATGTTGCGGCTGTGGTCTTGCGGGGTTGTCATTTTATTTTTCATAATACTTGTGGGTTTTATGTGTTAACTAATCCCTCGTGAATGAATTACGAGGCTCCTCTAATCTATTAACGTTTAAAGTGCTAATTTGTTCTAAAAAATTTTGTAGAAACTTGAAATTCAATACATTGAGGCTTGCCAAAAAAGGCTCTAGAAATTAAAGGGTACTGAAAAAGACTTAATGAAATTAAGAGCTACCATTACCGGAAAAACCTGCCAGCTTAACCTTTGATAATCGAATATCTGCAAACTTTCAATTAGAAGATTTTGAATATGCAAAAGATAAGGGCTTATGAACATAAAAATTCATAAGCCCTTATTTAGTGGATAGTTTTCAGTGCCCTGGGAAATTACCAGAACCTTTTTTAGAATGTATTTTTCATTAGACCAAATATTCAAATAATGTTTGATCCTTATTGATTTCTATAAAATCAAATTTATAGGCTTTGAGTCGTTCGATAAAAGGAATATAATCTTTAGGGCTATTCAATTCTATACCTATCAAAGCGGGACCGCGTTCGCGTTCGGTTTTCTTGATGTACTCAAAACGTGTGATATCATCTTTAGGGCCTAATACTTCGGTTACTAACAGGCGCAAGGCACCTGGTCTCTGCGGGAAACGGACAATAAAATAATGTTTGAAGCCCTCGTACAGCAAGGACATTTCTTTTATTTCACCCATGCGGTCGATGTCATTATTTCCGCCGGATACAACACATACAACTTTCTTGCCTTTAATCTCTTCTTTATGAAATTCTAAGGCAGCAATAGAAAGCGCGCCCGCAGGCTCGGCGACGATAGCGTCTTTATTGTATAGTTCTAGTATGGTGGTACAGATTTTACCTTCGGGTATAGACTTCACCGAATCCAAAAGCTGGGAACTAATATCATATGTCAGTTGGCCTATTTTCTTCACCGCAGCGCCATCGACAAATTTGTTGATTTGATCCAATGCTATAGGTCCGCCATTTTTTAGGGCTGCCTGCATAGATGGCGCTCCTTCGGGCTCCACACCATATAATTTGGTCGTAGGTGAGTATTTGCGCATATGAAAACTTACCCCCGATGATAATCCACCACCACCAATTGGTAGGATGATAGCATCCACGTCGGGCAGGTCTTCCAAGATTTCAACGGCAACAGTTCCTTGACCTTCGATGATTTGTAAGTCGTCAAAAGGAGGGATGAATGTCATATTATTCTGCGCACAATATTCTATTGCCGCTTTTTGACAATCATCAAAAGTGTCGCCAGTAAGGATAATTTCGATATTGCCATTACCCCACATTTCTGTTTGTGTAATTTTTTGTCGAGGTGTAGGTCCAGGCATGAAGATAACCCCTTGGATATCTAATCTTTTGCAAGAAAAGGCTACCCCTTGGGCATGATTTCCGGCGCTAGCACATACAACACCTGCAGCTCGCTGCTCAGCCGATAAGGACGAAATCTTGTTAAAAGCACCACGTAATTTGTACGAACGTACGACTTGTAAGTCTTCTCTTTTTAAATAAACATCAGCACCATATTTTTCAGATAGATGCAGGTTATACTGCAAAGGTGTCCGTGTTACTATAGCTTTGATCCTTTCCTTGGCTTGTAAGGAATTTATGTCTAACGTTGATAAATCTAAACTCATTATGCTACAGTATTAGTATGACTTGATATTTCAAATTTAATAATATAAACCTAAAACGTATTACTAAATTAATAATATGTAGTCAGGAATGTTGAATAAACAACAGTTACATTTTACTTATTCACCATGGCTTTAATAAACCCACATATTAATTTTAACGGGAATGCAGAAGAAGCATTTAACTTTTATAGGTCCGTTTTTGGCGGTGATTTTGCCAAAATCGTCCGTTTTAAAGATTTAACAAGTGATCGTCTCCCAGTTTCCCCACACCAGGCGAATAAGATTATGCATATCGCCTTGGCAATAGGAAATAATTTATTAATGGGTAATGATGTGCCTGAAATTTTAGGCCTTTCCGCTGATGGGCAGATTGAATTTCCGATTGCAGAAAGTCCATGGGGAAGCTATTTTGGGATATTTCGCGACAAATATGGCATCGAATGGATGGTAGATTTTGACGCAAACTATAAAGGCGAAATTTAGTCTATCGGATATGAAGTAAATACAAGCGACAGCAAATGCTGTCGCTCGGATACTTTTATTTTACCAGCGTCAATAAATCTTCGTCGGTAATATCTTTTTTAGCATCTGCTAATGTTAAGAACCGCTCGTATGTAGAGGCTAACGCATCTTTGTCGAGGTGATGCCCCAAACGCTCAAGGTGATGTTTCAGCGCATGGCGACCCGAACGTGCAGTTAAGATGATATCGGCTTCTTCCAAACCTACATCTTCAGGACGTATAATCTCGTAATTCTCACGGTGCTTCAAGAAACCATCTTGGTGAATACCCGAAGAATGCGCAAATGCATTGCGACCAACAATCGCTTTATTTGGTTGCACTGGCATGTTCATCATTTCGGACACCTTGCGAGAAATGTACGTGAAGAATTTACTATCAATATTTGATGTCAATCCGCCGAAAGATTGGTTGTGTACTTTCAGAATCATAGCTACTTCTTCCAAAGAGGTATTACCAGCACGCTCTCCAATGCCGTTGATGGTACATTCGATTTGACGTGCGCCATTCTGTACGGCAGCAATAGAATTTGCTGTCGCTAATCCTAGATCATTGTGACAATGCGCAGAGATAATTGCTTGATCGATATTGCGTACGTTTTCTTTTAAAAATTTAATCTTTGCACCATATTGATCAGGTAGACAGTAACCGTTAGTATCTGGAATATTTACGACAGTGGCACCCGCTCCGATTACGGCTTCCACCATTTTCGCTAAGAATTCTACATCAGCGCGACCAGCATCTTCTGCATAGAATTCCACATCTTCTACATACGATTTAGCATGTTTTACAGCTGCTACGGCGCGTTCTAGGATTTCTTCGCGAGTGCTATTGAATTTATATTTGATATGCATGTCTGAGGCACCTATACCTGTGTGGATACGTGGTCTTTTTGCATATTTCAGCGCGTCAGCAGCTACGTCAATATCATTTTTGTTGGCACGAGTCAATGCACAAATGATAACCTCGTTCACGGCTTTGGATAATTCTACTACCGATTGAAAATCACCAGGGCTTGATACGGGAAATCCAGCCTCGATAATATCAACGCCTAAGCGTTCTAAATCTTTTGCGATTTCGACTTTCTCAGGAGTTGTCAATTGACATCCCGGCACTTGCTCCCCATCGCGTAGTGTCGTGTCAAAAATGTATAAGTGATTCGGATCGTGTAACATATTTTTAAATTAAAAAGATAAAATTAAAAAGTCAAAAAAAGTTTTAGACGATTTAATTGTGAATCTATGTTTATACCTCGGTTAGTTCTACTTAATAAATTCTAAAACTTTAGCCCCCATTTCATTAGTGCCTAAAATTTTGTCTGCCGCTGTTTCAGCATTCGCAATGTCACCCGTTCTCCAACCTGCTTTCAAAGTGTCCGCTACAGCTGTGGTTACAGCTTTTGCCTCCTCTTGAAGACCAAATGCAATATCCAACAATAAAGCTGCCGATAGGATAGAAGCTAACGGGTTAGCTTTATTCTGACCAGCAATATCGTGTGCTGAACCGTGGATTGGCTCAAAGAAACCTGTGCTATCACCGATCGATGCGGATGCTAACATACCCATCGAACCTGCAATTTGTGACGCTTCATCCGTCAAGATATCACCAAATAAGTTAGCAGTCAATACCACATCAAATTTTTTCGGGTTTTTTACTAATTGCATAGCTGCATTATCGATAAACATGTGTTCTGTCTCCACATCCGAATATTCCTTCGCTAACTCTTGTACCACTTCTCTCCAAAGACGGGAAGTTTCCAATACGTTAGCTTTATCTACCGAACATAATTTTTTGCCACGCGTACGTGCTGCTTCGTAGGCTTTGCGTGCAATACGTTCTACTTCATAGCGGTGATAATTCATCAAATCCGATGCAAAAGTGTTGTCTTCGTTGCGTTTTTTCTCACCGAAATAAACGTCACCGGTTAATTCGCGGAAGAATAAAATGTCTGTTCCACGTAACACCTCGGGTTTTAAGCTCGAAGCATCTAACAATTCATCAAATAATAGAATAGGACGGAGGTTGGCGTACAAGCCCAACTCTTTACGGATTTTTAATAAACCCTGCTCAGGACGAACTTTTGCTGAAGGGTCATTATCGTATTTGGCATGACCAATCGCACCAAATAAAATTGCGTCCGAAGCTTTAGCTTTCTCTAAAGTTTCCTCAGGAAGGGGATTTCCAGTAGCTTCGATTGCAGTATGTCCCATGATTGCTTCCTCAAATACGAATTCATGGTTGTATTTTGTTGCAATAGCTTCTAAAACTTGCTTTCCCCAAGTCGTTACTTCTTGTCCAATTCCATCACCTGGAATGATTAGAATATTTTTCTTCATTTCTTAACTTACGGTATCTAATATATTTTCAATGGCTTTAACTTCGCCTTTTTCTAGTACAATTCTATGTTCGAGACATGATGGGATTTGCGATTCATAATGACCCACATAAATTAATGTTTTGCCATATTCTGCCAATTCATCTACTACATCGTTAAAATATTTGGCTTGGTCATTATCCAAACCTTGGCAAGGTTCATCCAACACCAACAGAGGTGGATTCTTAATGATTGTTCTTGCTAACATGGCTAGACGTTGTTTGCCTAGCGGTAAGGTGTTGAGATTTTGGTGTTTGACATCCGTCAAATCAAAAAACTCCAACAATTCTTCTATTTGTTTTTTCTCGTGGAATTTTACGTCGATAAACCAACCGATACTATCATAAAATCCAGATGCAATGGTATGCCAAACAGTAGCGTTTTGGTCAAAATACCAATGCATTTCGGGCGATATAATCCCAATTTTTTGTTTGATGTCCCAAATGCTTTCACCAGATCCTCTTTTGTTGCCAAAAAGAGAAAGGTCGTGTCCGTAAGCTTGAGGATGATCACCATTTATTAAACTCAAAAGGGTTGATTTGCCCGAACCATTTGGTCCTTGTAATAACCACTTTTCACCCACATTGACTTTCCAGCTTACATCTTTCAGCACGACTTTTTTACCATAGCGAATATGAATATTATTCATTTCGGCTATTGTGTCGTATTGAGTCTGTGGAAATTCTCGTAGGAAGGCCGGTAACTCTTTTCTTTGACGTTTTTCATCCCGGGCAAATTCACTTTGTGAAGTTACTTTCTCTAACTTTCCATTTACAATATGTGCAAAGGAATTGATGGAGTGGGGAAGGTGGTTATCATTAGTGATCAGAATAAGCTGTACACCTTCTGCAACTAAATCATCTAACCACTTATTGAGAACTATTCTGGAGTTTTTATCCAACCCGGTATAGGGTTCGTCTATAATGAGTAGCTGAGGTTTAGCCCAAAGCCCGCGAATTAATTGTAATTTCTTGTGTTCGCCGCTTGATAACTCAATCAATTGGGAAGATTGCACATCTTCGAATCCAAACGCCGCAATACGCTCTTCGATTGCCGAAAAATCTAGTTTTTCTTTTTGTGCATAATGTTCCAACTCGGCTTTCACGGTCAAGGTATCATGCCCTTGATGATGGTTATAGCGTTGTTGGTAGTAGAAGTTGCGGTCACCTTCTAAATTGGTGAATTGATACCAATTAGAAATATAAACGACCTTAGCAGGAAGCGGAAGATTGTTGTCAAAATTCAACTGAACAGCATTATTCGAAGGAATTAATCCAGCGATTGCTTTAGCTAAGGTGGTTTTGCCAGAACCAGATGTTCCCCCGATAACGTAATTCTTGCCTTTTTGGATAGGCCAAGAAAGGCTATTCAGTACCACATTATTTGGGTATTGAATGGTTAAATTATCGATATGGGCTACTGGTTCTGTCATTTTATTTTCTTTGTCTTTCCGAACTTGACGAGGAATCAAAGTTTAGATTTCTCACTGCGTTTGAAATGACATTTTTATCTATAAAAAGAAAAAGGTCTTGTTTGCTCGAAGTTTTCGATCTCTGCTTTGTGGCTTAAAATGAAATCAATATCATCGTAACCATTAATCAAGCATGATTTTTTGTATGGATTGATTTCAAATTCGAAAGATTCACCTGTCGCGGCGATAGTCAACGTTTGTGCTTCCAAATCCACAACAAGTTGCGCATTCGGATCTGCGAAAACTTGTGCAAAAATCTTTTCTAAGAACTCTTCAGTGACTGTGATCGGCAATACACCGTTGTTGAGTGCATTTCCTTTGAAAATATCCGCAAAGAATGAGCTGATAACTACTTTGAAACCGTAGTCGTCAATAGCCCAAGCAGCATGTTCACGTGATGAACCACAACCGAAGTTTTTACCAGCTACCAAAATTTGACCTGAATATTGTGGATTGTTCAACACGAAATCAGTCTTTGGTTGATTGTTGTTATCAAATCGCCAGTCACGAAACAAGTTTTCACCAAAACCTTCGCGTGTCGTGGCTTTCAAGAAACGAGCAGGAATGATCTGATCTGTATCTATATTTTCAATAGGTAGTGGAACTACTGTTGAAGTTAATTTTTCAAATTTTTTCATTAGAATATTTTATCTATTTGAATAGAATTTGTCTTTATGGTGTTGATTAATTTAGAATAGCTCTTACTTCTCTCAATTTTAGTGTCATGCTCGTGGCTTCCTTATCCACCCAATGGTTGTACGATTCAATAGCGTCCAATCTTTCTTGTTCAGAAACATAACCCTCTTCGACCATTTGTTTGGATGCGGCTACTTTGGACCATATTTTAAGTTTTTCGACATGCGCAGGAAATATCCGTTCATAATGCTCATCGGCGTTAAAAACCTCAATTTCTTCAAAACCATGTTCTGCAAAAATGTCGATAATGTCATAACCTATACGGTTATTCATACCTGCATCTTTGCGCCACATCAAAAACATATTGTAAAAATTCTGCATAGCAGCAGGAATTTTAGGTGTCCAAGTAATTGCCTCGTGGATGTAATCCAAAATCGACAATTGACCATTCGGTTTTAGTAAAGATTTTAACTTTTCAATAGCTCGATCTAATGTCGAAATCCATTGAAAAGTACGCGCAGAAACGATAAGATCAAATTTTTCTTCCGTTTGGAAATTTAAAATATCTGCATAGATAAATTCTAGATTCGCTACATCAGCGTATTGCGATTTTCCTTCCGAAATAAAAGATGCCGTATGGTCAATTCCTACAACATATCCAGTGGGACCGACCAACTCAGCGATGTCTTTGGTAATGGAGCCTGTGCCACAGCCGACATCCAAAACCCTCAAACCTGGCTTTAATGCCGATTTAAGTGTTCTGTAATCCTGTTCCAAAGTACGTTGGTTATAAATAGTGTTTGCTTGTTGAGCAGAACGATCAATCACTTTATTTTCGGTAACAGTTGCTGTTTGGCAAATTTGGCACATGGTATAGCTATTAAATTAATTCCCTTACATCTACAACCTTACCTGTGATAGCGGCAGCTGCGGCAGTTAATGGGCTAACGAGCATGGTACGTGCATTCGGACCTTGACGACCTTCGAAGTTTCGGTTTGAAGTCGATACACAGTATTTACCTGCTGGAATTTTATCTTCGTTCATACCCAAACAAGCCGAACATCCTGGCTCACGCAATTGGAAACCTGCAGCTTCGAATACTTTGTCAATACCTTCCGCTTTTGCTTGCGCTTCTACTTGTTTGGAACCTGGAACAATCCAAACTTCTACATTTTCAGCTTTTTGTTTACCAGAAACAAAAGCCGCTACTTGACGTAAATCTTCGATACGAGAATTTGTACAAGAACCGATGAAAACATAATCCACGGGTTTACCTAATACTTGTTCACCGTCAGCAAAGCCCATATAGTCTAATGCTTTTTGATAAGAAGGTTGCTCACTATCTGGTTGCGCTGCCGTAGTTGGAATATTTTGAGATACTCCGATACCCATTCCTGGATTCGTACCGTAAGTGATCATCGGTTGGATATCAGCAGCATCGAATGTCAATACCGCATCAAATTGTGCGTCTTGATCCGAATACAATGTTTTCCAATACGCTAATGCCTCATCCCATTTTTCACCTTTAGGTGCAAATTCACGGCCTTTGATATATTCGAAAGTAGTTTCGTCGGGTGCAATTAAGCCACCACGCGCACCCATTTCTATACTCATATTACATACCGTCATACGGCCTTCCATGCTCAATGAGCGAATAGCGGAGCCGGCAAATTCTACGAAATAGCCCGTTCCACCAGCTGCGGTAGTTTTAGAAATGACGTAAAGGATAATATCTTTTGCGCCTACACCTTTTTGCAACTGGCCATTTACTTCGATTTTCATCGTTTTTGGTTTCGACTGCAAAAGACACTGTGTAGCGAAAACTTGTTCTACCTGTGATGTACCAATACCGAAGGCAATAGCACCAAAAGCACCATGCGTAGAGGTATGGCTATCCCCACAAACCATCGTTTTACCAGGCAAAGTGATACCCAACTCAGGGCCGATAACGTGTACGATACCTTGATAAGGATGACCTAGTCCGTATAATTCAATGCCAAATTCTTTTGTGTTTTTGGTCAACATATCCACTTGATAGCGGGATAATTCTTCTTTGATAGGAAGGTGTTGATTTAAGGTAGGTACATTGTGGTCAGCAGTCGCTACAGTTTGATCAGGGCGTAGTACAGGAAGACCTCTTTTGCGCAATCCATCGAATGCTTGAGGAGAAGTCACCTCATGAATCAAATGCGTATCTATGTACAATACATCTGGAAAGCCTTCTGCACGCTTGACGACATGTGCATCCCAAATTTTTTCTACTAATGTTTTTCCCATTTCTCTCTTATATCTTCTAAGTAATTTCGAAAGGGATAAAGCTTAGTGGGCTTTATCCCTTTATTATCAAAATTACAAAATATTAAACAGTTTTAATTGCTTTCATTGCTGTCATCGCTTTACGCAATTTGCGACCTACAATTTCCACTTCGTGATTACGTAAAATCTCATTGATTTGAACCAATTTCACGTTGTCTACAGAACTGTCTTTACCTTCGTTAAAGTTTTTACCCACGACGTCCGTATCAATTTTTTTCATAAAATCCGCAAGCAAAGGTTTACATGCTTGGTCGAATAAGTAGCAACCGTATTCAGCTGTATCAGAGATTACACGGTTCATTTCGAATAATTTTTTACGCGCAATGGTGTTGGCGATCAATGGAGTTTCGTGCAATGATTCGTAGTATGCTGATTCGGGTTTGATACCAGCTTCTACCATCGTTTCGAATGCCAATTCCACACCCGCTCTTACGAAAGCCACCATCAATAGATAATTGTCAAAATACTCCTGTTCGTCGATCTTAACATCGCCAGCAGGTGTTTTTTCAAAAGCAGTTTCACCAGTTTCAGCTCTCCACTTTAATAAGTTTGCATCACCATTTGCCCAGTCTTCCATCATTGTTTTGGAGAACTCACCCGACATGATATCATCTTGGTGTTTTTGGAATAATGGACGCATAATATCTTTCAATTCTTCTGAGAGTTCAAAAGCTTTGATTTTAGCAGGGTTACTCAAGCGATCCAACATGCCCGACACACCACCGTGTTTCAAAGCTTCTGTGATAACTTCCACACCATATTGAACTAATTTTGAAGCGTACCCTGCGTCAATTCCTTTTTCAATCATTTTGTCGAATGACAAAATAGAACCTGTTTGTAACAAACCACAAAGGATAGTTTGCTCGCCCATTAAGTCAGATTTAACCTCTGCTACGAAAGATGATTTCAATACACCAGCACGGTGGCCACCTGTACCTACGCAATACGCTTTCGCTTCAGCCCAACCTTTACCTTGAGGGTCATTTTCTGGGTGAACAGCGATCAATGTAGGAACACCAAATCCTCTTAAATATTCAGCACGTACTTCAGAACCTGGACATTTAGGCGCTACCATGATAACAGTGATATCTTTACGGATTTGCATACCTTCTTCTACGATATTGAAACCGTGAGAATATGATAATGTAGCTCCCTGCTTCATCAATGGCATTACCGCATTGATTACTGAAGTATGTTGTTTATCTGGAGTCAAGTTGATAACTAAATCAGCTGTAGGAATTAACTCATCGTATGTCCCTACTGTGAAATTGTTATCTGTAGCATTTTTCCAGGAATCTCTTTTTTGTTCAATAGCCTCTTTACGTAAAGCGTAAGATACGTCCAAACCGCTGTCTCTTAAATTCAAACCTTGGTTCAAACCTTGTGCACCTGCACCTACGATTACGATTTTTTTACCTTTTAAAGCATTTACGCCATCAGCAAATTCTGATGAATCCATAAATTCTGCTACACCAAGTTGGTTCAATTGCTCTCTAAGAGGTAATGTGTTAAAATAATTTGCCATTGTAGTACTATTTTAATTTAGTCTTTTCTTAAGTGTTTATTTGTTGTTGATTATTCTTTTTTGTGCTGTCACATAGCCAAGATGTGTATTATCATGACCCGCAGTAGTGACGATAACATCTTCGATGGATTCCAGAAGTGCACCATAAGTGCTTGTTTGGAATGGGGTAATATTGTTCAATTTACCCTCCTTGTAGTCTTTTTCTATAGATTCAATCGTTGAAATAGCTAATTTTTTCAATTCGTCAACTTCTTCTTGGGTTACGAAATAAGTTGGCTTTGTCCCTTTAGCATATGCAGAAACATATTTTACGCTCGAAGCATCGGGTATAATTCCCGTACGCACATAACATAATACAGGCGTAGTTACCACAATATGTCCAAAATTCCAGATGATATTATTATTAAATCCTACCGGAATTTCGTTTAGCTGTTCTAGAGAAAGACTTTCAATATCCTTAATGAAAGCTTTACGCGCATCTATAATAAATTTAAATACCTCTTTCATTATTACATCGTGAATACTTGGTCCTGTTGATCTAAGAATTCATTTTCTATGATTTCTGGCGCGGGCTCTTCTTGCTCGAATTGTTTTAGTTTTTCGTGGAATCCAGCGCTTGCCTTGATAATGGCAATACGTGCTCCACGCACAAATTCAATAAGTCCGTACTTGGTCAATTCTTCTGTTAATTTATCTATTTCTTCGCGATGGCCAGCCGTTTCGAACACGATATAATCGGGACGAATCACGACAACTGTCGCGCCATATTGGCGAAGTAAGCGCTCTACATAAACCTTCTCGTTCACAACCTCTGTAGGGACTTTGTACAAGGCTTGTTCTTGCCAGATTAGCTCGTCATTGGTATTGAAATAGGCTTTTAACACTTCGACTTGCTTTTCGATTTGACGACAAAGTTTGCGGACTACGTCTTCTGATTCTGTTATCAAAATCGTGAAACGGTGAATGCCGTCAACTTCAGAAGGAGAGGTGTTCAAACTTTCGATGTTGATTTTTCTTCTGGAAAAAATATTAGAAATACGACCTATCATACCGATAGCGTTTTCTGTATATAGTGTAATGGTAAATTCTTGCTTTTCCATTTTCTTATTTCAATCTAATTTCTGATACTGAAGTTCCTTGCGCAACCATTGGGAAAACGTTGTTCTCTTTTCCAACCATTACTTCCAGCAAATAAGCGCCATCATGGTCCAACATTGTTTTTAATGCTAATTCTAAATCTTTACGCTCTGAGATTCTTTGTCCATCGATGTAATAAGATTTAGCTAATGCCACGAAGTCAGGGCTCGTGATATTTACGAAAGAATAGCGTCTGTCATGAAACAATTGTTGCCACTGACGGACCATGCCTAAGAATTCATTATTCAGAATCAATATTTTTACTTTAGCACCGAATTGCATGATAGTTCCGAGCTCTTGCAAAGTCATTTGGAATCCACCATCTCCAATTATCGCTATGACATCACGCTCAGGAGCGCCATACCAGGCGCCAATCGCTGCCGGCAAACCAAATCCCATGGTACCTAGTCCACCCGAAGTGACATTGGATTTCGAAGAATTGAATTTTGCATAGCGACAAGCAACCATTTGATGCTGACCTACGTCTGTCACAATAACTGCATCGCCACCCGTTAGTTCATTCAATACGCGGATAACTTCACCCATTGTCATGATGTCACTCGTAGGATTCAGTTCATCGTAAATGACCTCTTTAATCTCTTCTTTTTCCAATTCTCGGAATTTTTGAAGCCATTGGGAATGGTCCGCTTTGTTGATTAATGAGGTGAGCATAGGCAATGTTTCTTTACAATCTCCCCACACTGGAACTGCGCTTTTAACGTTTTTGTCGATTTCTGCCGGGTCAATATCCAGATGGATGATTTTTGCCTGTTTCGCATATTTGTCCAAACGGCCTGTTACACGGTCGTCAAAACGCATACCTACTGCTATTAGTACATCACACTCGTTGGACATCACATTGGGTGCATAATTGCCGTGCATGCCCAGCATACCCATATGTTGGGGATGGTCAGTCTCCAAAGCGCTTAAGCCCATTACGGTGGCTGCGGCAGGAAGACCTCCTTTTTCGATGAAGTATTTAAATTCTTTTTCGGCTTTTCCTAAGATTACCCCTTGCCCAAATAGTACAAATGGCTTCTTGGCAGAATTAATTAATTCAGCAGCTGCTTTTAAATACTCATTGCGTACTATCGGTTTTGGACGGTAGCTACGGATATGTGTACATGCTTCGTATCCTTCATATTGAAACAATTGAAGCATGGCATTTTTTGTAATATCAATCAATACGGGACCTGGACGACCTGTACTTGCAATGTAGAATGCTCTGGCTAAAACAGAAGGGATTTCAGTTGCATCTGTTACCTGGTAGTTCCATTTGGTCACCGGACTGGTAATATTGATGACATCCGTCTCCTGAAAAGCATCCGTACCCAATAAGGAGGCATATACTTGACCTGTGATACAGACGATAGGATTGCTATCAATCATAGCATCTGCCAGACCTGTCACCAAGTTTGTCGCACCAGGGCCCGAAGTAGCAAAAGCAACACCGACACGACCGGATGTGCGCGCGAAGCCTTGAGCAGCATGAATACCACCTTGCTCATGGCGGACCAGAATATGATTTATCTTATCATTATAATCGTATAATGCATCATAAATAGGCATAATTGCACCCCCTGGGTAGCCGAATACCGTTTCAACTCCTTCATGAATCAAAGCCTCCAACACTGCTTGCGAACCCGAGATCTGTGTGTCGGCTGCAATGGTCTGAGGTTTCTTTGTTTCTGTTTTCTCCAGTGTACTCATTGTATTAAGTCAAAAAGTTATAATAAAAAGGCATAAGTGATTTCTAGCTATCTACCTTTTAAAGTTCTTATTATTTAAATCCAGTATTCAAATACCAATTTTGCTTTGATTTTTGAACTCTACTTTCTTATAAGTCTGTCACACAGCCTTGTGAGGCATCCGCAACGGTTTTAGCATATTTATACAATACACCTTTCGTTACTTTAAGTGCCGGTTGTGTCCATTTTGCACGGCGTTCAGCGATTACGCTATCTTCCACTTTTAATGTGATTGTATTGTTAACGGCATCAATTTCGATGATATCGTCATCTTCAACCAAACCAATCAATCCACCTTTATAAGCCTCTGGTGTAATATGTCCAACGACAAATCCGTGTGTACCACCAGAGAAACGTCCATCTGTAATCAGTGCAACAGATTTACCTAAACCAGCGCCAATAATTAGAGAAGTAGGCTTCAACATTTCAGGCATGCCAGGAGCACCAATAGGACCTTCATTTTTGATGACCACGACATCTCCTTTTTTGATACGTCCCTGTGCAATACCCGCTACCAAATCATGCTCACCGTCAAATACGCGCGCAGGGCCAACAAAACGTTCTCCTTCTTTACCCGAAATCTTCGCCACAGAACCTTTCTCTGCTAAGTTTCCGTAAAGGATTTGCAAGTGACCTGTTGCTTTGATTGGTTCACTCAATGGTTTGATGATAGGTTGGTTGTAATCAATGATAGATTTTACATCAGCTAAGTTTTCAGCAACTGTTTTACCTGTTACCGTCATACAATCGCCATGTAACAAGCCATTATCCAATAAATAGCGTAATACGGCGGGTGTACCACCATATTGTTGTAAATCTTGCATCAAGTATTTTCCTGATGGTTTGAAATCAGCTAAAACAGGTGTTTCATCCGACATGCGTTGGAAATCATCTTGCGAGATATCGATACCCACAGATTTACCGATCGCTATAAAATGCAATACCGCATTGGTACTTCCACCTAAGATTATGATCGATCGAATCGCATTTTCAAATGCTTTTCGCGTCATAATATCCGAAGGCTTAATATCTTTTTCTAATAAGATGCGGATGTATTTACCTGCATCAAGACATTCTTGTTCTTTTTCTTTAGAAATAGCAGGATGAGAAGATGAATAAGGTAAACTCATACCCAAAGCTTCAATCGCTGATGCCATTGTATTGGCCGTGTACATACCACCACAAGCCCCCGGGCCAGGACAGGTATGTTTGATTACACCTTGGAAGTCTTCTTCCGACATGTTGCCACAAATTTTTTGACCCAAGGCCTCAAAAGCTGAAACGATGTTTAATTCTTCACCTTTATAATGACCTGGAGCGATAGTACCCCCGTATACCATAATAGCAGGGCGATCCAAACGTGCCATTGCCATAATAGCTCCCGGCATATTTTTGTCACATCCAGGGATCGCAATGAGTCCATCGTAATATTGTCCGCCACAAATTGTTTCAATGCTGTCAGCTATCACATCGCGTGACACCAAGGAGTAGCGCATGCCATCTGTACCGTTGCTCATACCGTCACTCACACCAATAGTGCCAAAAGTAAGGCCGACTAAGTCATTGTTCCAAACCCCTTTTTTCACGACCTGTGCTAAGTCATTCAGGTGCATATTACATGTGTTACCATCATAACCCATGCTGGCAATACCCACTTGTGCTTTGTCCATGTCGGCATCCGTCAACCCGATGCCGTAAAGCATAGCTTTGGCAGCAGGTTGTGTCTCGTCTTGTGTAAATATGCGACTATACTTATTGATTCCCTTTTGGTTATCAGATGATGACTTCATAATTCTCTTGCTCTAATACTAAGTTTTTATATTTTCTTTGGATCGTAGCGCCAATGCTATGTTCCCATTCTTCTTTATAAATAATATGATCAACTTGTTTGATCCCGATGATCTCGGCAGCAGTGCCACTCAAGAAGGCGCTGTCAGCGGTGTAGACATCTTGGATAGTTAGTTTCTTTTCGATGATATCAAATCCCAGTTCTTTACAGATACCAATCACCGTTTGTCTTGTGATGCCCGGAAATATATTGTCCAGAGGTGAGGTGTATATTTTATAGTCTTTTTCTATAAAAAGATTCTCACTGGAGGCTTGGGCTACATAGCCATCTTGGTCCAATAAAAGTGCTTCATCAAAACCTTTGCGGATAGCATCTGTAGATGCTAAAATGGAATTGATATATTGCCCTGAAATCTTTGCATCAATGTGAAAAGATTTGGGATTTGGACGCTCATAGCTGGAAATATTTACACGTAATAAATGCTGCCCTAAGTACGGTCCCCATTCCCACGCTGCCAACATGAGGTTTGCATCCTCGGAAGAGGTCAAGTGCATATTAGAACCCGAAAAAACCAAGGGTCTTATATATGCCGCCCGTAGATTATTAATCTCTAGAAGTTCATAGCATTTTTCTATAAGGGTTCTGTTGTCCCATTTATAGGGTAGACCTATAGACTCACAAGATTTGCGTAAGCGATCGAAATGAGCTTCGGCCTTAAAGATACGTGTTCCATTGTGTGTACTGTAAGCTCTCAACCCTTCGAAAGCGCCATAGCCGTAATGCAACGATTGACCAAAAAGGTCTATTCCCGCAGAATTTGCGTGAACAAATTCTCCATTCAAAAAAATCTTTGTGTTCTGATTATAGTATTGCATAACTTATATTATTAAGTGTACAGTCCTCCCCATGGATTGCATAGACTTCTTCTTAATAGACGCTTCGTCAAGTTAAGACGAAATATAATTCTTTACAATAGACAAACACTTTATTTTCATAAAGTTTTTTATTTGGTTTGGATTCCAATATTTAGAAAATATTGCCGAAATATATTTATTAACAAAACAATATTCTGCGATAGATGAACCCAAATTAAAATTGGTTTATTTTTGTTCTAAATTAGTTTTGTGAATTTTATCAAAAATTCTTCTTAAAATCGGATTTCTGCGGAAAAAAGTTCAAAAAAATAGCCCTTAGAACTCAAAGTCTTAAGGGCTATTGTATCATTATTTTTTCTCGTTATCCTTGCGCAATTCCTTCCGCCAAAACGATGATATTGTCGTCCTTAACTTCAACTACACCGCCTTTAATAATAATGACTTCTTCGACACCATCTTTTTTGATAATGACTTTGCCATCTTCTAACGTAGAGACAATAGCAGCGTGGCCTTTCAAAATTTGAAAAGATCCCGCCGAACCCGGAACTGTAACTGCTGTTACCTCACCTTCGTATGCTAACTTGTCTGGAGTTATTACTTGTAATTTCATGTGTTATATAGTATTGAGTATGGAGTATTGAGTATGGAGTAGAGAAAATCTCATTACCCTATACTCAGTACGCAATACTTATAATTAAACTGCTTCTGCTAATAATTTCTTACCTTTCTCGATA
The DNA here is from genome assembly GCF_004342685.1 of Sphingobacterium alimentarium. Taxonomy (GTDB): domain Bacteria; phylum Bacteroidota; class Bacteroidia; order Sphingobacteriales; family Sphingobacteriaceae; genus Sphingobacterium; species Sphingobacterium alimentarium. Next base: position 44,981 of record NZ_SMBZ01000006.1, read on the forward strand.
GCTTCTTCGATCGAACCTACTAAGTTGAAAGCTGCTTCTGGGTATTCATCTACTTCACCATCGATGATCATGTTGAATCCTTTGATGGTGTCTTTGATGTCTACTAATACACCTTTCAAACCTGTAAATTGCTCCGCTACGTGGAATGGTTGAGATAAGAAACGTTGTACACGACGTGCGCGGTGTACTGTCAATTTATCTTCTTCAGATAACTCATCCATACCTAAGATAGCGATGATATCTTGAAGTTCTTTATAGCGTTGTAAGATTTCTTTCACACGTTGAGCTGTATCGTAGTGCTCTGCACCTAATACTGCAGGAGATAAGATACGAGATGTAGAATCTAATGGGTCTACCGCAGGATAGATACCTAACTCAGCAATCTTACGTGACAATACTGTGGTTGCATCCAAGTGAGCGAATGTCGTCGCAGGAGCAGGGTCAGTTAAGTCATCGGCAGGTACGTATACCGCTTGTACTGAAGTGATTGATCCGTTTTTAGTTGAAGTAATACGCTCTTGCATCAAACCCATCTCTGTAGCTAATGTAGGTTGGTAACCTACTGCTGATGGCATACGGCCTAATAAAGCTGATACCTCAGAACCCGCTTGAGTAAAACGGAAGATGTTATCGATAAAGAATAATACGTCTTTACCTTGACCATCGCCATCACCATCACGGAAGTATTCCGCTACTGTCAAACCTGATAATGCCACACGAGCACGTGCACCTGGAGGCTCATTCATCTGACCGAATACGAAAGTACATTTAGATTCTTTCATCAATTCTTGGTCTACAGTATCTAAAGGCCATTCACCTTTTTCCATACCTTCCATGAAGTGCTCACCGTATTTGATGATACCGGATTCCAACATCTCACGTAATAAGTCATTACCTTCACGTGTACGCTCACCCACACCAGCAAATACTGAAAGACCACCGTGACCTTTTGCGATATTGTTGATTAGCTCTTGGATTAATACTGTTTTACCTACACCAGCACCACCGAACAAACCGATTTTACCACCTTTAGCGTAAGGCTCTAATAAGTCAATAACTTTGATACCTGTGAAAAGTACTTCAGTTTCAGTTGACAAATCTTCGAATTTAGGAGGAGTATTGTGGATAGGACGTCCATTAGTTTTGTCCAATTCGCGAATACCATCAATAGGATCTCCAACTACGTTGAATACACGACCTTTGATTTCTTCACCAACAGGCATTTTGATAGGAGCACCAGTGTCAACCACTTTCATACCACGTACTAAACCTTCTGTAGCATCCATCGCAATCGTACGAACACGTTCCTCACCTAAGTGTTGTTGAACTTCTAAAACGATACGTTGTCCATTTTCTTTTTCAATGTACAATGCATCGTAAATCTTAGGAAGATTTTCATTGTCGGCAAAGTTGACGTCAACCACTGGGCCGATAATCTGCGCTATTTTACCAATATTGGGCATATTATAGGGACTAAAATTTATTAATCTATTTATTCACAGCCTGTTTTATCAGGCTACATTTTGGAATGCAAAAATAATGTATATCTTATTAAAAGCAAAGGGTTTGTTAAGAATAATTTAAAATTTATAATTATGCCTTCAAAACACAAAATTTGTTGTCCAAAATAAATAATAAACAGGGTTTATATTTATATCAAACAAGTTACTTATTAGCTCCCCATTTATTCCACTAAAAAAAGTATTTTTAGCTCTTAATAATATATTCAACTAACCTATTTATTATGAAAAAAACCTTTTTGGGCTTGTTTTTTCTGTGTCCAATACTGGCAATTGGATAACTGAAATACCCCTCCTACAATGAGGTGGTATCTATGGTCAAAGGATTCAACACCATGGGATTGGTGTCTAATGATGTCATAGGAAAAAGCTATGGAAATGAGGGCATACCTGTTATCAAGTTGCAATTGGACAATACAGCAAGACCTACTTTGCTGGTTGTGGCGGGCATAGACGGCAAGCATCCTGCTGGTACGTTAAGTGCCTTACAGCTGACCAAAAACTTGCTCACCCTGCCTGCGGATTCTTTGCGTAGTATCTTACAGCACAAGTCCATTTGGATCTTACCATTGGCTAATCCCGATGCGTACAAACGCAATAGTGCCTCCCAAAATTGGATATCGGGCAATGCTCGACAAATAGATAATGACCGCGATGGCCGGATTGACGAAGATTCTCCCAAGGATTTGAATGGGGATGGTGTAATCGCACAGATGCGTATACAATCCGCGGTAGGAGACTATACGCTGCACAAAACGCATAGCGACATTCTGGTACAAGCAGATAGATCTAGGGGACAAATCGGTTCTTATTTGATTCTTCCTGAAGGAGAAGATCAAGATTTTGACGGTAAATATGGAGAAGATGGTGCTAGCGGTGTCAATATTGATCGCAATTTCACGTTCGATTATCCAGCTTTCATGCCCGAGAGTGGCGACTATGCTGCATCAGAACCTGAAACACGTGCGCTGATCGACTTTGTATTTGAGAATCCACAGATAGCGAGTGTAATACATTTTGGCTTGAACAATAATCTTTCGGAGCCAGAGAAATCGGATGGCCGCTCGAGTAATCAGCGGATAGTCAAATCCTGGAGTGCTAGCGACGCAGAAGTATCTAAGTATATTTCTTCGATCTATAAGGACATAACCAAATCTTTAGGCGAAGCGACCAAAATGCCTGCTCAATCGGGCAATTTTACCAATACGGCGTACTATCATCTGGGTAAATTTAGTTTTGCAACGCCAGTATGGTGGCCTTCTGTGGTGGATTCTGCTAAAAATGTTGCTAAAGCATCCGGCGATGCCAACGAAACATTCTATTCCTGGGTGAAGCAAAATAATGTCCAAGGAGCAATATTACCATGGCAGAAGGTCAATCATCCCAATTTTCCAAATCAGCAGGTCGAAGTAGGGGGCGTAGTGGAAGCATTTAAGAACAACCCGCCTGTAGAATATTTAGAACCTGCCGTGAAGCTGCATACGGATTTCGTTGTTAAGGTGGTTGAAAATATGGCCAAGCTCGTATTTGATGCACCAAAGGTCACTGCTTTGGGAAATGATATATATCGTGTCGAACTATCGGTAATGAATGTCGGTATGATGCCTACTTACCCCGAGCTAGCGGACAGGATTCGGTATGTTTCGCGATTCAAGACTGTTTGTGATTTGGCGGGCAATCAGCAATTTTTGAGCGGTAAGCGCTTACAGCTTTACCCCTCGTTAGCAGGAGCAGCATCACAGACTTTTTCTTGGTTAATCAAAGGAAAAGGAACAGTTAAGATAAAAGCGGGATGTCCGACTTCCGGTGAGCAAATGTTAGAAGTGAAATTATAAAACTCTGTCAACAATGAAAATCAAATATATATTACTATCCTTATTCTTAGGAGCGACAGTCAGCACCACGTTGATGGCTCAAAAAGAAAATAAAGATATTGATGTCCCAGGACTACGAGCAATAGGTTCACCAGCGAACCCAAAAGTGCCTATGAACTGGAATCGGTATCATGACAATAAACAAATAGAACAATTTGGTAGGGACCTACAGAAAGCTTATCCAAATTTGGTGAAATATGAATCCATCGGTAAATCCTACGAAGGTCGAGACATCTATGTGCTTACTGTTTCGGATTTTAGTACGGCCAACACCGACCGCAAGCCGGGGCTCTGGATAGATGGCAATATTCACGCAAACGAATTGCAAGGTTCGGAAATTGCGATGTACACCGCCTGGTATCTGGTTGAAAATTTCCATCAAGTACCCTTTATTAAAGAGCTACTGAAGGATAAAGTATTTTATATAGCGCCGACAATAAATCCTGACTCCCGTGACTATTTTATATACGAACCCAACACCATGCACTCCTCGCGTACAGGACGCCGACCATTTGATAATGATGGCGATGGTTTGGTAGCAGAAGATTTATTTGATGACCTAGACGGAGATGGTCACATCGTCATGATGCGCCGTAAATCCAAAACGGGCAGATACAAAGTGGATCCTGATAATCCAAACAGAATGATATTGGCCAAACCTGGAGAAGTGGGCCAGTACGAAATGCTGGGTTTTGAAGGGATAGATAATGATGGAGATGGACTGGTAAATGAAGATATAACCGGCACATATGACCCTAACCGCGATTGGGGATGGAATTGGCAACCTGGATATGTGCAAAGTGGTGCGCTATATTACCCGGGAACATTACCTGAGACCATGGCAGTGAAAAATTTCTTTTTCAAGCATCCCAACATCGCTGGTGCACAATCCTATCACAACTACGGTGGGATGATCCTTCGTGGTCCCGGTGCAGCAGAAGATGAAAAATACTACTCTAGACGTGATGTGCAAGTGTATGATGCGCTAGGTAAAGTGGGCGAAAAGATGCTTCCAGGATATAATTATATTGTCATTCACAAGGATTTATACACCGTATATGGCGGAGAAATAGATTTCTTTTCATTGGCTAGAGGTATTTACACTTTTTCCAATGAGCTGATGACGACATACAAATTGTTCTATAATAAACAGGAAGCAAGTAATCGCCAGAGTAATGAATATTATGAATTCGACAAATTACTCTTATTTGGCGATGCGTATGTGCCATGGAAAGAATTCGACCACCCTCAATTTGGTAAAATCGAAATCGGTGGAGCGAAGAAAAATTATACACGTAATCACCCTGGCTTTTTATTGCTAGAAGATGCTCATCGTAATGCGGCATTTACGATTTATCATGCTTATCACACGCCTAAGCTGGAGTTTTCTGATGTTGAAGTCAAATCCTTAGGCAATAATCTTTACGAAGTAAAAGCTTCGGTTTGGAACAGTAGGATTATTCCAACGCATTCGGATCATGATGTGAGAAACAAAATTAATAGACCTAATTATATCAGTATAAAAGGTGTGGAGGTCGTGACGGGAATGCGTGTCTTGAACAATGATTTCAATGTGACGGATGAGCAGAAATACAAACCTGAGCGCATAGAAATCCCTTCTATAGACGGTATGTCTGAAGTAAAAGTAAAATGGATAGTGAAAGGTAATCCCAATAAAGCAACGATTACTGTGGATAGTGAAAAAGGCGGCGTCATCGAAACAGAAGTTAAAAGTTAAAACAAACAAAGGGTTACTAAAAATAGTAACCCTTTGTTTGTTTATTCTCCATACCAGCCTGGTAAAAAGTTTAGAAACGTCATGATTTTCTCTTTGTAGATAGATTTGTCTACCTTATAATAATAGGCTCCTTTTTTAGAATTCTCTTTGTCCTTTTCGTCGAGTTTAATCAATAATTTGGAAGCCAATAGTTTCCTAGTGAAATTCCTTTTATCCAATTGGTTCTGGTAAATAGCCTCATATAACAAGGTGATTTGCGGAATCGTGAATTTATCTGACAGTAACTCAAAAAGGATAGGATACAATGCAGCTTTTTTCTTTAATTTATTATGAGCTTGCGTCACCATTTCATTGTGGTCGAAGATCAAAGGCGGACATTGGTCCAGTGCAAACCATCTTGCTTTATATTCTGTGCTGAGGATTTCTGTATTAATGAGTGCGAAATAACATAAGCTGACGACACGTTCATAAGGTTCGCGGTCGGGAGCGCCAAAAACCGCAAATTGCTCCATATATATATGGTCCAGCCCTGTCAAGGACTTCAATACGCGCTGTGCAGCATCATCTGGTGACTCGTTCTCTTCCACGAAACCTCCCATCAAACTCCATTTTCCCTTCTCCGGCTCAAAATCACGTTGGATTAATAATATTTCTAATTCTTCTTTATTAAATCCAAAAATAATGCAGTCGACAGCTAAATGTATCTTTTTATTCTTGTTGTAGAAGTCTAAAGTCATGTCTTATAAGTTAATAATTGTATAAAAATTAAAAAAAAATTTTAAACTTCAAAAATAAGTGTTAATTTGACACTAAATAAAAGGCGTCTTGCCTTTGATAACAATTATAAACAGCATAATCAAATACATAATGAATAATCCTTGCGTTATAGGGGTAGATTTTGGCAGCGATTCCGTACGTGCAATTTTGGTAGATGCGACGAATGGTCAGGAGCTAGCATCACGTGTAAGTTATTACCCGCGATGGAAAATGGGATTATATTGTAATCCTGCTATTAATCAATTCAGACAACATCCTTTAGATTTTTTGGAATCAATCGAAGAAGTAATAAAGGGCTGCTTATCCGATGTTTCTGCAGAAATAGCCCATAAAGTGGTTGGAATTTCGGTGGACACTACTGGTTCCACTCCCGTTGCAGTGAATCGTCAAGGGACACCGCTGGCATTGACGGAAGAGTTTGCGGAGAATCCAAACGCCATGTTTGTATTGTGGAAAGACCACACCTCCATTAAAGAAGCTAGCGAAATCAATCAGCATGCAAAAAAATATAAAATTGATTATTTAAAGTATGTGGGAGGCGTTTATTCATCGGAGTGGTTTTGGGCAAAGATGTTACACGTTCTACGAGCTGATGAGAAAGTACAGCGTGCAGCTTATACATGGGTAGAGCATTGTGACTGGATTCCGTTTGCACTGACAGGAGGGAACGATGTGACATTGTTGAAAAGAGGAGTTTGTGCTGCAGGTCACAAAGGATTATGGGCAGAAGAATTTAACGGATATCCACCAAATGAGTTCTTCTCTGCATTAGATCCGTTGTTAAAAGACCAAGTACAGCGTCTAGGGACATTAACCTACACTTCTGATCAAGCTGTGGGGACATTGTCTCCGGAGTGGGCTGCGAAATTAGGTCTAAGTACAAGTGTGGTAGTGGGTGTAGGTGCGTTTGACTGTCACATGGGTGCAGTCGGAGGGGAGATTGAACCTTACTATCTAAGTAAAATAATAGGAACTTCCACTTGTGATATTTTAGTCGCTCCTGATAAATTGGATTACACCTTAAAAGGTATTTGTGGACAGGTAAATGGTTCTGTCATCCCCAATATGGTTGGCTTGGAAGCTGGACAATCTGCCTTTGGCGATGCATATGCTTGGTTCAAAAATATTCTAATGTGGCCCCTACAAAATATCTATGAAATGGAAGAGTCAAAACTTCAAGAGATCGAATCGACTCTTCTTTCTAAACTGAATGAAAAGGCCAGTGCTATTCTACCAGACGTAAAACATACCCTATCGGTGGACTGGCTAAACGGTCGACGCACCCCATTCGCCAATCAAAATCTTAAAGCTTCCTTATTGGATTTAAATCTGGGGACGGATACGGTGTTGCTTTATCGCGCTATCGTCGAATCCACTTGTTTCGGAGCTAGAAAGATTGTGGAGTGTTTTGTAAACCAGGGAATTCCCGTGAAAGGCATTATCGCTATGGGGGGTATTCCTAAAAAATCACATTTCATCATGCAGATGATGGCCGATACATTGAATATGCCTATTAAAGTTCACAAATCGGATCAAACTTGTGCGTTAGGGGCGGCGATGTTTGCTGCCGTTGCAGCAGAGGTATATACCAATGTGGAAGAAGCCATGAAAAATATGGGGCAAGGATTTGAACAAACCTACTATCCCAATGAAGATGTCGTGCCTATCTATCAAAAAAGATATGAACGGTATTTGGAGGCAGGTGAGGTTTTAGAAAATAATCTATACGATGTACAATAATATAAAAGAAGAAGCTTACGAAGCGAATATGAACTTGACCAAGTTAGGTTTGGTGAAGTTTACTTTTGGAAATGTTAGTGTGTTTGATCAGCAGAAAGGAGTGTTCGCGATTAAACCTAGTGGCGTTCCTTATGAACTATTAAAAGCGGATGATATAGTGATTGTGGATTTGGATGCTCAGGTGGTTGAAGGTACACTTCGTCCATCTTCGGACACCAAAACGCATGCCGTATTGTATAAAGAATGGCCTGAATTAGGTGCTCTATAGTACATACCCATTCGGTATATGGTACAGCTTGGGCACAAGCGAATCGCAGCATCCCAATTTACGGGACCACCCATGCGGATCATTTGACCACAGATATTCCCTGTGCCCCTGCGATGTCAGATGATATGATAGCTGGAAATTATGAATATCAGACAGGTTATCAAATAATCAATCACTTCAGAGAGGCAGGATTAAATCATGAGGAAGTTCAGATGATTTTGGTTGGCAATCACGCGCCTTTCACTTGGGGAAAAGATGGAAAACAGGCTGTATATAATGCCGCCGTTTTAGAATATGTTGCGGAACTAGCATTCCTTTCAGAAGGAATAAATCCACAAATTGAGCGCTTGAAAGCCTCATTAATTAAGAAACATTATGAACGTAAGCATGGCAACAATGCTTACTATGGACAACAATAAATTATATCAAAAAACCTAAATTAAACATGATATCATTAAATACATTAGAGGTTTGGTTTATCACAGGAAGCCAAGACCTTTACGGGGAAGAAACGTTACGTCAAGCGGCAGATCATTCCAAAGAAATCGCGGCATATTTTGACCAACATGAGGGCATACCTGTTCGTGTGGTCTTTAAACCAATTGTTAGAAATACGGAAGAAATATATAAAACGATTCTAGAGGCCAATCATACTGAAAATTGTATTGGTTTGATTACCTGGATGCACACATTTTCCCCAGCGAAAATGTGGATCCGCGGTTTACAAATATTGAATAAACCTTTATTGCATTTGCATACGCAATACAATCGTGATATTCCATGGGATACTATTGATATGGATTTTATGAATCTTAATCAAAGTGCACATGGGGACCGTGAGTTTGGCTTCATCGTGTCAAGAATGCGTCTGCCACGTAAAGTTGTAACAGGTCACTGGCAAGATCCGGAAGTGGCTGAGCGTATTAATGTGTGGTGTCGTGCCGCCGCAGCATGGGCGGATTGGCAAGGTGCAAAATTTGTGCGTTTTGGTGATAATATGCGCTATGTGGCTGTGACTGAGGGTGACAAAGTAGAGGCCGAAGTAAAATTTGGATTTTCAGTTAATACACATGGGATTGGGGACTTGGTAAAAGAAATAGATCAAGTGTCTGAGGATGCTGTAAAAGCATTATTAAAAGAATATGAAGAGCAATATATCCTGTCCGAAGATGTATTGGAAGGAGGAAAATTCCGTACAAATGTATACGATGCGGCTAAGATTGAGCTGGGTCTTCGTTCATTTTTAGAAAAAGGAAATTATAAAGGTTTTACAGATACATTTGAGGATTTGTACGGACTACCTCAACTGCCGGGTTTAGCTGTACAGCGTTTAATGGCCGAAGGATATGCTTTTGCAGGAGAAGGGGATTGGAAAACGCCAGCTATGGTGCGTGCTTGCAAAGTAATGGCAACAGGATATGATGGGGCTAATGCCTTTATGGAAGATTATACTTACCATTTTGACCCTGCTAATGCAATGGTATTGGGTTCGCACATGTTGGAGGTGGATGCTTCTTTGGCAGCTAGCAAACCAAAATTGGAAGTTCACCCATTGGGAATTGGTGGCAAAGCGGATCCTGCGCGTCTGGTATTTGATTCAAAAGGAGGTCCAGCTTTCAACGCTTCACTCGTAGATATGGGCGATAGATTCCGTTTGGTGGTAAATACCGTGCAAGGTGTTGAGGTGACCAATGAATTACCAAAATTACCAGTCGCTCGTGTATTGTGGAAGCCTGAACCGGACATGAAAACAGGCTGTACAGCATGGATATACGCTGGAGGTGCACATCATACAGTTTATAGCCAAAATCTTACAACGGAGTATATGGAAGATTTTGCGAGAATCGCTAAATTGGAGCTGATTGTAATTGATAAATCAACCAAATTAAATCAATTCGAAAAAGAGTTGAGAAACAGTGAACTGTATTATAAACTTCAAAACTAACCTGTCTTCATTTAATATATGGAAAAGTTTGCAACTATTGACTACGTCATTTTCCTCATTTATTTTGTCGTGGTCGCTGGCTATGGATTCTATGTGTATAGCAAGCAAAAAAGAGATTCTGCAAGTAGTAAAGATTATTTTTTGGCTGAAGGATCATTAACCTGGTGGGCTATCGGTGCCAGTCTAATTGCGTCTAATATTTCAGCTGAACAATTTATTGGTATGAGTGGTAATGGTTTTACAGTGGGTATTGCCGTTGCTGCTTATGAGTGGATTGCTGCTATTGCATTGATTATTGTGGCTGTATGGTTCATACCTGTTTATCTCAAAAATAAGATATTCACCATGCCCCAGTTCTTGAAGCAACGCTACAATGAAACAACCAGCCTTATCATGGCGATATTTTGGTTGTTCTTGTATGTGTTTGTGAATTTAACATCTATTCTTTATTTAGGTGCGCTAGCTATCAGTAATTTAGGTGGTGGTGAGTACTTCCATATTATTATGATTGCCTTAGCCGTATTTGCTATTGTAATTACCTTGGGTGGTATGAAAGTTATCGGTTATACCGATGTAATTCAGGTCGTCGTGTTGATTGTCGGAGGTCTAGCTACAACTTATATCGCTTTGACATTAGTCTCAGAACATTTTGGATTAGGAAAAGATGTAATGGCCGGTTTCAAACAATTGATGGTTGATTCGCCTAAGCATTTTAACCTTATCGTAGATAAACCAACGGCTGATAGTACGCAAGAGGAGGTAAATAAATACTTAATGCTTCCTGGTATTGGAATGTATTTGGCGGGTATTTGGATTGTGAATTTGAATTATTGGGGTTGTAATCAATACATCACTCAGCGCGCTTTGGGAGCGGATTTGAAGACAGCACGTACAGGTATATTATTCGCTGGTTTTTTAAAATTATTAATGCCTGTGATCGTGATGTTGCCGGGTATTGCAGCTTACGTACTCTATAAAAACGGGGCATTACAAAATGAGATGGCACCGGGCGGCAATTTCAACCCAGATAATGCATACTCTGCTATTTTAGGATTCTTGCCTAATGGTATGAAGGGTCTTTCTTTGGCAGCTTTGACGGCAGCTATTGTAGCATCTTTAGCTGGTAAAGCGAACAGTATTGCGACCATCTTTACGATGGATATTTACAATAAATACATTGATAAAGGCGCCTCAGAACGCAAACTCATTAATGTAGGTAAAGTCACTATTATTATTTCCATTCTAGTTTCGGTATTTTTTACATGGGACGACCTGTTAGGAATTGGTGGTGCAGGTGGTTTTACATTTATCCAAAAGTATACAGGCTTTATTTCTCCTGGAGTGTTTGCCATGTTCTTGTTGGGGATGTTCTGGAAGAGAACTACAGGTTCTGCCGCTATCGTAGGATTGATCACAGGATTTGTACTTTCGATAGTATTCAATAATTACGCTCCAACGTGGTTTGGTCCGGAAACATTCTTGTACACAGCCTACATAAATTCCGCAGGGGAATATGAGATTCCTTTCCAAATATGTATGGGTCTGGCTTTTATGTTTACCATGATTCTCATGATTGCCGTAAGTTTATTTGGTCCGAAAGAAAATCCTAAAGGCCTAGAATTGGATTCAAAAATGTTCAAAGTAGAGCCTTCTGTAATGGTGATGATTGTGATTACTTTACTTTTAGTAGGTGCACTGTACGTTAAATTTTGGTAATTTCAATAAAACTAAAAATTATGAAAGCAAAATATTTAAGTCTCCTTTTTGCAGGAATCCTTTTGGCAAGTGCTTGTCAAAATGCAAAAAACAATCAATCTTCCACAGACGCAACTGATGCAGATAGCACTGTGTTTCATGCTACTGTTGATAATAAAGATGTGTTACTGTACAAAATTGGTAATGAAAAAGTACAAGTTGGCATCACCAATTTTGGGGCAAGAATCGTGTCATTGGTTGTGGATGATAAAAACGGGCAAGATGTAGATGTCATGTTGGGATATGATACGGCAGATGAATTTATCAAAAACACAAACAATTTTTACGGTGCTGTGGTAGGCCGTTATGGCAATAGAATCGGTAAAGCCACATTCACTTTGAATGGTACAACTTACCAATTGGAGAAAAATGATGGAGAAAATTCTCTTCATGGTGGTACAAATGGCGTTTACAACAAAGTTTGGGACGTGAAAACTGTATCTCAGGATGCCATTACGTTGGAATATGTCTCTGCGGATGGTGAAGCTGGATATCCAGGTAATGTCACTATGCAAGTGACCTACAAGGTAAATAAAGATGGAGGCTTGGAAATAGAATACAGTGGCCAAACCGATAAGGAGACTGTATTGAATCTTACGAGCCACGGCTACTTTAATTTAAATGGCGAAGGGGATACAACGATTTTGGATCACGAGCTTTGGATCGATGCAGATAAGCTAACAGAGGTAGACAGTAAATTGATTCCAACAGGAAAAAGTCTAGCTGTAGCCGGAACTCCTTTTGATTTCACCAAGCCTAAACTTATTGGTGCGGATATTGACAAAAAATCTACTCAGCTTACTTATGGATTAGGTTATGACCACAATTTTGAATTGAATAAGAAAGAGGGTTTTGCTGAAGTTGCGAGCTTATATGCTCCCAAAACCGGTATTGAGATGAAAATTTTTACAACAGAGCCGGGTCTTCAGTTCTACAGTGGCAATTTCATGAAAGATGCTGATCCAAAAGGAAAAGGTGGGAAAGCCTATCCTTATCGTGCTGCATTATGTTTGGAAACGCAGCACTTTCCTGATGCGCCAAATCATGAGAATTTTGCATCCACAACTTTACGCCCGGGCGAAAAGTACAGTACAAAGACAGAATATAGATTTTCAGTAAGAAAATAGTAACACGAATTTGATTATGAGATATTCTATTAGCGTCGTTCTTTTATTTTCCATTACTCTTAATTAGGGAATAATCAACCTATTCAAATCTATAGTCAGGTAAGAATATAGAACGTTCTGTCTTGACGAACGAGAAAGTGGAAATAAAGTATAAGATACCTGCAGGGAAACTTTAGGACAGGATTTGTCTTCAAAAAGACGTCTGCTAATAGAATAATTTCTCTTTATGATTATGCTGTTCAAAGGTCATAATCAATCATGTTATACAGCCGATGAGCATGTATTGCGCTGAGGCAATGCGAATAAAAAGGCTTTAAGAAATCTTCCGGATCAAGGGGGAGTATAACGAATATTCAGCGGAAACAGATGCTGAATGCGATTATTTGGTAAGGGAAAAGAATATATCCACGAGATCATTGTTCCTACGCAACAAACGGTGGTTTTGTAATCGTGATACAATAGCTTTATTCTAAAATTAAAAGCACCTATTATGAAAAACAAATTCTTTGGCACAGCACTTCGGCCAAGTGCCCTGCTTGGTATTCTATTTCTCGCAATCTCTATCAGCAAGAATATCGACCATCAGTTAGATACTGCTGACAGGATAATTAAGGTAATTTAATAGTAGACGCAATGAATCTTAAACAATATATAATTATCGCTGCGGTAGCGCTGCAAAGCGTGCAATTTGGCTTTGCACAGCAACACTCCTTAGTGGTGGATGTAAACACTTCTCTTGCCAAAGTAAATCCCAATATGTGGGGGGTATTTTTCGAAGATATCAACATGGGAGCCGATGGCGGTATCTATGCAGAACTCGTCAAAAACAGATCTTTTGAATTTTTTAGACCTATGATGGGTTGGAAAAATCTAGGCCCTGTGAAGGAGGGAAATTATCTCATTCTGAACAGACAGATGAGCAATGCAGGCAATCCTCGGTATTTACGTGTGGATAAAAAGACTAATACAGCCATAGGATTGCGTAATGAAGGTTTTCGTGGAATGGGGGTAAAGCAGGGTAATACGTATGAATTCTCTGTATGGTATCGGCAGCAAAAGCCCGGTATTACATTGCGCGTAGAATTGGTGGATAGTGCGGGAACGGTGATTGGTAAAACAGAACTTAAAACCACGCAAGAGAATAAACAGTGGCGATACCAAGAAGTAAGTTTCACGTCCAACAAAACAGATCAAAAGGCAAATCTGCAAATCTGGTTTGAAGGAGAAGGAACTATTGATCTTGATATGATTTCATTATTCCCTACAGATACTTGGCAGGGGCGTAAAAATGGATTGCGTGCGGATATGGTGCAGACATTGGCCGATCTGAAACCTGGTTTTATTCGTTTTCCGGGAGGATGTATTGTGGAAGGTTTTGATCTTTCGCAACGCTTTCAATGGAAAAAAACAGTAGGACCGATTGAAAACAGACAACTTATTGTGAACCGCTGGAATACGGAGTTTGCACATCGTTTGACTCCAGATTATTTCCAAACTTTTGGTTTAGGATTTTTTGAATATTTCCAATTAGCAGAAGATTTAGGCGCTGAACCGTTGCCAATATTAAATTGTGGAATGGCTTGTCAGTTCAATTCCGCAGAGGTGGTGCCGTTAGATCAGTTGGATGAATATGTGCAAGACGCATTAGATCTTATCGAGTTTGCAAATGGTGCAGTGAGTACCAAATGGGGAAAATTACGTGCAGATATGGGACATTCGGCGCCTTTCAATCTGAAGATGCTGGGTGTGGGTAACGAAAACTGGGGACCACAATATGTAGAACGGCTAAAAGTATTTCAAGAGGCTCTAAAAAAATATCACCCTGAAATTGAGATTATAGCGAGTTCGGGAACAGATCCAGAAGGTGAGCGCTTTCAGTATTTGGATAAAGAGCTTCGAGCAATGAAGATAGATATCATAGACGAGCACTTTTACAGAGATCCAGATTGGTTCTTATCCAATGCGAAGCGTTATGACAATTACGACCGCCAGGGAGCGAAAATCTTTGCTGGAGAATATGCCTCACACAGTAAAAACAATAAAAAGCCTGAATATCGCAACAATTGGGAAGCTGCTCTATCTGAAGCCGCTTTCTTAACAGGTGTGGAACGTAATGCCGATGTGGTACAATTGGCTTCATATGCCCCTTTATTTGCACATATCGACGGTTGGCAATGGACTCCGGATTTGATTTGGGTAGATAATTTGAATGTATATGTTACCCCTAGTTATCATGTGCAGAAGATATTTAGCACCAATAAGGGAACAGATGTAGTGCCTTTGCACAGCAATGGTGCCACATTGACGGGAGAAAATAAAATATACGGGTCCGCTGTAGTAGATAAGCAAAGCAATGAACTGATTCTGAAAATTGTCAATATTGGTGATTCTGCTAAGGAGTTAGCTATTGACCTCAGAGGTATTAAAAAAGCACAAGGAAAAGCAACAGTATCGGTTTTACGCCATGATGATCCTTTAGCATATAATGAGGTTGGAAAGGCGCCCTCTGTTACGCCCATTGAATCAGAAGTGAATTATAAAGGAAAGAAATTAGTATACACTGCCTCGAGTCAGTCCGTGAATTTAATTAAACTAAAATTATAAAGCCATGAGAAAGTTTGCCTGTAGAAAATTAGTCATTGTTACATTTTTAGCGTTTAGTTTTTCGTCTTTGATCGCTCAAGAAAAGAAACAGTCTATCTCTCTATTTCAATTAGCTGATGTCAGGTTGAAAGATGAGACTTTTCTGCATGCACAAGACTTAAATAAGGCTTATCTACTGGCTTTAGATGCAGATCGATTATTAGCGCCTTATCTTAAGGAGGCAGGATTAAATCCTAAGAAGCCTAATTACACGAATTGGGAAAATTCAGGACTTGATGGGCATATCGGTGGACATTACGTCTCAGCATTGGCGCTGATGTATGCATCTACAGGTGATCCCATGATTTATAAGCGTTTGGATTATGTTTTGCAAGAATTGAAAGAGTGCCAAGATAATTTAGCAACAGGTTATGTTGGTGGAGTACCGGGCAGTAAGCAGTTGTGGGATGAAATCAAGCAAGGCAAAATAAAAGCTGGAAGTTTTGACTTAAACAACCGATGGGTACCTCTTTACAATATTCATAAAATCTACGCAGGACTACGGGATGCCTATTATTTTGCTGGTCGCGAAGATGCCCAGCAGATGCTTATCAAGTTGACTGATTGGGCAGTCGAGTTGGTGAGTGGATTAAGCGAAGCGCAAATCCAAGATATGCTGCGTAGTGAGCATGGAGGGCTGAATGAGGTTTTTGCCGAAGCAGCTGTTATTTCTGGAGATAATAAATACCTGCAATTAGCAGAGAAATTTACCCATCAATATATTTTAAATCCATTAATAGCACAAAAGGATGAGCTAACAGGAAAGCACGCTAATACGCAAATCCCCAAGATAATAGGTGCCAAAAGGATTGCCGACTTGGAAGGAAGAAAAGACTGGGATGAAGCAGCTCGATTCTTTTGGGAAACTGTTGTTACCAAACGTTCTGTGGCAATCGGAGGTAATAGTGCAAGTGAGCACTTTCATCCATCGACCGACTTTTCGAATATGATTACCAATATTGAAGGTCCGGAGACTTGTAATACTTACAATATGATGCGGTTGAGTACACAATTCTTTCAGTCGGATGGAGATAGTAAGTTTGCAGATTATTATGAACGCGCTTTGTACAATCATATTCTGTCGTCACAGCATCCAGAACACGGAGGGTTAGTGTATTTTACATCGATGCGTCCTTCGCATTATCGGGTGTACTCACAGCCGCAAACCAGTTTTTGGTGTTGTGTAGGTTCAGGGATAGAAAACCACTCCAAATACAGCGAATTTATTTACGCCCATCGTGGCAATGAACTGTTTGTAAATTTATTTATTTCCTCGGAATTGAATTGGAAAGATAAGGGCGTACAGATAACGCAACAATCATTGTTTCCTACAGAAGGAAAATCTGTTTTTTCATTTAAAACAAAAAAAACTATTCCATTAGCCTTAAAAATACGTTATCCAAACTGGGTGAAAAAAGATATTTCGGTACATGTTAATGGCAAGTCTATTCAAGCTTTTAAGGATGCAAATGGCTATTTAACTATTGATCGTAAATGGAAAAACGGAGATAAAGTGGAGTTATCATTCGCTATGGAAGTGAACGTGGAACAATTGCCCGATCATTCGGAATATTATGCTTTTCGATACGGGCCATTGGTTTTAGCGGCTAAGACTGATACTGCACAGATGTTGGGACTTTTGGCAGACGATAGCAGAGGAGGACATATTGCTAAAGGAGATCAAGTTTCTTTAACTGAAATTCCCCATTTGGTGGTGTCAAATGCAAACTTAGCAGAGCAGGTGGAAATGATTTCTCCTCAAGATTTGCGCTTTAGATTAAAAAACCTTCAGGTAAGAACTGAAGCTACAGAAATGGAGTTGATGCCCTTTTACAAGTTACATGATAGTCGTTATATCATCTATTGGCCAAAGGTGAATTCCTCATCAGAATTGGCAGAACGACTGGTAAAATACGAACATGATGATTACCAAAGAAAACTCAATGCCATCACAGTTGATCAAGTACACTGCGGCCAACAACAATCAGAGTCCGATCATGCTATTCAATATGAACTATCCAATACGGGATCGGATAATGGTGTACAATGGCGGAATGCAACGGGATGGTTTTCTTATGAATTAGCGAACAAAAATAAGCGTGCAAAACTACTTTGGATAGCTGATTTAGAAGGTAATTCGCAAAATTTCAATGTGCTTATCAATGGAACTGTAATAACCCCTACCCAAGTAAATGCTGATGGTAGATACTATTTGCTGGAGGATATAAATGAAAATATCAAGGTAAAACTGCAGGCCTTGCCGAATCAATCTGTTCCCAAAATTAAGGAAGTTAGGCTTTTAACAAATAAAATAGATTAACTCCTACCATACAAACTACCCATGATGAATTTGAAAAGAATTTTTCTTCCTTTTATAATTGTCTTTGCCAATAGCGTTTTTGCGCAACAAGAGCCAGTTAAAACTCAATTCGAAGGCTATCTCTTTGCTTATTTTGAAGGGAAGAGCGATCCGATGAAGCGCGAGCATTTGCGGTTTGCGACGAGTTCGGTTGGTCTTAAATGGAAAGCATTAAATAACAATCTTGCAGTGATTTCTTCCGATACCATTTCGAGTACAGGAGGTATTCGCGACCCTCACTTATTACGCGGTGAAGATAAAGGGTTTTATTTGGTTGCGACGGATATGAAAACTTTTAAGGATGGATGGGATAATAATCCGGGTATTGTGATGATGTATTCGGACAATTTGGTGGATTGGAAACATCAGGTCATCAATCTTGAAAAATCATATCCTAAAAAGTTTAAAAATGTAAAATGGGTGTGGGCACCTCAAACATTTTATGATACCAAGAAGGGTAAATATCTGGTGTATTTCACTGTTCGTTATCATCATAATGATAAGTTAGATTTTTATGCCGCATATGCGAATAAGGATTTTACAGGTTTTGAATCGGAGCCTAAATTGTTATTCAGTCCTAAATATGGAGGTATAGATGGAGATATAATTTTTGATAAAGGTGTTTATCACTTCTTCTACAAAGGAAACACCAAGGATGCAGCTGGCAAAGAATTCAAAAATGGAATCAAAGTGGCTACTTCAGCCTCATTGTGGGGACCTTGGAAAGAAAATGAAGGATATGTAGACAGTTATGCAGATACATCTACCGTAGTAGAGGGTTCTAGTATATTTACACTAAATAATTCGGACGAATATATTCTGATGTATGACGTATACGCAGAAGGTCGCTATGAGTTTCAAAGAAGTAAAGATTTATCCTCTTTTACCCAGAAACCTGAGTCATTTACGAAGAATTTTGATCCGCGTCACGGAAGTATAATTTCCATTACGAAAGAAGAAGCTAGGAATTTGGACCGCAAATGGGGAGGTGTGATGCCTGAGTTGGTTCAGCCGACGAAAAAAAATGATCGGTATGTTTTTCAATCCAAAGGAAATCCCATTATTACACATCATTATACTTCTGATCCAGCTGCGTTGGTTATAAATGATACCTTGTGGATGTATACAGGACATGATTTTGAAGGTGGTCAGCGTGATTACGTAATGCGGGATTGGTTGGTATATTCGACTACGGATATGAAAACTTGGACTGAATATCCTGTTCCACTGAAAGTTGTGGACTTTGAGTGGGCGACTAGTAAGTCTGCATTTGCGGGACATGTAGCAGAATACTATTGGTATATCAGTACGAATTGGACGGGAATAGGTGTGGCTGTCGCTGATAGGCCTGAAGGTCCTTTTAAGGATGCTTTGGGAAAACCCTTGTTGACCAACGAAGATTGTTTTGCATCTACGCATTCATGGGCATGTATTGATCCCGCAATTTTTATCGATGATGATGGTACACCTTGGATATTTTGGGGAAATAGAGAGTGTTATTATGCCAAATTGAAAGATAATATGATTGAGATTGATGGTGATGTCAAACAAATTAATTTTGAGGGATTTTCATTCACTGAAGCACCTTGGGTACATAAATACCAAGGCAAATATTATTTAACCTATGCCACCGAATTTCCTGAAAAGATAGCCTACGCTATGGCGGATATTATTGAAGGCCCTTATGAATATAAGGGGATCTTGAATGAAATTGCAGGAAATAGTAATACAAACCATCAATCTATTGTGGAATATAAGGGTGAATGGTATTTTCTATATCATAATGGTGGTATACAAACCGATGGTGGAAGTTATAGCCGTTCAGTATGCATTGACCGGCTAGAGTATAATGAGGATGGTACCATTAAACGAATTGTGATGACTTCAGAAGGGATACAATAATAAAATACAAGTTCAAAACTAACGTATTATGAAGGATAGAATCAACCTAAAACAACAAAAAATTGCTCTAGCATTCCTTTTTATCTTCCAGTGGATAGGAATTTATACCATGGCGCAAGAATATAAATCTGGACCTGCCGAAAAAGATTATATAGGCTATTTGTTCACGTATTTCAAAGGAAATGCCGTAGCGGATGAGGCCGTATGCTATGCAGTGAGCACCGATGGATACAATTTCAAAACATTAAATAACAATCAACCTATCTTAAATTCTTCTGTCATCAGTTTGACGGGAGGAGTTCGTGATCCACATGTATTGCGTGGTCACGATAGCAAGACTTTTTATATGGTAGTCACGGACATGACTTCGAGTAAAGGTTGGGATTCCAATCGCGCTATGGTGCTGTTGAAGTCCAATGATTTGATTAATTGGACACATTCTAATATCCATATTCAAAAGCGGTTTACGGGGCATGAAGATCTTAAACGCGTGTGGGCGCCACAGACGATCTATGATGAGGCTGTAGGAAAATATATGATTTACTGGTCTATGCAGCACGGTGATGGACCGGATATTATTTATTATTCGTATGCCAACGCTGATTTTACGGATTTGGAAACTGAACCAAAACCTCTGTTTATTCCCAAAAACAAAAGATCGTGCATCGATGGCGATATCATTAATAAAAATGGTTTATTCTATCTTCTCTATAAAACCGAAGGTCACGGAAATGGTCTTCGCCTAGCTATTACAGATTCTTTAACTTCTGGAAAATGGATTGAACAACCGGGATATAAACAACAAACAAATGATGCGGTAGAAGGGTCCAGTATTTTTAAATTAAATCATTCGGACAAATACATCCTCATGTACGATGTCTACACCAAAGGTCGCTATGATTTTTGTGAAAGTGTCGATTTAGATAGGTTTCAATTAATAGACCAAAAGATGTCCATGGATTTTCATCCCAGACATGGTTCTGTTATACCAATCTCAAGATCCGAATTGATTGCCCTAACGAATAAATGGGGAAAGCCAGCGGGCATTGAAATTCCGCCAGCTAAAAATCCCGTTTTAGAAGGTTATTATGCAGATCCTGATATTATCTATTCGCATAAGCATAAAAAGTATTACTTATACCCAACGAGTGACGGTTTTGATGGGTGGGGCGGTTATTATTTCAAGACTTTTTCTTCCGACAATCTAAAAGATTGGAGGGATGAAGGGGTTATCTTAGACTTGAAAAAAGACGTGTCCTGGGGAAATAGAAATGCTTGGGCTCCGACTATTACAGAGAAGAAAATAGGAAAGAACTATAAATATTTTTATTATTTCACTGCAGCACAGAAGATAGGTGTTGCAGTTTCCGATGAGCCAACAGGACCTTTCAACGATTCCGGAAAAGCATTGATAGATTTCAAACCTGAGGGTGTAAAGGGTGGACAAGAAATAGACCCAGCGGTATTTAATGATCCCAAATCAGGTAAGAGTTATTTGTATTGGGGTAATGGATATTTGGCGGTAGCCGAATTGGAAAAGGATATGATGAATATCAAGAAAAATACGCTGAAAATCATTACCCCAGATGGTTCCTTCCGAGAAGGTGCTTTTGTAATTTCTAGAGCAGGACGATATTATTTCTTTTGGTCTGAAGATGACACACGAAGCCAAAATTATAGTGTACGATATGGTTATGCGGATTCGCCCAATGGTCCAATTATGGTACCGGAGAATAATAAGATTTTAGAGAAAGATCCCACTCGTGGAATTTATGGTACTGGGCACAATTCAGTAATCCAAGTACCCGGAAAAGATGAATGGCATATAGTATACCATCGTTTTAGTATTCCTAATGGCATACATATTGGAGATGCGGCAGGCTTTCATCGCGAAGTGTGTATAGATCCGCTTATTTTTGATGAGCAAGGACGTATTTTGCCCGTTAAACCTAGTCTATAAAGCAGCAATTGTTATGCTGTTTTTTACTACCGCATCGCAACAATGTCGACTGTTTTTGAATTGATGGGTAAGTATGCAGCACAGATGATTAAAAATATAGATAAGAGTCAGGTTTAGGTAACCTTTCACGTATATATAAGGCCATCTATCTCATTATAAGATGTGGTGTGTATCTATAAGAAAGAAAGCCATCTAGTATGGCTTTCTTTTTTATTACGAATCTCTTTTCATTTGTTCATCCAAGAGTTGACGTTTTAGCTTTTGTTCAGTTTCTAGCGCTTTTTTCTTGAAAGTCTGTAATTCACCTTGTAATTCTTCGGCAGTTTTTTGATGTTCTACAGCATCGACTTTCGCTTTTCGGAACGAAATCAAAACAATAAAAAACGCGAGGCCTAATACTGTAATGATGCTCCATACCAATGTGTGGTAGGCAGACTTGGAAAAATCCATTCCTAAGAATGAAATGCTATCTGTTTTGGCACGCTCAACAGCTAGGTCCGCGCTCAACGTCTGTACAGAGTCTTGCAGTGACTGAATCTGTTGTGTAGAGGTAGAAGTAGAACTTTTTAGTGAAGCGATTTCTTTGGTATATCGTGATAAAGAATCTGCTACATTTCGTTGTATAATTTCTACATTACTTTTACGAATTATCTTGAAATAAGCATCTTGATTGCGCGACTGATTAAGCAAAGTCTGAAATTGAGAGTTTATAGGGATATTCGATTGAAGTTTTTGCTGTAAAGTCGGCTGCGGTTGGGCTATAGAAGCAAAGGATATTAAGGTAAAAATGAATGCTAGAGATATTTTATACATAGTACTTTGATATTTTCTTGATTGCTAGGGGTAAAGTTGTTAAATAATTTGGTCAATAGCAAAAATACCAGCTTTTAAATCTTGAATAAGTATAATCAAGACGACTTTGAAAAACTATCTACAATAAAAAAGCTCCAACTGATTGGAGCTTTTGATTTATTTTATTTGTAAGGGATATTTTTTCATTACACCTTCCACGATTTTGGGTAGGTTATTGATGGCTTTCTCGGGGGCATTGACTTCAGATGTTCCTCTAGCTTGCCAAATTACCGATTTTGTTTTGGTATCGATAGCTTCTAATATGATATGACCATATCGTAGGCGTTGTTCACCGACTACGAATGGATGGTAATTATACCCATAAAAACCCCATGGCTGGTACCAGCCCCACGGGCCACCATAACCATAATATGGACGAGCGTGAACCAAACGTTTTTTATTGTTAACAATAGTCACATAACGGAATAATATATCTGGATTTTCCTTGCTATATCGCAGACCGCGGCGTTCTATTTCCTGATTGGCCGTAGTCATGATATTATGCTTAGCGATATCATTGTTGAAATAGTCTTTGGACAACGAATCGATAGGAGGTAACCATCCGTATGTTTTATATTGATTGAAATCTAAATTTTGGATGCGTGTTGTATTAAACCGATTGGATGAGCATGAAGCTACCCCAAATAGCACCACAGCAATGAGTATTATACCTAAATTTTTCATAATTAAGCCAGATTATATAGCATATGACAGTGGGACATAGAAAAGGTTTAATCTAATTTACAATTATTTCCACTCCTCCGGAATATCACAAACTGGTATAGGTTGAATTTTGTGCTGCGCCGCTTTGTGCATGCGATCAAATATTTTGAATACCTCCAAATCCCTGCCTGTATAGTCGCTTTCCGTTTTGGTGCCGTATTCTTTTTGTATTTTTTCGAGTTCTGGATAGGTAGCGCCGATCTGCTGTTCGTCGGTCCGTTCGGCATCCCATAGTCCATCAGTCGGTATGGCATTTTTGATGCTTTCTGGCAGATCCAGCGCTCTCGCTAATGCGTAGACTTCTGTTTTGTAGAGATCCGCTATAGGAGAAAGGTCGACACCTCCGTCGCCGTATTTAGTGTAGAAACCAATACCAAAGTCTTCCACTTTATTGCCTGTACCGCAGACCAATAGAGAGTTTGTTTGCCCATAATAGTAAAGTGACAACATGCGCAATCGCGATCGTGTATTCGCTAAGGCTAAATCTCTATGAAGAATGTCCGGTTGATTTGCATCAAAGATCTTTGTTAATTCATCAAATGCAGAAGTCAAATCTATATTAAGTCCTCTTACATTCGTGAATTTGGTTTTCAGATATTCAATATGTTCTGAAGCACGATCGATTTGATCCGCCTTTTGACGTATAGGCATCTGCACCACCAATACTTCCATGCCCGTCATGGCACAAAGTGTAGATACCACACCTGAGTCCACACCGCCCGATACACCTACTACAAAGCCTTTTACTTTTGCATTTTGAGCATAATCTTTCAGCCAAGTAACAATTCTATCAATGATTTTTTCTGTCTGCATATAGGTGAATTTTAAATAAAAAACGAGGTTAATACGAATTTAAAGATAGAATTCGTATTAACCTCGTTTTATTTTCTTTTTTAGCTTCTACTAAAAGAAAATACCCAAATTAAGGGCTACGTAAGATGATTTTGGTTTACCTTCTTTGATGGCTCTGCTGAATCCGTTGTTGAAAGTTATACCTGTCATTAAGCCTAAATTATCGGATAGCGCCCATTCTTTACCGCCGCCCAATTGCAAGCCCAAGCGGAAAATGTTATCTCCGTCGATAGCTCTTTTGGTGCCGTCGATTGTCTCTTTGCCCGATACCTTGATACCTGCTGTGAAACCAAATTGACCATAAAATCTACCAGTTTCGTTCTCTTCTGATTTTAGTTTTATTGTCAATGGAACTTCTGCATATTGAAGACGGATTTTTTCTCTATTAGGTTCTCCTGCCGGAAAATCAACCTTAGAGTTGATAGATGTAATCAATAAACCGGTAGAGAAATAATAGTTTTTAGAAAAACCTAAATCAGCTATCAATCCATAAGAAAATCCTACTTTGGAGCTCGCATCATAATCATCATCATAACGTAACCAGCCAATATTCGGATTCACCGATAGACCTAAACGAAAATTCTTCTCTTCTGCGTAATCCGTATTTTTTGATTTCGTGTAATAATCTTGCGCATTCGCTTTCGAAGCAAATAATAAAATTACTAGAGACGCTAATGTTGTGATTGTAGTTTTTGTAAAATTTAACATTGTTATAATTTTAGTTTTAAATTTATGGTTATAACTTCGCGATACTGATGAAATTAAAACCACTACAAAAGTATTTCTTTTTTTTTACAGTTGCTATAGCGTCTTGTCGTGAAACAACTACAATAAATCGTCCTAAAGTTAATCATATTGCGGTCGACGTAAAGATTGAGCGATTTGATAAAGAACTTGCAGCTACAAAGCCAGAAGAACTTCTACACTACAACAAGCTGTGGCAACAAAAATATGGCGCATTTTATAGGGATTACATGAGCCAAATGCTTCAAATCTGAGATCCCACGGATAGCATTCGCGTCTATGAATATTTACGTCAGATTTTACTACAAAAAGATTTTATTGACCTGAATAATGCCGTCATCAAGAAGTATCCAAATATGGATCGCTACGAAAAAGAATTGGCGACAGCGATGAAATATGTAAAACACTATTTTCCAAATTATACTATTCCACGATTCATTACATATGTCAGTGGTTTTGCTTATCAGACGCCAATAGGCGAAGATTATATCGGCATCGGACTGGACATGTTCCTTGGTGCAGATTCGGAGTTTTATCCTGCATTGGTACAATCCATTCCTCTCTATATCTCGAGGCGTTTTACTCCTGAAAATATTACGCCAAGAGTGGTTGAAGCACTGTTGCGCGAAGACCTTTACCCGTTGCCCGATTTAACTCAAAATACGCTGCAGCATATGGTCTACAATGGTAAGATTCTCTATGCTATGGATATGTTGTTGGAGGATGTCTCGTACGAAATAAAAATTGGTTACACACCCGAGCAGTTGGCATGGGCTAAACGTTACGAAGCCGATGTGTGGACTTGGTTTTTGCAGGAGAATTTACTGTACCACACCGATTATTTGCGTATTCAGAAATATTTCACCGAAGCGCCTTTCACACCGGAACTCGGAGAGAATAACGAATCGGCGCCAAAACTTGGTATTTACATTGGCTGGAAGATTGTTCGAAAATATATGGATAAACATCCCGAGATCACGCTCAAGGAATTGCTGGCAGATACAGATGCTCAGTCTATTTTAGAAAAGTCAAAATATAAAGGCAAATAAAAAAGGGGTACATCCGAAAGATGTACCCCTTTATCTATCTTGTAATATTTTTATTTAATATTTACGACTTCAATCTCGAAGAATAATGGAGAATTGGCGGGGATTTTCCCTTGTTGGCTGGCTCCATAACCATAATATGAAGGTGTTACAATTCGGATTTTGCTTCCGATTTGTAGACCGGTAGGAGTAAGGCCACCAAATTTATATTCGCCTATATCTTTTGGAATAAATGCCAGTTGCCATGCTCCAATCAAATTGTTCAATTTGCTGGTAAGGCCATCTGTAGTTGTATTGGAATCAAAAACAGAATTATCCGAAATCAGCTTACCTGTATAACGAACGGTAATTGTTGGCATGCGCAACGCTTTTACCGTCTGTCCATACATGTTCGTTGTATCGACTACTTTATATTCATAGCTATTAGGCATTCCATCCTCAATAATCTCAAACCATATTCCAGTAGTATCATTAAGTGTCATTTCAGGATAATTACTGTTGACATAGGATTTGATAATAGGTTTTTCCGATTCGAACTGAGCAATAGGATCAAAGACATTACTCTCCTTCGTACAAGCTGCAAAAAGAGATATAGTGATTGTTAGGCAAAATAATTGTTTAATAAAATTCATAGCTCTAAAATAACAAAAAAGAGATAAAATCATATGTTTTTATCTCTTTTTTATCGCTCGATTATTGAATTTCTAGAACTTCAATTTCGTACACTAGAGGTGAATTCGCAGGAATGTCACCCACTTTGTTTCCACCGAAAGCCCACAAAGATGGCGTAATGTATCTGATTTTACTTCCTTTTTTCAGACCATCTTTAGTCAATCCTCCCAATCCACTAATTTTCACATCTACTCCATTGAATTTTACTGCATAAGGGAAAAATGCAAAATACCAGGAGTTGTTGAAAATATTGTTACTACCTGTGGTAAATGAATATTGGGTTCCTTGTAAGTCTGACTGAACTACAGTGCCATTTAATAATTTTGCAGTATACTTTGCCTTGAAAGTAGGCGCTGTCAATTGTTGCGTATTTACGGCTTTGTATTCGTAAGAATTGTCTGTAGGTGGATTAAGGATTTCGTACCAAATACCTCTATTTACTGGACCTTTATCCAAGTATGTATATCTGATTTTTACAGTATCCTGTACCTCGTTTTCAAAATGTTGATTGACATATTCTTCGATTTTGATCTTTTCTGCGCTAAGAATAGAGTCTATAGCTCGCTCTTGTTGTAAAATTTGTTGTTCGTAATCGACATCAACACTATCATTACATGAAGTAAATGTAATGGCCATTAATACAGCAGCAGTTAGTGTGCTAAATAAGTTTTTCATAAAAAATAATTACTAGTTATAATAGAGCATAACGCTAAAAGCTGACGGAATGCTACATGGTTTTACATTTTTTTTCTAATTCGTTGATAAATTTTTTTTCATGACAAGTAAGAGTTCATTCAATTGTGAAGGACGCAATAATCCAGGTTGTCTGAATAATGGATTATATGCAGCATCGAGAAGAATCCATGTAGGATAGGAGATTTGCTCGCTGCCATTGAGCGCGGTCGCCAATTCATGTGTGCCCAAATTGATTCCTCGAGGGATGAATTTGTATTCTCTCCCTTGAAATACAACTTTATCCCTGCTTTCAGCATTAAAGTCCACGAAGTAAAACTGATGATGATGCTCAGCAAACTGTTTATTTTTCTGTATTTGTTGTTTCTGCATCGCACAATATTGACACCAGTCCGTCGAAATCAAAAGGAGTATAGGCTTCGGGTCTTCTGCCATCAGGCTATCCAGGTGTGCAATGTGTACAGGTTTGATCTGTGCAGAAGCGTAAGCAGCTGCACAGGTATATATCATGAATAATATCAGCTTTCGAACATATAACATAGTCGCTCTTTAAACTTTCTTTTACAAAATATTATAGCGTAACCCTAAGAATCCACGGATACCCTGATTGGGTCCGTATACGTAGCTTGGGTCAAATGGCAATAAATTAGGGTCATCAATTCTCTCAAACGGATCGTGTGCTCGCGAAATAATTTCTATACCGCCACGTGTTGGTGTCCAGTTTAACAGATTTTTTACTCCCCCGAATATTTCCAATCCATTGTTGAAGTTTTTGGTGAGTTGGATATTTTGAATGCTCCAGGCTTTCGATTTATCGGGTCTTGTATCTTGTGGCCCAAGTACGGGAAGACGCATTGGTCCGATTACATTGCCGGTATAGTCAATTGTCAGTCCAAGACGTCTTAGGTTGTAACCGATAGTCCATGTTCCCATAGCTTTTTCTGTCAGCATCTGCCATTCTTTGACGCCATCTTCCACGCTGTATACATCCATTACGGTAGCGCCGATCATGGCTTTTAGTCCGCTGGTGTGCGCCCAATCCAAGTTGAGGGACACTCCTTTTGAAACCGCATGACCATTTAAGTTCTCATAGATTATCTTGTTGACATCGGATTCGTAATCTGGAATGATTTTGTTGTCAAAGTAGGTGTAAAAGGCACTCGCATCAATAGCAAATACCGAACCACCGTCCATATAGAATTTCTTAATGTAATTTACATTACTATTCCAGGAGGTTTCGGGTTTTAGATCTTCTTCGAAGGTCACATCGCGTGCTCCTGTGAGTGCGGCGTGGTCTTCTGTAAACACATTTGCTACACGATATCCATTGCCAATACCTACACGGAGGACTTGTGTGCGATCCAAAGAGTTCCATTTATAATTCACACGTGGAGAAACAATACTTCCGTGAATAGAATTGTAATCATAACGTGCTCCCAACAATAATTTGTGCTGCGGATGCAAGGTGATTTCGTCTTGAATAAACAATCCGGGAAGATGGGTACGTGAGGAATTGACTGTTGCGGGTGTATTGTCATTGTAATAGGTGTAACGATAAGCTAATCCCGTTAGTAAATCATGATTTTTAATTTCCTTGCGCCATGTCAGCTGTCCAAATGCTATTTTTTGATCGGCTAAATAGCGAATATCTCCGTATACAGAATTTTGGTCGTGACCATTTACGCTGAAGGTAAACGTTAGGTTTTCTGCTGTGGGTAAATCATACGCCCCCATCAATTCCCAACGCTTTGTATATATACTTTCACCGTATACTTCATCTCCACCACGGTACTTTCTGGACCAGTTCATTTCGCCTCCCCAACGGTCCTCGTACACATATCGACCTGCCAAAGTGAACAGTTTGTTGTCTTTGCGTGTAAAATTCCATTTGTTGAATAGCGAAAATCTATTTTGTAACGTTACGTCCGTGAAATTGTCGCCATTTTTGTCAATGGGGTTACTATACGTGAAATAATTAGCTCCAACTAATGATTGAGCGGAACCCACATCAAATTTTCCACCCAAGTCAAGATTGTATTCTTGCCATGAAGTTCCAAAAGTTTCTATGTTTAATCGTGGTGCGGAATTCGGGCTTTTGGTAATAATATTTATCAATCCGCCCACTGCTTCACTACCATAAAGGGTAGAAGCGGGTCCTTTGACAATTTCTACACGTTCGATCAATGCTTGTGGAATACCATTCAAACCGTAGACTGTAGAAAGTCCTGACACGATGGGCAATCCATCAATCATAACCATTGTGTAGGGGCCTTCGAGACCATTGATGTGGATATCTCCCGTATTACATACGCTACAGTTGATTTGCGGACGTACTCCATTGATGTTTTGCAGCGACTCAAAAATCGTAGGCGCAGGGTTAGCTTGGAAAAATTTCGCTGTAAAAACTTCTACAGGGATTGGGCTATCCAGTTTGGATACCTGTTTGAGCGTGCCGGATACGACTACTTCTTCAAGATTGCGGTTGTCACTGTCCAAGATGATTTCTAATCCTTCTTGGTAGGCTGTATTGGTTAAGTCTTTCTTTGCAGGCATATAGCCTACAGCGCGTGCAGTAATTTTAGATTTTCCGGTAGGCAGTTGAATGGTAAATTTTCCTTCCGAATCCGTTGAGATTGCCACCTTCGTTCCGTCCACAGATATAGTTGCGTTGTCGATCGGATTTCCGTCCGAATCTTTTATAGTTCCTTTGAGTAGATTTTGTGCATGTAGTATGAAAGCAAAGCTAACCAATAGGGCAGTTAGCGTACAGCTTTTGATAAGTTGTAACATAAATTGTTATTCTTGATTAATGATTAGTAGGTACAAGATGAACCATTAATTAAACTGGGAAATAGGTCTACATACATCTGTATATAGAGATATTGCCCATCTAAATGGAGTTCATCAAATTATAGTCTGTTCTAAAAAAAATAATTCGCCAAGCGGACGCGTAGCAAAATTTAGGAAATCATTAAACAAGGGAGGGTGGTCCTCGAAGGTAGTTGTGAAATAGGGGTACAGGCTTATTTGAGCGTGTGTATCCTATATCAATTGGGATAGTAAATTCGGAAACAATGGGGCCCTCGAAAGTGACAAAATCACTTTCAATAAATACGCCTTGATAGACCACATCCAAAAAGCGAATCTCCGCATCGCTTTTGTGATGGTGTTTTTGTTTTTTGGTAAAGTCATAAGGGTGAATATGCGTGATAATTTCACCCTTAGAGGTTACCTCTTTGTGCATAAACACTATTCCACTAATCACAATAATACTCATCCAGCACGTCAGCAACGTGGCTATGAGTCTGCGATATGTTGAAAATAGGTTAATCACAAAACAATATACGTGTTATTTTATTATTCTATTGTTGTCGTCTGGAAAAACAAGTTTTGGTTTGTGTGCTCTTGCTTCTTCTCTGTCCATCAGACCGTACGAAATGATGATAACGATATCACCTACCTGTACCAATCTAGCCGCCGCACCATTCAAACAAATTGTTCCTGTACCTCGTTTTCCAGGGATGACGTAAGTTTCTAATCTTGCGCCGTTATTATTATTTACAATCTGTACCTTCTCGTTTGCAATTATATCTGCTTCATCCATCAAATCTTCGTCGATGGTAATACTTCCCACATAATTCAACTCAGCTTGCGTTACACGAGCGCGATGAATTTTGGATTTCATTACTTCAATCATCATGATACAAAGTTACGCTTTATATTTAAAAATGTATATGTTCTTAATCGTTCAAAAACATATTATCTATTAATCTAACTCCTTCTATCCAAGCGACAATATGAGCCACATATTGCTTCCCTTCTTCTGTGGATTCGGCTCTTTCTAGCGTTCGAACTTCACTCAAGGCAAAATATTCTAGTTCCACACCTTCAGTGTCGGCTATCATTTGTTCGGCCAATTGCTGGCAGACGTAGAGTGATGTTCCTTCGGCAAACGCCGATTTGACAGCTTGTAAGGTTTTGTATAATATGAGTGCTTTTTCTTTGCCCTCTGCAGATAGTCTAGCGTTTCTAGAACTTAATGCTAGTCCAGATTCGCTACGAATGATGGGACAAATGACCAACTCGATGTCTAGGTTCTTCAGTTCGATCATACGTTGTATGACCATGACTTGCTGAAGATCTTTCTGTCCAAAACAAGCTATATCCGGATTTACCAACGTAAATAGTTTGTAGACAATCTGTGTGACCCCTTGAAAATGTCCTGGTCGTTGTTCGCCTTCCCATATCTGATCCAGTCGGCCTAGATTAAGATGCCATTGTTCGTTGGTGTCAGGATACATCTCTTCTACTGTAGGAAGAAATAGCACGTCACAGCCATTATCGGACAGTAGCTGCATGTCATTTTCGATTGGCCTAGGATATTTTTCCAGATCTTTCGGATCATTGAATTGAGTAGGGTTGACGAAAATGCTGCATATGACAATATCGGCCTTCAATCGAGCCTGCTGTATGAGCGAAAGATGACCTTCGTGTAGCGCTCCCATCGTGGGTACCAAAGCTATTTTCTTTGGCTGCTCACGAGGCGCCTCTAGATAGGCACGAAGTTCATTTTGCGTGTGAATAACTTTCATTCGTGTACGGGTAAAATAGGGGGCAAAAATGCATAATAAATTTGTAATCTGAAAGCTATAAATTACAAAGAATTGTAAAATTTGTTTATTATTTGTATCTTTGTACACCGATTTTACTGTTCAAATAATAAAAAAAAACAAATTGGAGATGGCAAAAACGAAAATATTGTTTATTACCCACGAGATGTCGCCTTTCCTTGAAATAAGTAAAATTTCTGAAATAACACGCCAATTACCGCAAGCGATGCAGGAAAAAGGATTTGAAATCCGTATTCTAATGCCACGTTTTGGTAATATTAATGAGCGCAGAAATCGTCTACACGAGGTGATAAGGTTGTCGGGAATGAATATAGTGGTGGATAATAACGATAATCCATTGATCATTAAAGTAGCATCGTTGCCAACAGCTCGTATGCAGGTTTATTTCTTAGATAATGAGGAATACTTCCAGCGCAAGAAGGTGTTTAGAGATGAGAGTGGAAAATTCTTTGAAGATAACAACGAGCGTTCGTTGTTCTTCTGTAAAGGTGCATTAGAGACTGTTAAGAAATTAGGCTGGTCTCCGGATGTAGTACACTGTCACGGCTGGTTCACAGCAATGGTTCCATTATACTTGAAGAAAGTATATCATGATGATCCTACTTTCAAAGATGTAAAAGTGATGTATTCTTTATTCAATGAAGAATCAGACTTTGGTAAAGATACATTGACGGCTAAGTACGCAGACATGGCAGCACAAGAAGATGTGTCGGCTGAGGATGCAGCTGTGTATGGCTCAGGAAGCTATGCAGATGTATACAAAGGTGCTTTGACCTATACGGATATCGTCGTGAAAGCAGATGAAAATCTGGATGCTGATGTATTGAAATTTGTCGAAGAACAAAATATCCGTACGTTTACTCCAGAATTTATTGATGATTACGAAGGGTATTCGTCACTTTATGAGGAATTTGCTTCAGAAGAAGTCGAAGCTTAATTGCTTCATCGTAACATACAAAAAGGCTTTCCAATTGGAAAGCCTTTTTGTATTAAAGCATAATCACTTTTTCTATAGCGGATACTTTTTTGTAATAATCAATTACTTCATCGGCCGACTTCACAAATGTTTCTACGGTCAACGAATTATATTTTCCTGTTTTTGAATCTTTCACAGATATTTTTGTGCTTGGATGTTCGAAAATCTTTTCGATATCCTCTTTTTTATTTGCTTCGGCAGGTACAATAAATTTGTACGTATAGATAGATGGAAACTGTTCGATGTCAATCAATTTCTGTCTAAATGTATTATAAAAATCATCACCATTATTATCGTTAATGTCTTGAATGCTGATGTTGTTAAAATTACTCATTATTAAATCCTTTCTATTATAGTGTTACACAATGTAATCAATTTGCGTGCCGATGCTATTATGTCAGATAGTGTTGACTAACTGTCGTATATTTTCATGTTTTGTAATCTTTAATGGCAGGTCTAATCAGTCATTTTTGACTCTTGGAATGTGGATAATAGCATGCCGAGTATGGTGCGTGCAGGATGGTGCAGGATGACTTATGTGGCTTTGAAATTCTTCCTAAGCGGTTTTTTGTTTATTTTTGATTAACTTATCGACAATTAAGGGATTCAAGAATGATTTGAACAAGAATTGAATTTATTACCGACTAACTATTATTAACATAGAATATGAAAAAAAGACTTTCTATTAGCGACATTGCTAACAATCTTGGAGTATCGGTTACTACGGTTTCTTTTATCCTTAATGGCAAAGCCAAAGAAAAGCGAATCAGTGATGCCTTAACCAAACGGGTGCAAGATTATGTTAAGAAAGTTGATTATAAGCCTAATCAGTTAGCCAAAAGTTTACGTACCGGAAAGTCTAAAAGTATTGGTCTATTGGTCGAAGATATATCAAATCCATTCTTTGCGAATATTGCGGATCATATTGAGAAGATGGCGTACGACAATGGATATCATATTATCTATTGTAGTATGAATAATGATGAGCAACGTGCCAAGGAGCTGATCCAGCTATTTCGGGATAGACAAATCGATGGCTTCGTCATCGCGCCGACAGAAGGATTAAGTGAAGTGATAAATAGTCTCATCAAGCAGGCGGTGCCTGTGGTGCTTTTTGATAGGCCATTAGCGGATGTAGAAACTCATACCGTCTTGTCAGAAAATATGAATGGCGCATACGTAGGAACGATGTATTTGCTCGAACAAAAGAAAGCAAAGCGTATAGGTTTTGTGACGACGACAAGTACCCAATCTCAGATGAAAGGTCGGCTGGAAGGCTATATGAAGGCAATAGATAAGGTGGGAATGGATCTCTTGGTCAAAAAAATCAACCCGTCGCTGACGGATGACGATATTGCGCAACAGTTGCAAAGCTTCATAGCGGACAATAAGTTGGATGCGGTTCTGTTTGCTACCAATTATTTAGCGGTCGACGGCCTCAAGGCTATTAAGAAATATCAAATAGCGATTAATAACCTTGTCTCCTTTGATGAAAATACAGCGTTTGCTTTAGTAGAGCCACCTGTGTCGGCTATTTCTCAAAATATTAAAGAAATAGCCAGTGAAGTGGTGCGGATATTGTTGAGTCAGATCAATGGTAAATCTACCCAAATTGAACAGGTAGTCATACCCTGTGATCTGATTGAGAGGTAGACCAATTTATTTGGCAGCGACAAATTTCATCGAAATAGAATTTACGCAGTGTCTGGTGTTCTTAGCTGTGAAGCCTTCGCCTTCGAATACATGGCCGAGGTGAGCGCCACAATTGTTACATAATATTTCAATTCTTCTACCATCAGCATCTGTCTCTCTTTTTACGGCTCCGGGGATTTCATCATCGAAGCTAGGCCATCCGCAGTGTGATTCGAACTTATCTTGTGAGTGGTACAAAGGAGCGTCGCAACGCTTACAGAGGTATGTACCTTTTTCTTTATTATCGAGTAATTCACCTGTAAAAGGCATTTCTGTGCCTTTGTGTACAATTACATATTCTTCTTCTTTTGTTAATTTATTGTATTTGTTGCTGTCCATAGTAGCGTTGATTTTAGTCTTAGAAGCAGCTGTTTTGTTGTTTTGACAAGCTTCTAAAAGTAAAGTTAAGAAAAGTGCTATGAATATAATTGAAAATTGTCGTGGCATAGCTATAAAATTATGTTTATTTTAATAAAGAATAAATGACAAATGAAATAAAAAAATGTTTCAAGAGCCATTTATTGAAACTAACGGATTAATTCCGAAACTAAAATTAAATTTGTGGCTTTAAACCTAATATATGCGCACAAATTAATCTTATTTAGAATGATTTTAAATTGATAATTTGAGTCATTAAATTGTCAGGGATTGCTTATAAAGTTATACTTTTGTGCAATGTTTGATGGGTGTGGACCCTTCTTACACGAACACAAAGTAATTTTTATATCATAAATAAATAGTATAAAGTGCTAAATATGAGAAATATCTCATCCGTTTTGGGAAGATTCGCGAAGTCAATATCATTTGGTATGATGTTGTTATTTGCTGTTACGATGTCGTCAAATGCGCAGGATGCTAAGGAAGGAGCGGCGTTATTCAAGGCGAACTGTACTGCTTGTCACAAGGTAGACAGAAAAATGACTGGTCCTGCATTAGCAGGTATGTCGGAGAGACATTCAGAAGAGTGGTTGGTGAAATGGATTAAAAATTCACAAGCTTTAATCGCTTCTGGTGACGAAACGGCGAACCAGATTTTTAACGAGTGGAACAAAGTAGCGATGCCTGCTTTTACGCAATTTTCTGATGATCAAATCAAAGGAATCATTGCTTATGTAAAAGAAGAAGAGGCGAAAGCTGCTGCTGGTGGTGACAAAGGTGGTGCTACTGGTGGTGCTGCTGCAAGCTCAGATGCAAACAACTTGATGATCCTTGGTGTTGCTGCGATTTTGTTGCTAGCTATTGGTGTGATTGTGATTTTGAGTCGTGTTATTAAGACTTTAGAGAAAGTAATCGCTAACAATGCTGCTGCAATCGAAGCTGCTAAAGCGCGCAACGAAGCTTACCAAGAGTCTGATAAAGTGAAATTTGCACAGAAATTCTTGAAAAACAAGAAGCTGGTTGGTTTCACTGCTCTGATGGTGGTTGGTTTGTTGGCTGTTGTAGGATGGCAGACAATGTGGAACGTGGGTGTGCATACTGGGTATAAGCCAGTGCAACCTATTAAGTTCTCTCACCAGATCCACGCCGGTGTGAATCAGATTGATTGTCAATACTGTCACGGTGGTGCATACAAATCTAAAAATGCATCTATTCCTTCGGCAAATGTATGTATGAACTGTCATAATACAATTACTGCTGCGGATCACTACGATGGCAATATCTCTCCAGAGATCTTGAAATTGTACCGTGCGGTAGATTTTAATCCAGATACTCGTGAGTATGGTAACAATCCTCGTCCGATTGAGTGGGTTAGAATTCACAACTTACCTGACTTTGCTTATTTCAATCACTCACAACACGTTAGTGTAGCAGGTGTAGAATGTCAAACATGTCACGGTCCTATCGAGTCTATGGAAGAGGTATATCAATATTCTCCGTTGACAATGAAATGGTGTGTAGACTGTCACAGAACTACCGAGGTGAATACGGATAACAAATACTACGATCAATTAATCGAAGCACACGAGAAATTGAAAAAAGGAGAGAAGATGACAGCTGCGATGATCGGTGGATTAGAGTGTGGTAAGTGTCACTATTAATAATTAATTAGGAAAACGCAATCTTATATACAGCTTAAATGGATAGCAATAAAAAATATTGGAAAGGTTTAGAGGAATTAAATCAAACTCCTGCTTTCGTTGAGAGTAGCAAGAGTGAGTTTGCTGAGCCTATTCCTGTAGAAGATGTATTAAACGAAGCAGGCTTAAGTACAAGAACTCCACGTCGTGATTTCTTGAAGGCTTTAGGTTTTGGTTTGGGAGCTGTTACTTTGGCAGCGTGTAACCGTACACCGGTACACAAAGCTGTTCCTTATGTAATAAAGCCAGAAGAGATTACTCCTGGTATTCCTAACTATTATGCTTCATCATTCAATGGACAAAGTATTTTAGTAAAAACACGTGAGGGTCGTCCAATCTTCATCGAGCCTAATCCAAACGGTGTAGGCTTGAATCAAGGTACAGATGCTGCTACTGTAGCGTCGGTGTTGGATCTTTACGACATGTCTAAATTGCAAAATCCGCAATTAGATGGTAAAGATGTAGAGTGGTCTAAATTGGATAGCACAGTGGTTGCTGCTTTGAATAAAGCTGCTCAAGCTGGTAAACAAATCGCTATCGTTTCGACTACAGTTAATTCTCCATCAACGTTAGCTTCTATCGCTACATTCACTGCAAAATACCCAACGGCAACGTTAATTCAAGTTGATGCAGTTTCTTATAGTGGTATTATCGAAGCCAACAAAAATTCATTTGGCAAGGCTGTTATCCCTTCGTACAACTTCGGTAATGCGCAAGTGGTAGTTTCAGTAGCTGCGGATTTCTTAGGTTCGTGGTTGTCGGGTGAGGAGCATTCACAAGATTATATGAAAAATCGTGACTACAAATCATTGAAAAATGGTAAAATGTCACGCCATATCCAATTCGAGTCTGGTTTATCCATGACAGGTTCGAACGCAGATGTGCGTATCGCTATCAAACCTTCAGAAGAAGGCGCTGTGTTGATTTCATTGTACAATGAAATTGCAGGTCAAACTGTAGCGGGTGGTACTACAAATGCAAAAGCACAAACTGCCATCAAATTAGTAGCTAAAGAATTAATAGCGGCTAAAGGTTCTGCAGTAGTGGTAGCAGGAGCTAATGATGTAAACATTCAGTCTTTAGTAAATGCTATAAACACACAATTGGGTGCTTACGGAGCAATTATCGATTTGGATAATTACTCTAAACAATTCCAAGGATCAGACGCTAGCTTCCAACAATTCTTGACTGCTGCTAAAGCAGGTCAAGTTGGTGTAGCTTTATTCTTGAATAGCAACCCAATGTACAACTACTTCAATGCAGATGATGTAAAAGCAGCTATTGAGAAAGTAGAATTTACATTGTCATTTGCAGATCGCGCAGATGAAACAGCTTCATTAGTTAAGGGTATCGCACCAGTTCCTAACTATTTAGAATCTTGGGGTGATTCATCAGCGAAAGAAGGATTGTTCACAATCGTACAACCGACTATCAACCCAATTTACAACACCCGTCAAGCTGAGCAAAGCTTCTTAGTATGGGCAGGTGATACAACAAATGTTTACGATTTCGTAAAACAAAATTGGGAAGCAAATATTCTAGCTGGCTCTGGTAAAGCTTGGAAAGAAGTTTTACAAGCAGGTTTTATATTCAAAGGTACTACGGTTGGTTCCTCTTACTCAGCTAATGTAGATGTAGCTTCAGTTGCTGCAGCTATCCTGGCAGATGCTAAGAAAATCGCTGGTGATGTAGAATTGAAATTGTACGAATCTACTACACTACGTGACGGTCGCTATGCAAACAATGCTTTCTTGCAAGAGTTGCCTGATCCAGTATCTAAAGTTACTTGGGATAACTATGCAGCTATCAACCCTAAATTTGCTGAGCAATTAGGCGTTGGCGAGAACGGTAAAGTTAAAGTTGAGGCAAACGGTAAATCTATCGAATTGCCAGTGCTGATGCAACCAGGTCAAGCAATGGGTACAGTATCTGTAGCTGTTGGTTACGGTCGTACATCAGTAGGTAAAGCAGGTAACAATGTAGGTCAAAATGCTTTCCCTTTAGCTTCAGTAGTTAACGGAACAGTACAATTTGCTGCTAAAGCTTCTGTATCAAAAATCTCAGGAACTTACGAATTAGCACAAACTCAAACACACCATACTATCGAAGGTCGTAACATCATCCGTGAGACTACCTTCGCTAAATATCAAAAAGATCCTAACTCAGAATCTGGTCGTTTCGCTGATACACACAAAACTTACGA
Organism: Sphingobacterium alimentarium; assembly: GCF_004342685.1. Classification (GTDB taxonomy): domain Bacteria; phylum Bacteroidota; class Bacteroidia; order Sphingobacteriales; family Sphingobacteriaceae; genus Sphingobacterium; species Sphingobacterium alimentarium. The sequence continues at coordinate 83,751 of NZ_SMBZ01000006.1, forward strand.
TTTGTGGAACAAATTTGAGCAACCAGGTCACAAATGGGTAATGGCTATCGACTTGAATGCTTGTACAGGTTGTGGTGCTTGTATCGTAGCTTGTAACGTAGAGAACAACATTCCAGTTGTAGGTCGTGACGAGGTTCGTCGTCGTCGTGAGATGCACTGGTTGCGTATTGACCGTTACTACACGATCGAAGAGAACGGCACGAAGTACACCAAAGAGAATGATATTGCTGATGTACAAGATTTCGAGAATGTAACAGTAGTTCACCAACCAATGTTGTGTCAACACTGTGAGCATGCACCTTGTGAGACAGTATGTCCTGTATTAGCTACAGTACACTCATCAGAAGGTCTTAACCATATGGCTTACAACAGATGTTTCGGTACTCGTTACTGTGCAAACAACTGTCCATACAAAGTACGTCGTTTCAACTGGTTCAACTACTGGAATGATTCACGCTTTGATAACTACTTGAACAATGAGTTTACACAATTAGTATTGAACCCAGATGTAACAACACGTTCACGTGGTGTTATGGAAAAATGTTCGATGTGTATCCAACGTATTCAAGGTGGTAAACTGAAAGCAAAAATGGAAAACCGCAAATTGGTTGACGGAGATGTGAAAATGGCATGTCAAGCAGCATGTTCGGCAAACGCTATCATCTTCGGTGATGCAAATGATCCAGAATCAGAGGTGTCAAGAGCATTGCGCAACGAGCGTGTTTACTATGTGTTAGAAGAGATCAATGTTCAACCGAATATCGGTTACATGACTAAAGTTAGAAACACATTTGAAGCATAATTTTATTCTTTATTTGAAATAAAACAACTATGTCATCGCATAACGAATCAATATTAAGAGAACCATTAATGACTGGTAAAGACATCACGTATGCACAAATTACGGATGATATCTTATTACCAGTTGAAAATAAACCCAACAAAGCTTGGTGGATTGGATTTATCGTAGCCGCATGTGGAGCTATGTTATGGGTTATAAGCGTTGGATACACGTTTTGGACGGGTATCGGTGCTTGGGGGCTAAACAAAACAGTTGGTTGGGCATGGGATATCACCGACTTCGTATGGTGGGTAGGTATCGGTCACGCCGGAACACTAATTTCAGCAGTATTATTAATTTTCCGCCAAAACTGGCGTAACTCCATCAACCGTTCTGCGGAAGCGATGACGATTTTCGCCGTAATCTGTGCCGCTACTTACGTTGTGGCTCACATGGGTCGTCCGTGGTTGGCATATTGGATTTTCCCACTTCCAAATCAATTTGGATCCCTTTGGGTGAACTTTAACTCGCCACTTGTATGGGATGCCTTCGCGATCTCTACATATTTCACGGTATCGTTAGTATTCTGGTACTGTGGTCTTTTACCTGATATCGCTTCAGTACGTGACCGCGCTACAGGTTTACGTAAAAAGATGTACTCGATCTTCTCATTCGGATGGAATGGCTCTGTTAAGACTTGGCAGCGTTTCGAGATCGTGTCATTAATTTTGGCAGGTATCTCTACTCCATTAGTACTTTCGGTACACACTATCGTATCTATGGACTTTGCGACATCCGTAATTCCAGGATGGCACACGACGATCTTCCCTCCATATTTCGTGGCAGGAGCGATCTTCTCAGGTTTCGCAATGGTACAAACATTATTGTTGATCTTGCGTAAAGTGATGAACTTCGAGCACTACATTACAATGTTCCACATCGAATCGATGAATAAAATCATCATGGTGACAGGATCTATCGTAGGTGTAGCTTATTTGACAGAGTTATTCATTGCTTGGTACTCTGGCTCTGAATATGAAATGTATGCATTCGCGAATCGTGTTGCTGGTCCATATGCTTGGGCATACTGGGCGATGATGACGTGTAACGTGATTTCACCTCAATTATTCTGGTTCAAAAAAATTCGTACAAGCATTCCTATCTCATGGGTATTGTCTATTATCGTAAATATCGGTATGTGGTTTGAGCGATTTGTAATTATCGTTACATCATTACACCGTGATTATTTACCATCGTCATGGGCAATGTTCTACCCGACATGGGTTGACGTAGGTATCTTTGTTGGATCAATAGGTTTATTCTTTACTCTTTTCTTGTTATTCTTGCGCTTTTTACCTGGTATAGCTATTGCCGAAGTAAAATTATTATTGAAGAGTTCGAGTTTACAACATAAGACTAAGCTTATTAAAGAAGGAGCTTTCCCTGCAGAGCAAGTTCAACATTTTGCGAACTCTTTAGAGAAATACGATTCAGTATCAGCCGAGGAAATTAACGAAATTCGTAAAGCAGTAAATAAATAATAGCAATGAGCAATACAAAATATATAGTAGGAAGTTTTGCGGATCCCGATGAAATGATGCATGGGATTGAGAAATTGCAAGCGAACAATATCAGTATATATGACTGTTATACCCCTATGCCAATTCACGGTATAGAGGCTAAGTTGGGAGTGAAACCATCTAGATTACCTATTGCAGCATTTTGCTTTGGTACTTTAGGATTCGTATTAGGATTTAGCTTATTATACTACACAATGGCTCATGATTGGCCAATGAATATCGGTGGTAAGCCTACCTTACCATTACCTAACTTTGTACCGGTTACATTTGAGGTGACGATTTTATTATGTGCATTAGGTATGGTGGCGACGTTTTTCTACCGCAATCATTTATTCCCAGGACGTGCACCACGTGTGATGGACTTGAGAGCGACAGACGATCGTTTTATCTTAGCAGTTGATGCTCGTGAAAATACAGATCATGCTTTAGTTGACAGTTTATTGAGAGAAGCTGGAGCAGTAGAGGTTAAATACAATGAAAGAAAATATGTTAGTTATGAATAAGAAGAATTTTCTTGGCGCTGTATGTATGGCTGTAGCTTTCGCAGCAGTAACTACTGCATGTGGAGATGGTACTACGCGTAACACTGGTTGGGAATTTTCGCGTAATATGTACGATCCGATAGCTTACAATCCAGATCAGCCAAATAATAATTTTAGTAATAAACAAACAGCACAAACTCCTCCAGCAGGTACTTTACCTCAAGGATTTGAAAGATTTGCTGCTGAATATTCAAATACACCAGAAGATTACGCAAGAGCGGGAGTAGAATTATCTAACCCACTTGAAGTAAATGAGGAAAATCTTGCACAAGGTCAACACTTATATTTGGTAAACTGTGCGGTATGTCACGGTGCTGAAGGTAAAGGTGATGGAGCCATTACTAAAGACCGTTCGGTTTCGGACTCAAGAGGTACTCGTCAGTTAGAGAACTTCCCTAATCCTCCAGCTTATAATAGATCAGCTGCGGCAAACTCTTCAAGAGGTGGATTAATGGCAGATTTGACTGCTGGTAAAATTTATCATACTATTTACTACGGTTTGAATACAATGGGATCACATGCATCTCAATTGAATCCAGAAGAACGTTGGAAAGTAGTTATGTATGTTCAAGAATTACAAAAGAAATAATCTAACATCAATTAAATAAATGGGAACTCACAATCATCATCACGATTATAATTTCAGCGAGCAATATACATTTGCTGGTACAGCGAAGATTGTTAGCTTGGTTGCTATTGTATTAGGTGTTGCTGCCATTGCTTATGGTTTGTATACAGGTGATACAATGCGAACTTTCGCCAATCTACTATTGATGGGATATTATTTTGCTTGTGTATGTGCTGCTGGAGCATTCTTTGTAGCGCTGCAGTTAGTAACGCAATCCGGATGGTCGGCAGGTCTACTACGTATACCTCAGGCTATGGCTTCTGTATTGCCTATTGCATCGATTATCTTATTAATTATCGCAGCAGGAGGTATCTACACACACACATTATACCACCACTGGACTGATCCGGATCTATTCGATCCAAACAGCCCTAAATATGACGCGTTGGTAGCAGGTAAAGCGGCATTCTTAAACATTCCTGGATTCTTTATCCGTCAAATTTTGTTTATGGGATGTTACAGTATCTTTGCTTTCATCTTAGCGAAATTATCTTACAAAGAGGATTTAGAAGGCGGATTGAATACGTACAAACAAGGTTTCAAACTATCTGCTATTTTCTTAGTAATCTTCGGATTTACTACACCTATCTGGTCTTTTGATACTATCATGTCCTTAGAAGCGCACTGGTTCTCTACCATGTTTGGTTGGTACAACTTCGCAGCGATGTGGGTAAGTGGAATTTCAGTGATCACTGTAATCTTAATTCTTTTGAAAAAAGGTGGTTACATGGCGTGGGTAAACGAGAATCACTTGCACGACTTAGGTAAGTTAATGTTCGGTTTCTCTATATTCTGGACTTATGTATGGTTTGCACAGTTCATGTTAATTTGGTACTCAAATATTCCTGAAGAAACAGTATACTTCTACAAACGTTGGGAACCTGAGTACAAACCATGGTTCTGGTTAAGTATCGTAATTAATTTCTTAGCGCCTTTATTGCTATTGGTTGATAGAGATGCTAAACGTAAGCAAAATATGATGTTGTTCGTTGCAATATTATTATTGTGTGGTCACTGGTTAGACTACTATATTATGATTATGCCTGGTACAGTAGAAACAGATAGAGGATTTGGACTTTTAGAAATAGGTACAGCTATAGGATTTGCAGGTTTATTTACATTCTTAGTAATGAATAAGATCAGCAAGCATGCGTTGGCACCTAAACATCATCCATTCCTTGATGAAAGTTTAAACCACCAGATTTAATATTGAATTGAAAGAAGTTACGTTCAAACGTTTATATAAGAAATGAATTTAAAAATTAATAACAGGTTTAAATCCATAGCGGGTTTACTACTTTTAATCAGCTTATTTTTTGCAGCACCCGTGCTTGCAGTGCAGGATGATTCGACGGTAGTTGACACTACGGCGGTAGCGCAAGCTACTACCGAGGCAAGTACGGTTGATAGTGCCTCAGCAGCACCTACAGATACAACAGCAGCCGCTGCTGTATCTGCAGATAATGCAAATGCTACCACAACTACAGCGGCAACAGCAAGCGTAGAGGAAGTGAAAAGTATAGATCCTCAAGTCTATAAAAACTTTTTCTACTACTTTTTACTATTCTTGGTAATCTGTACGATCATTGCTGTCATTGGTAAGATCCATTCTGTCTATGTATTGACTAGAAAAATGAATGGTAAATACAATGAATATGGCAATAACAACTTACAGGCTACATTATTACTTGTTTTCTTAATAGCTTTCTTAGCTTTTGTGTATTACTCGTATGATGTATGGGGTAGTTGGTCATGGAGAGATGCAGTGACAGAACACGGTAAAGACATTGACCGCATGTTTATCATTACATTAGTAATTACTACTGTAGTTTTAATTTTGACACACATTGTTCTTTTTGTATTCACATACATCTATAGAGCAAAAGCAAAGAGCAAAGCTTATTACTATCCTCACAATGATGCTATCGAGAGATTGTGGACTATCGTTCCAGCTATCGTATTGACAGTATTGGTGTTATTTGGTTTCTTCACATGGAGATCAATTACGAATGTGCCTGAAGAATTACAAAAATCAGCTATTCAAGTTGAAGTATTGGGTGAGCAGTTTGCGTGGCATGTAAGATATCCAGGATTGGATGGTAAAATCGGTAAGCGTAATTATAAAATGACTACGCCAACGAACCCTTATGGTATCGATTTCAATGACCAAGCTTCTTGGGATGATTTACAAACACAAGATATTGTTATCCCTGTTAATAAGTCAGTGCGTTTCCATATTATTTCAAAAGACATTATTCACTCATTTTATATTCCTGACTTCCGTGTTCAAATCAATGCTGTACCAGGTATGACAAACTATTTTCAGTTTACACCTACTGTGACAACTGAAGAAATGCGTGATAAAATGAATGATCCTAATTACGACTTTATTATGTTATGTAATAAAATCTGTGGTCAAGGTCACTATAATATGGGTAAAAAAGTCATCGTTGTTACTGAAGCTGAATACAAAGAGTGGTTGGCTACTCAAAACAAGTATTTCACAGAAGATTTGCAAAAAGAATTCGCTAGTAACAATACAGTAGAAGGTGTTCAAACAGCTTCAATCAATTAATTATAGAATATTTTTATAAAATAATATGTCAAGTACAGTTTTATCACACGACGCAGCTCATCATGATGCACATGGTCATCACCATGAGACGTTCCTAACTAAATATGTATTTAGTCAGGATCACAAGATGATTGCGAAGCAATTCTTGATCACTGGTATCATTATGGCAGTTTTTGCCATGTTATTGTCTCTTTTATTCCGTATCCAATTAGCTTGGCCGGACAAAGAGTTTCCGATCTTAGAAGTATTTTTGGGAAAATGGGCTGAAGGTGGTCGTATTAAACCTGAATTCTTTCTATCCCTAGTTACTATACACGGTACAATGATGGTATTCTTCGTATTGACGGCGGGTCTATCAGGTACATTCAGTAACTTATTAATTCCATATCAAATTGGAGCGCGCGATATGGCATCACCATTGATGAACATGTTATCATACTGGTTCTTCTTTACTGCGTGTGTCATCATGATAGCTTCATTCTTTATTGAAAGTGGACCTGCATCACCAGGATGGACTATCTACCCTCCATTATCTGCTGTTCCTACGGCGATAGCGGGATCTGGATTAGGTATGACCATGTGGTTAGCTTCTATGACTTTATTTATCGTATCTCAGGTATTAGGTGGTGTTAACTACATCTCTACAGTCTTGAATATGCGTACTAAAGGTATGGACCTTTGGAAAATGCCATTGACTATTTGGGCATTCTTCTTGACAGCTATCGTAGGTTTATTATCATTCCCAGTATTAGTTTCGGCGGTTGTATTATTAATTTTTGACCGTTCGGCTGGTACTTCATTCTATTTGTCAGACTTAGTAGTACAAGGTCAGATCTTACCTAATGAAGGTGGTTCTCCTATATTATTCCAACACTTATTCTGGTTCTTAGGTCACCCTGAGGTATACATTGTTGTAATGCCTGCATTAGGTTTGACTTCAGAAGTAATCTCTACAAATTCTCGTAAACCAATCTTCGGTTATCACGCGATGGTTTACTCTTTAGTAGGTATTACCGTATTATCATTTATTGTATGGGGTCACCACATGTTCGTGACAGGTATGAATCCTTTCTTAGGAGGTGTATTTATGATCACGACATTGATTATCGCCGTACCTTCAGCAGTAAAATCGTTCAACTACATGGCTACTTTATGGAGAGGTAACATCCGTTTCACTCCAGCGATGATGTTTGCTATTGGTATGGTATCATTCTTTATCTCTGGTGGTTTGACAGGTTTATTCTTAGGTAATGCTGCTTTGGATATCAACTTACACGATACATACTTCGTAGTAGCTCACTTCCACTTGGTAATGGGTTCTGCATCAATCTTCGGTATGTTGTGTGGTGTATATCACTGGTTCCCTAAGATGTTTGGTAGAATGATGAATGAGAAGTTGGGTTATTTCCACTTCTGGTTGACATTTATCGGTGCTTATCTTGTATTCTTCCCAATGCACTTTATGGGTGTAGATGGTGTACCTCGTCGTTACTATTCATTTACTGAATTTGCTTTCATGGAGAAATGGGTTTCAGTGAATGTTTTAGTTACATGGGCTGCTATCATCGCTGGTGTAGGTCAATTGGCATTCTTGATTAACTTCTTTGGTTCTATCTTTAAAGGTAAAGTAGCTCCACAAAACCCTTGGAACTCGAATACATTAGAGTGGACTACACCTGTAGAGCATATCCACGGTAACTGGCCAGGAGAAATCCCTACAGTACACCGTTGGCCATATGATTACAGTAAACCAGGTCACAACGAGGATTTCATCCCTCAACATATTCCTTTCTCTCAAACTATGAGCTCGAATATGCCTCACGATTTCGAAGGAAATGAAGAAGCTATCCGTATTCAGGAGCAATGGAATAAAGAAAATAATAGAGTTGTAGAAGGTTAGGTTATTCCTACCTTCTATTCCTTAAAAATTATAATAGACAAATATAAATTAGGGCGTAATGTATCCAGCTGGTGAGAAGAGATTTATAAATGTTAATAGAATTACTATTATCACTTTGTTTCTTGTTATTCTCGCTGGAGGTGTGGTCCGAAGCACAGGTTCGGGTATGGGTTGTCCAGACTGGCCTAAATGCTTCAACCAAATAGTTCCTCCGACAGATGTAAGTCAGCTGCCAGAGGGATATGAAGAACACTATATAGAGGGCAGAGTAAAGAAAAATCAGCGTTTTGCAAAGATGATTGATTTTTTCGGATACGCTGAGATGGCTGACAAAATCCGCCACGACGAATCTATATTACAACATGAAGAATTTAATGCCGCTAAGACCTGGACAGAATATATCAATCGTCTGGTAGGTGTTTTAGCTGGTTTTGCTTTATTGTTTACAGCTGTTTTTTCGTTCATTTATATCAAGTCAAAGCCAAGCATAGTCGTTTGGAGCGTTCTTAATGTATTTCTTGTCATTATTCAGGCATGGTTAGGATCTATCGTAGTATCGACCAATCTGATGCCTTGGATTATTACGGTGCATATGTTGCTGGCATTAATAATAGTTGCTGTAAGCATTTATACATTCTATGTGGCGACGACATTAAGAAACAAACAGATACTAATTAACTATTCATTCCCAGGTCTCAAAGCCTTAGCGATAGTATCCTTAATCATTACCTTGATACAAGTTGTATATGGTACAGAGGTACGGGAGATAATAGATCATCTTAATAGTGATGGGATTCCACGCACTAGATGGATAGATTCAATAGGTGTAAATTATAATATCCACCGGATATTGGCTTATGTGACATTGTTACTTACAGGTTTGTTATTCTTCTTGGTGAAGAGCAGATTTAGCAAATCGTCAATACAGAGTCAATATGCATGGATTATCTTAATATTAGTACTGATACAAATGTTGTCTGGAATTATATTAGCTAGATTTGCAGTTCCAGCTTTTGCGCAGACAACACACTTAGTAATTGCAAGTTTGTTTTTCGGAGCTCAATATTATTTGATGCTTTTGATGACGAAGCTGAAAAGGTAAGCGCAAGAGCTTATTATTGAGAAGGAAAAAGGAGAAGAGTAGTCAAATGAAAACTTTTATTTCAGATTTTAACAAACTTGTCAAATTACGACTGACGTTAACTGTTGTATTTTCAGCATCTATTGCATTTTTGATAGGCGCCAAGCAACAGGGTGATATCATGTGGTTCAATTGGTTATTATTGACGATTGGCGGATTTTTGGTGACAGGAGCAGCTAATGGTTTTAATGAGATCATTGAAAAGGACATCGATAAATTGATGAAGCGTACGATGGACCGTCCACTTCCTGCCGAAAGAATGACTACAGGTCAGGCTTTGGTATTGAGTGTGTTTATGGGCATATTGGGTACGATGGTATTAGTCAAGCTCAATTTCGTAGCCGGCTTACTATCCGTTTTTTCAATTTTCTTGTATGCTTTTCTATATACTCCGTTAAAGCCTAAATCTCGAATCGCCGTATTTGTAGGTGCTATACCTGGTGCATTGCCACCGCTAATAGGTTATTTTGCAGCTTTCGAATCTTTGGGATTTGGTTTAGCTTATGCTGCACAAAATGAATCGGCTATTGTCATTACTCCTTTTGTATTGTTCTTAATTCAGTTTTTCTGGCAATATCCGCATTATTGGGCGATTGCTTGGGTAGCGGATGAGGATTATAAAAGAGCGGGTATCCGATTATTGCCTACGATGGAGAAAGATAAGATCTCTGCGGTATTTATCTTCGTATCTGCTTTGTTAATGATACCTGTAGGATTTCTTCCTATGTATTTTGGCTTTGGCGGCTGGGTATTTACAATAGTATCGCTTTTGGGTGGACTTGGATTTACTTGGTATGGATACAAGCACTTAGTAGAGCGTAAGGACGAATCAGCTAAAAAGGTAATGTACATTTCGTTTTTGTATTTGCCATTGACACAATTAGTATTACTATTTGATTTTATTCCTTTTAAATAATAAAATGGGAGCTAACGAAACAAAATTGGAAGAGATATTAAGACACCGTAAAGCACAAAAATTCAACCTTTGGTTGGGTATGATTGGTATGTTTATGATGTTTGCTGCTCTTTCCAGTGGTTTTATCGTATATACAGCAAGCGGTGTAGACAAAGGGATTAAAACCATATTGCCACAGGCATTTTTATATAGTACGATCGTTATTATATTGAGCAGTGTGACATTGCATTTAGCTTTTAAAGCAGCTAAATTGAATCAACTTGCTAAACAGAAGATGCTATTACTTATTACCATCGTATTGGGTATAGTATTTTTTATATTACAAGTGAAATCATGGGGTGTATTGACCGAGCAAGGCGTTTATTTCATTAACAACAATGCTTCGCAGTCATTTATTTACATCTTTACAGGATTGCACTTGGCACACATCATCGCTGGATTGTTTGTTTTAATAAGAGCCTATATTGGCGCTGCTAAACCAATCGCTTCGGATTTGAATGTGTTTAGAATGGATCTAGCCGCTATTTTTTGGCATTTTCTAGATCTTTTATGGATTTATATATATGTTTTCTTACTTTTGAATCAATAATAGTAAACAATGAGTACAACAACTGTATCGCAATTGGATAAGGTTAAAGACGGACCATGGTCTGGTGGTAAGTCACCTTGGAATTTAGAGTATGGAAAAATCATGATGTGGTTTTTCTTAGTATCAGATGCATTTACTTTTTCAGCATTCTTAATTTATTACGGTGCTCAAAAATTTGCGCAACCTACATGGATAGATGCGGACAAAATTTTCCAATCTGTACCAGGTATTGCAGAGTCAGGTCAACCTTTGGTTTTCGTAGGTATCATGACCTTTATCTTAATTATGTCTTCGGTGACTATGGTATTGGCTGTGGAAGCGGGACATCGAAATTCAAAGCAAGAAGTCGTTAAATGGATGTTGTGGACGATCTTAGGTGGTTTGGCATTCGTGGGATGTCAGGCTATTGAGTGGAATCATTTACATCACCAAGGATTCTGGTTCGGAAGAAATCCTGCTACAGGATTAACTGACCCAGACGCTATTGCTGCTGCATTGCAACCTTATTTCACGAAAGAAATTTCGTATACAGCTGCATTGCAATTCTCTAATTTATTCTTCACAATCACTGGTTTTCACGGTTTTCACGTATCTATTGGTATTTTGTTGAATATTATTATATTGTTCATGACCTTGAACAACACTTTTGAGAATAGAGGTACTTATTTAATGGTTGAAAAAGTAGGTCTTTACTGGCACTTTGTGGATTTGGTGTGGGTATTCGTATTTACATTCTTCTACTTAATCTAATTGTTGACTAATAATTTATAAAAAGACAGATGGCACATCACGATCATATAGCTACACATGACGCTCACGAGCATGGTGAGGGCATGGGCAAAAAACAAATTTGGAGTGTATTCTTTGTATTGTTAGCCTTAACAGCATTGGAATTCTTAATCGCTCTAGGTTTCGTTCACCACTGGGGTATCCTACAAAAAGGAACTTTAGTTAATACAATTTATATTGCATTGACATTAGTAAAAGCGTATTATATTGTTGCATTCTTCATGCACTTGAAATTTGAGAAATCAAGCTTTATAGTGACATGTAGCATCGTATTTCTTTTCATTATATACTTCATTGTATTAATGCTGATAGAAGGAAATTACTTGCTTACTCACTTGCAAGAGCATGCTCTTTACCCTAACAATTAATAATGAATAATAGCTCTAAAAAGAGAAATATATCGACAATCATAATCCTGGCTATAGTTTTACTAGTGCCAGGATTTTTGTATATAGCACTTAATAAAATCGGTTCCAATCAATATTTGAAACTGCCTGTGTATGGGGAGAAAACTCTTTCTGGCAAGATCAATCGCAAGATGGGGCGCGAAATTCCTGACACGGTATTTCATCAAGTGGATACCATTGTATTGTGGAATGCGGCAGGGGAGCAGGTGAATTTTCTGAAGGAGGACTCGGTTATCTCTATTGTACATTTATTTGATGCGCAAGATGAAGGACTCTCTAAGACTTTATTGTCAAGTCTGAAGCCTGTAGTAGAAAGATTTAAAAATAGTAAGAAAATAAAATTTTATTCCATTTCCATCAACGAAAAGGAGACGACTGAGAATCTCGTTAATATAGAGAATCTGTATGCAAAGGATTTTCCAAACACTTGGTTTATTACGCGAACAGACACGGCTATATTTGACTTCGTTCATAAGAATCTCTTGATTGATGCACATAGGAATGCCGATTCGACTTATTCATTCAGCAACAACTATTTGCTGATTGACACCCAAAGACGCATCCGAGGTTTTTATGATATTAATCAAAATAAGGAGATGGAACGCTTGGAAGACGAAATCAAAGTTCAAGTAGTGGAAGAAATACGTAATAACCCTTTAAAAGTAGAGCAGAAATAATATGGCAATGACTGAAGAAGAAAAGAAGTACAAGGGAATTATATGGGTTTTATCCATTGTTATTCCTTTAGCGGTAGCTGCATTGTTTGGTGTCAATCTCCGTAAGTTGGGCTATGACGTAGAGCCTTTATCATTTTTACCCCCGATATATGCGACTATTAATGGACTGACTGCGGTATTTTTGGTTGCGGCAGTATATTTCATAAAGCGAGGTAATGCCAAGTTGCACGAGAACTTAATCAAACTTTGTATGGCTTGTTCGAGTTTGTTTCTCTTGATGTATGTAGCCTACCACATGACGTCCGATTCAACGCCGTATGGTGGTGAGGGTGTGATACGCTATGTTTATTTCTTTATATTGATCTCGCATATCATACTATCGGTTATCATTATTCCTTTTGTCTTGTTTACATTTGTACGCGGCATAGCAGGAGCTTATGAGAGACATAAAAAACTCGCACGCATTACATACCCGATGTGGCTATATGTAGCCGTGACCGGAGTAATTGTGTACCTTATGATTTCACCTTATTATAATCATTAAATACAATGAGTAGAGTTTGGATATATCAAGCGGATCGCTTTTTGAATTCGCAAGAAGTGAATGATATAAATGCCCTAGCGCAACAATTTGTCGCTTCCTGGACTGCACATGGTTCTGCATTAGCAGGCAAGGCGCAGATCGTCGATAATTTATTTTTGATTTTAGAGGTTAACGAAGAAGTAGCAGGCGTAACGGGCTGTTCTATTGATAAATCTGTACATTTTGTCCAAGCGTTGGGCAATCAATTCAATGTGAATTTCTTTGACCGTATGCGCGTTGCTTATATCGATGCAGAAGGTCAATTACAAATTGCCAGTCGTGAAGAATTTCAGGAAAAGATCAAATCAGCTCAGGTCACAGCTGATACGCTGGTATATAACAACTTGGTACAAAATTCTGAAGAACTGGCTACGAGTTGGAAAGTTCCTTTTTCGGCGAGTTGGCATAGTAAAGTTTTTTAGCGAAATATAATTTTATACTTCCAAAAAAGGGATGCACGATTCGTGCATCCCTTTTTGTATTTATGATTCAGTCCTCTTCCTGTTTTGTGCGGTTAATTTCCAAAAGTAGCTTAAAGCGGTTGTAAAGGCCAGTTTTTGATGTGTTTTGGGTGTCCCGCGGTTATATTGTCATCTATTTCATACATTTGAGACAATATGTTCGTTCGATGCAAACGTAATAAAAGCGGTTCCACTAGTGTTCAGATTATTGATAAATCTTCTGGTCGGTATATTGTTCATCAAACTGTCGGTAGTTCTTCAGATCAGCAAGAGATCGATCGTCTTATAAAAAAAGGTAAAAGGATTATTGAAAGTAATGGTGGGCAAACCAGTATTCCATTCCAGCGTTCCCAAGAACTAGACTTCATAGATACCTTTCTGAATAGCTTAGATGCAATGAATCTCGTTGGTCCAGAGTTGTTGTTAGGACATATTTTTAATGATATTGGCTTCAATGCTATTGATGAAGAACTATTTAAACATTTAGTTATCACGCGTATAGTCTATCCTGTCAGTAAGCTGAAAACGACTGATTACCTGATGAAGTATAAAGGTATAGACGTGAGCGTCTATTCGATTTATAGATATTTGGATAAACTTCATCAAGAGCAAATAGACCTGGTCAAAGAAATAAGTTTTGCACATACTCTAGGTATTCTTGGAGGAAAACTATCAATCGTATTCTACGATGTAACAACCTTGTATTTCGAGGCCAGTGATGAAGATGACTTGCGTAAAAGAGGTTTTAGCAAAGATGGGAAACACCAACACCCACA
>NZ_SMBZ01000007.1 GCF_004342685.1 Sphingobacterium alimentarium
GATTTCATAAACTTGTACAGATGTCGACCCTTTACTATACTTAATTTGCCTGATTTTAAGCATTTTTTACACTTTAGGTCAGCAAAATACGATTTCTAAACAACTAAAAACAACATTATCAACAACTTATAAAGTTACCAAAATTAGCCCGGACAAGTCAGGAATTGTCTTTTGAGCCGATTGAGCTTACCGAAAAGATTTTAAGTCAGGGAGCGAATACGCCTGTTGAAATCCGCATTTCGGGAATGATGAAGAAAATGAATGCGATGACCGCAAACAAATTGTTGGCAAAGCTGAAAGAGTTAGATTATATGCGTGACCAACAAATACCGCAGTCAATGAACTACCCGGCTTTTGAAATCAATATTGACCGTGTGAGAGCCGCTCAATTAGGAATTGATGCACAGGATATTGCAAGGTCGCTAACGCCGAGTTTGGCTTCATCGAGATATACTAACAAAAATATGTGGGTTGGCGGTATGATGGGCATTGCTTACGATGTACAGGTACAAATGCCACAAAACATACTGAACAGCCAAGACGAATTAGCGAATATTCCGCTTTCCAAAAATTCGGACAGACCTGTTTTGGGCGATGTAGCTACGATTACCCCAACGAAAACTTTGGGAGAAAGTTACAACTTGGGTACAATGGGCTATACAACCGTTACAGCCAATGTACACAAATCGGATTTAGGCAAGGCACAGAAAGACATTGAGGAGGCAATCGCTTCTTTGGGCGAATTGCCCAAAGGTGTAAATATTCAGGTAGCAGGTATGACCCCTGTATTGGACGATACAATGAATAACCTTGCAAGTGGATTATTGATTGCCGTTGTGGTTATCTTCCTTATGTTGGCGGCTAACTTCCAATCGTTCAGGGTTTCGTTTGTGATTTTGACGACCGTTCCATTTGTGGTTTTAGGTTCATTGATATTGCTTAACCTTACAGGCTCGACCTTAAACCTGCAATCCTATATGGGTGTGATTATGGCTGTCGGGGTTTCCATTGCCAATGCGGTACTCTTAATCAGTAATGCGGAAACGCTTCGACTGAAAGACGGCAACGCCGTAAAAGCGGCATTGGGAGCAGCCAATTTGCGTATTCGTCCTATCATTATGACTACGTTGGCAATGACCGCAGGTATGTTACCAATCGCTATCGGATTTGGCGAGGGAGGCGACCAAGTTTCTCCGTTGGGTAGAGCTGTAATCGGAGGTCTGATAGCTTCGACTTTCTCAGTATTGGTATTGCTACCATTGGTATTTGCTTGGGTACAAGGCAAAGCGACAATCGTATCGCCGTCATTAGACCCTGAAGACGAAAACAGTACACATTTCATTAACTCTAACAATCAAAACAATGAACTATAAGTCAATCATCATATTTGCAATGGCTCTGTCTTTGGTAGCCTGCAACAACGAGAAAAAAGAAGAACCCAAAAAAGAGGGCGGTATGCCTGCAATGGGTATGGGAATGGGAATGATGAACCCAATGGAAACCGTTGAGATTTCTAAAACAAACCCTTTGGTAATGTTGAAATTGGCAGGGGAATTAAAACCCGACCAACAGACCGAACTGTTTGCAAAAGTAAACAGCTATGTAAAAAGTATTCGTGTGGATATAGGCGACAGAGTTTCGGCGGGGCAAGTATTGGTAGTGCTTGAAGCTCCCGAAATACAATCTCAGGTAGCGAGTGCCAAAGCAAAGTTGGAAGCTCAACAAGCAGTCTATCTTTCCACAAAAGCGACCTACGACAGAACAATGAAAGCGAACCAAACACAGGGAGCTATTGCCAAAGACGCTTTAGACCAAATCAAAGCCCGAATGCTATCAGACGAGGCACTGTTGAATGCCACTAAATCTGCGTACAAAGAAATCAGGGACGTTAATAATTACTTGGTTATCAAAGCACCGTTTAGCGGAACGATAACAAGCAGAAATGTTGATTTGGGTGCATTTGTTACGCCAATGAACAAAGAGCCTTTGTTGGTTGTGGAGAACAACAGCAATTTGAGATTAAACTTGTCAGTTCCCGAAGCCAATACGCCTTATATCAAATTAGGCGATACGATACGTTTTCACGTTCGTTCACAACCGCAGGAGAAATACGTTGCAAAGGTCAGCAGAAAATCGGGAAGCCTTGATTTAAAACTGCGTTCGGAGAAAATCGAAGCCGATTTTATCAACAAAAACAATGCGTTAAAACCGTATATGATTGCAGAGGCTGTCATTCCATTGCAAAATTCAGAGCCTACATTTTTCGTTCCAAAATCTGCCGTAGTGGAAAGCGGAATGGGTGTGTATATAATCCGTGTAGAAAACGGTAAGACTAAGAATGTACCTGTAAGCAAAGGTCGTGTAATGCCCGAGCAAATCGAAGTATTTGGCGACCTGAATGACGGAGATAAAATTTTAAAAATGGGCTCGGAAGAAGTACAAGAGGGTACGGAAGTTCCTAACAAGCCCCATAATTCTGATAATGATAAAAAATAATTGAGATATGAAAATGAAATTAAAATTAGTAAGTATCGTGGCTATTGCCACGGTACTTTTTATTGGTTGTAATCAAAAAAATAACGAAACAAATTCTGATAACCAAACTTCGTCAGTGGTAAAAAACAACACGCCTACAAAGGGCGACCACGTACCGAGTAATTTGGTTTGTATGGTTAATGATGCTTATATGGGCAAACAGCAGTTGGAAGTACCGTTTGAGGGAAAAATGTATTACGGTTGTTGTAAAATGTGTCAGGAAAGAATACCAAAAGACGGTACAGTAAGATATGCAATAGACCCTCATACATTAGAAAAGGTTGATAAGGCGACCGCTTATATTGTCCTTATCGGAGATAACGGTGAGGTGGCTTACTTTGAGAATGAAACTAATTATCAAAATTTCAAACAGGCTAATCAAAAGAATTGAAATAAGCGAGGCTATTCACGATCACCAAAAAAAGAAATAGTGTAGTGAGTAATTTTCCCAACGCTCGACTGCATAAAATTTGTAACTTTGTGTAATTGAATTTATGACAAGACGAATTTTCATATTGCTGATTGTGATGCTTGGTTTCTTTTTGACACCAACGCTGACCTATGCTTGTGGAAAAAAGACTGAAAAAACAGAAAAGTCTTGTTGTGAGAAAAGTCCTTCACAAACAGGCGACACGAAAGAGTGTTGCAAAAAAAGTCATTCGCAAAATGACAAAAACGATGACGGTTGTAACGGACAATGTGGAAATTCATCCTGCTATTGCCCAACTATAAACATCACTATTGCATTACCTGTTTTTTCCGAACTTAGACATAGCGTTTTCTACACTGAAAAATTGAGTTTCTTCTTTACAGAAACCTACATTTCTTCAGGTTTTCGTTCTATTTGGCAACCTCCCAAAATAAGCTAAATTCTTGCCTTGACAGCCATAGTTCTGTCCAATCGAAAGCAAATAAGTGCTTTCAGAATTAGTATTTTTATAAACATTAAAATTTTCAAAAATGAATTCATTAAGATATTTATTGACAGCATTGATAATACTGTCATTCGGAGTTAGTAATGCTCAAATTAAAAACTCAAAAACTGAAACCGTAAAAATTTACGGAAATTGCGAAATGTGTGAAAGCACTATTGAAAAAGCAGGAAATCTGAAAAAGGTAGCCAGTGTAGATTGGAACAAAGACACTAAAATAGCTACCCTAACTTACGATGCAACCAAAACAAATCAGGACGAAATCTTGAAACGTATTGCATTGGCAGGTTACGACAGCGATAAGTTTCTTGCGCCAAATGATGTATATGCAAAACTTCCTGAATGTTGCCACTATGAACGAGTGAATAAACCAGTTTCAAAAGCAGCACCCAAAACAGAAACACACGACCATTCAAACCATACGGCAACAATCGAAAAACAGGAAACAAACCAACTGAACACTGTTTTTGAAAGTTATTTTGCGTTAAAAGATGCTTTGGTAAAAACAGACGGAAATACAGCTTCTGCAAAAGCAAAGAATTTGAGCATCGCAATTTCCGCAGTAAAAATGGAAACATTGACAACAGATGAACATATCATTTGGATGAAAGTAATGAAAGACCTATTATTTGATACAGAGCATATTTCAGACACAAAAGATATCGGACATCAAAGAGACCATTTTATGAGTTTGTCAAAAAATATGTACGAACTAATAAAGGTTTCAAAATCTGAAACTCCTGTTTACTATCAGCATTGCCCAATGGCAAACGATGGCAAAGGTGCAAATTGGTTAAGCAAAGAAAATGCAATCAAAAATCCGTATTACGGTTCACAAATGCTGACTTGCGGAAGCACAGTAGAAACAATTAAATAAAAAACCAATGAAACATACCTATCATATACACGGAATGACCTGTAACGGTTGCCGTAGCCACGTAGAAGAAACGCTTTCAAAAATAGAAGGCGTATCAAAGGTTACTGTTGATTTAGAAAAGGCAGAAGCTACTATTGAAATGGAAAAACATATTCACTTAGAAACATTTCAAGAAGTTTTAAAAAATGATGGTGGAAGATATAGCATTCACAATTTAAGGGAACATCATCACCATTCAGAACCCAAACAGCACGATAAACCGAAAGGAAAAGGGACTGGAGTATTTTATTGTCCTATGCATTGCGAAGGCGATAAAACATACGACAAAGCTGGTGATTGCCCAGTCTGCGGAATGGATTTGGTGGAGGAACAAAATCTATCTACTTCCAACACAGATCAATGGACCTGTCCCATGCACCCTGAAATTGTACAAGACGAAGCAGGCTCTTGTCCTATCTGCGGAATGGATTTAGTACCGATGCAACCCGACCTTTCTTCAGAAGAAAAGACCTATAAAAAATTATCAAAGAAGTTTTGGATTGCAACCGTTTTTACATTGCCAATTTTCATTATTGCAATGAGCGAAATGATTCCAAACAATCCTTTATATGATTTGATGGGACAAAAACAATGGAACTGGGTGCAGTTTTTCTTGTCCATTCCTGTTGTGTTTTATGCCACCTGGATGTTTTTTGAACGAGCTTACCGAAGCATCAAAACCTGGAATCTTAATATGTTTACCCTTATCGGAATTGGTGCAGGTGTAGCTTGGTTGTTCAGTGTGGTGGGTATACTTTTTCCGGATTTTTTTCCCGAACAATTTAAATCACATCACGGAGCAGTCCACGTTTATTTTGAAGCAGCAACCGTTATTTTAACCTTGGTTTTGTTGGGGCAACTTTTAGAAGCTCGTGCACACAGTAGAACCAATTCGGCAGTAAAAGAATTGTTGAAATTAGCACCCAATAAAGCCACAAGAATAGTTGATGGCGAAGAAGTGGAAGTTAGCATCGACAAAATAGAATTAAACGATATTCTTAAAGTAAAACCTGGTGAAAAAATTCCTGTTGATGGTGTTATCATCGAAGGCGATACAACCATTGACGAATCTATGATTACGGGAGAGCCAATTCCTGTGAATAAAGCTATGAACGATAAAGTAAGTAGTGGAACGATAAATGGCAATCAAACCTTTTTGATGAAAGCCGAAAAAGTCGGTAGCGATACCTTGCTCTCTCAAATTATTAAAATGGTAAATGATGCCAGTAGAAGCCGTGCCCCTATTCAAAATTTAGCCGATAGAGTGTCGGGATATTTTGTACCGATTGTAGTTCTCATTGCGGTAAGCACCTTTATAGTTTGGGCAATTTGGGGACCAGAACCTGCTTATGTTTATGCATTAGTCAATGCAATAGCCGTTTTAATTATTGCTTGTCCGTGTGCTTTGGGCTTGGCAACGCCAATGTCTGTAATGGTAGGTGTAGGCAAAGGTGCCCAAAATGGCGTATTGATTAAAAATGCCGAAGCATTGGAAAAATTTCACAAAATAGACACGTTAATCATTGATAAGACAGGAACGATTACGGAAGGAAAACCAACAGTAGAAAGTATCGGTTCTTTCAATAATGGTTTCAGCGAAAACGAATTGCTTCAATACATCGCTTCATTGAACACAAATAGCGAACATCCATTAGCCGAAGCAACAGTTAAATACGGAAAAGAACAGCATACTGAAATAATCAATTCGGAAAATTTTAATGCTGTTACAGGAAAAGGTGTTGAAGCTACTATCAATAGTCAGAACGTTGCTTTGGGAAATCCAAAAATGATGGAATACGCTAAAGCCGAAATCAGTTCTAAAATGGAGGACGAAGCGAAAGCATTTCAAAAACAAGGAAAGACGGTTTCTTATCTCGCAATAGACAATTCGGTGGTTGGTTATGTTGTTATAGGTGACAAAATAAAAGCAACAAGTGCCAAAGCCATTAAAGAATTACAAGAAAAAGGCATAGCAGTTGTAATGCTGACAGGTGATAATCACGACACCGCACAAGCAGTAGCTTCAGAGCTAAAACTTACAGATTTTAAAGCAAGTATGTTGCCTGAAGATAAACTGAAAGAAGTGGAGAAACTACAAGAAAAAGGGAACGTGGTGGCAATGGCAGGAGACGGAATTAATGATGCACCGGCATTAGCAAAAAGTGATGTTGGTATAGCAATGGGAACAGGCACAGATGTAGCCATTGAAAGTGCTATGATAACTTTGGTAAAAGGCGATTTACACGGAATTGTGAAAGCCAGAAATTTAAGTGATGCTGTAATGAAAAACATTAAGCAGAACCTGTTTTTCGCCCTTGTCTATAACATATTAGGAATCCCAATTGCAGCAGGTGTATTATTTCCGTTTTTCGGAATATTGCTCTCTCCAATGATAGCAGCACTTGCAATGAGTTTTAGTTCAGTTTCCGTAATTGTAAATGCACTTAGACTTAGAAGCATTAAAATATAAAGAAATAATACTAATATCAATTTACAGGCAGGTTTAACAAATCAAAATTCAACGAATAGAAATGGAGAAATTAATTAAAATATTTGCCAGCAGCCAAAAACAGTTCATCAACCTTACACGCATAGCAATTTTTATCGTGATGGCTTGGATTGGTGGACTGAAAGCGTTTCAGTATGAAGCAGACGGGATAGTTCCTTTTGTTGCGAATAGTCCGGTAATGAGTTTCTTTTACGACAAAGAAGCTCCCGAATACAATGAATATAAAAACCCTGAGAGCAAAACAGTTCAAAAGAACATTGACTGGCATAAAGAAAACAATACATACATTTTTTCTTATGGTTTAGGAACAGTCATTGTGATGATCGGCATTCTTACTTTATTGGGAATTTGGTATGCCAAAATTGGTTTTATTGGAGGTGTGTTAACTTTTGGAATGTCTTTGGTAACCTTATCATTTTTGCTAACCACCCCCGAAGTATATGTTCCAAATTTGGGTGGCGATTTTCCCACGCCTCAATTTGGATTTCCTTATTTGTCGGGAGCAGGGCGACTTGTAATCAAAGATATAATTATGTTAGGAGCATGATTAATCTGTGCTTCTGATAGTGCAAAACAATTATTGAACAAAAGATAAAAATATGAAAATCTTAAAATGGATATACAAAACCTTTTTCAGAAAAAACTGTTGCCGATAGCTTTATTGCTATTGGCAACAACTTCTCTTTTCGCCCAAAAAGTAGTTCGTTATGATTTATATGTAACAGACACATTGGTAAACTACGCAGGAAAAGAGAAAAGAGCCATTGCCGTGAACGGTCAAATTCCAATGCCTACACTTACTTTCACAGAAGGTGATACTGCTGAAATTGTAGTCCACAATCAGTTAAAAGAAAGTACTTCGCTGCATTGGCACGGAGTATTTTTGCCGAACAAAGAAGACGGTGTGCCGTGGTTAACACAGAAACCCATTGAGGCAGGTACAAGTTTTACTTATCGTTTCCCCATTATCCAACACGGTACACACTGGTATCATTCACACTCTGGTTTGCAGGAACAGATTGGAATGTATGGAAGTTTTATAATGAAAAAACGAGATGATGATAAAACATTCAGGAAAGGAATAGATGATTTGGCAACCGTTCCGATTATCATAAGCGAATGGACAAATCTTAATCCAGATAATATCAACCGTATGTTGCACAATGCCAACGATTGGGCAGCCATTAAAAAAAATGCAACCCAGTCTTACGCAGAAGCGATCAGAGAAGGTCATTTCAAAACAAAGCTAACCAACGAATGGAAACGAATGTTGGCAATGGACGTGAGCGATGTGTATTATGATAAAATTTTAATCAACGGAAATCATACATCCGATTTAAAAACAATTGACGGCAAAATACTAAAAGCAGGTGATAAAGTACGCTTACGGATTTCAAATGGTGGAGCTTCGTCCTATTTTTGGTTGCGATATGCTGGCGGAAAAATTACCGTAGTAGCCAATGATGGCAATGATGTAGAGCCTGTTGAAGTAGATAGATTAATCATTGCCGTTTCCGAAACCTACGACATCGTAGTAACCATTCCCGATGAGGGCGTTTCTTATGAATTTTTAGCCACAACTGAAGACCGCACACAATCAGCAAGCTATTTTATAGGCAATGGTATCAAACAGTTAATATCACCACTTCCAAAATTGAAATATTTTGAAGGAATGAAAATGATGAACGATATGATGAAAATGAATGGCGATTTGGACGATATGGGAATGAAAATGAGCCTGAACCAAATGGATATGAATGTGGTAATGTATCCCGAAATTACGGGTGATGCAAAACAAAAGCAAGACCATAGCCAACATAATATGGATGATGACCCCCACCGTTACGATGCAAATGCGTTAGGCGAAATTACAACCCTGAACTACGCAATGTTGCAATCGCCCCACAATACCACACTTCCAAAAGATGCACCAGTAAAGGAATTAAAGTTTACCCTTACCGGAAATATGAACCGTTATGTGTGGAGTATGGACAATAGAGTTTTTTCAGAAACGGATAAAATCCCTGTAAAAAAAGGAGAAGTATTACGCATCACCATTTACAACAACTCAATGATGCGTCACCCGATGCACTTGCACGGTTTTGATTTTAGGGTAATCAATGGTAAAGGCGAATATTCACCACTCAAAAATGTGTTGGATATAATGCCTATGGAAACTAATACCATAGAATTTTTAGCAAACGAAGAAGGAGATTGGTTTTTTCATTGTCATATTTTATATCATATGATGGGCGGAATGAACAGAGTTTTTGCCGTAGACGATTACCAAAACCCTTATTTACCTAACAAAAAACAAGCCTACAATAAATTGCAAAGAGAAAGCAATATGCCACACATTATGGTTCAAAATGATTTTGCAACCAATGGTAATGATGGCGAAGCAATGGTTCAAAATGCAAGGTGGTCTTTGGGTACAGAATGGCGATTAGGGTATAACGATATGCACGGCTATGAAGTAGAAACACATTTTGGAAGATACATCGGAAAAATGCAATGGTTTATGCCTTTTGTTGGTTTCGATTACCGCTACAGAAAAATGGGAATGGATGAACACGAAACGAACTTATTCGGGCAGAAAAATGAAAAAGATACACGCAGTGCCTTTAGTTTAGGTTTTATGTACACCTTACCAATGTTGGTGAACTTTCAGGCAGAAGTTTATCACGATGGAATTGTACGATTGTCTTTGATGCGTGAAGATATTCCAATATCCAAAAGAATAAGAGCAGGTTTTATGGTAAACACAGACAAAGAATATATGGCAGAATTGAGTTATGTATTGAACAAGAATATGGGAATTAGAACGCATTACGACAGCGATATGGGTTTTGGAGTTGGACTTTCATTGTCCTATTAAAAGTTGGGAGATGGATCAAAAGATTTCATCTCCCTTAATTTTAAGAGTAAGATATTCAGAATATCCGTATAAATACTTTATAAGATTTTGTATATTTGCTATGAGCGAACGGAAACACATTGAAAAGCAAAGCAATAAGCACCGTTACCAAATCGTTACCTTGTAATCTTTGATTACCCATATAAAAGCTTAGTATTCAACCGATACAGCTTTTTCCTGAAAACTTTAAAATAAAAAACGCTTCAGGATTTGAGCAAGAGGTAAAAAAATATCAAGCAGCAAATTGCACTAATTGTCCATTAAATGGAGCTTGTCATAAGAGTGCTGGGAATAGAATTATTCAAGTAAATGAAAATCTAAATCGGCACAAAGAAATAGCCTATGAACTTCTTAATAGCGAAGAAGGAATTCTCAAACGAAAAAAACGATGTTGTGATGTGGAACCGGTCTTCGGAAACATAAAACAAAATCATAATTTCCGCCGCTTTATGCTCCGCGGTAAAGATTTAGTGTCCATAGAATGGGGGTTATTGGCAATTGCACAGAATCTAAGAAAGAAAGCGGCCTAAAAATACCGCTTTTTCATCGTTTTAAACGAAATATTGAAATATTATGAACTTGTAGCTCACACAGTGGCTATAAACTGACAAATTACTGCCAAACTAAAAAAGGCCGCACAATTATGGAGACGGCCTCTTCTTTTATATTAGCTAGATTTGCTATTTCTTTTCGTTTTCTTCCATGATGCGCAGAAAATTTAAGCCCATAATTTTGGCTAAATCTTCCTGACTATATCCGCGTTCGAGCAGTGCTTTTGTTAATAAAGGAAATTTGGAAACATCTTCTAAGTACTGCGGCGTAGATTCGATACCATCATAGTCCGAACCGATCGCTACATGAGCAATACCGACTTTGCTAACTAAGTAATCGATATGATCCAACAATGTCTCCAGTTTAGCGTCGGCTTGAAATTTTAGGTCATTCGGAAGTTTATTATACTTTCGTGAAGCGGACATTTTCTCCGTAGGCTTACCGAAATGGTTATCATAAAGCTGCTCCACTCGCGATTCAAAAGCAGTATCTAGAAAACCTGAATAAAAGTTTACGCCTACCACGCCACCATTTTTCTTCAAGGCTTCCAATTGCGCATCATCCAAATTACGGGTATGCGGTGTCAAAGCGGCGGCATTGCTATGCGAAACCAACACAGGCTTAGTAGAAACCTCCATTACATCGTAAAATGTTTTTTTACTGCTGTGCGAAAGATCCACCATCATTCCCAATTCATTCATTTTGCGGATAATCTGTTTGCCTTTTTCGGATAATCCGCGTTGCTCGGCGTGCGGTTTTATATCTTCCAGTGCGGCAGCAGTCGCCCATGACAAGTTATAATTCCACGTCAGCGTCAGATATTTCGCTCCGCGTTTGTGCAGTTTGACTAAGTTGGGAATACTTTCTTCGATCATATTACCGCCCTCTATCCCGATAATCGCAGCGATTTTACCTTGTTTTTGTAATTTATGGATCTGGGCTACACTTTTGGCAATAGCAATTTTGCCCTTATTCTTTTTGATAACCTTCTCCAAGGCATCAATCTGATCATTGGCATGCCTGTAAGCTCCTGTTTTCCATCGCTTATCGTCAGACCACACCGCAAAAACCTGAACATCTATCCCGCCTTCGATGAGACGAGGAATATCCGTATGACCTGTAGTCAGCCTGTTGCTGATGTCATGTCCATCCAAGATACTGGAGATAATCACATCATTGTGCCCATCGACAACCAATAGGTCTTTGTGTATTTTATTATAATCTTGCTGGGCCTTGGCCATATGCACAAAGGAACATAATGCCAAAAAGTTTAATATTAGCGCCTTATTCATTATTTCGCTTCATTAATAGTTTCGTATATCGCATCTTGAATGCGGCTACGGATATTTAAATTCAACAGTTTCGTAGACACTTGTGGGTGTACACGGTTGGACAAGAAAATATAAATCAGCTGATGCTTCGGATCGATCCAGATACAAGTTCCAGTATAGCCTGTATGACCATACACGGAGGCATTAGCCAACTTAGAAGGGTATTCTTTCTTCAGATCAGGATCAAAACGGTCAAATCCTAAACCGCGGCGACTCGTTTTAGATTGGGTGGAAGTAAACAAATCCACCGTATTGGGCTTAAAATAACGTGTGCCGCCATATTCTCCACGATTCAGCAACAACTGCCCATAAATAGCTAAATCATTTGCCGAAGCAAATAACCCGGCGTGTCCGGCTACACCTGCAGCCATCGCAGCCCCTTGGTCATGCACAAATCCCTCAAGCAAAACTTTTCGGAATGAGGTGTCGTGTTCAGTCGGCACAATTTGAGATTTATCAAAACGGGTACGCGGATTGTATCCTGCTGTTTTCATTCCAATTGGTCTATATAACAGCTGCTGTACATACTCATCCATAGGTACACTAGTGACATGTTCGGCAACTTCCTTCATCACATACATACTGATATCCGAATATACATAATTGCCTATTGGCTTGACTGCTGATTCCATCATTTGTGGCCACATGACCTCTTCGTAATAATTGTTTCGCAAATAAGCACTATCTGCCAATTGTACTTGATGTGTCGCTGATGGAAAACGTTGTACATCACCAGGTTTTAAATTTCTATAAAAAGGAATAAATGGTGTAAATCCTGCCTCATGCAATAATACGGACTTTAAGGTAATATCTTTTTTGTTGGTCGACCGCACATCCCAAAGGTAGCTGCCCATCGTACTATCCAAATGGATCGCATTTTTCTCTTGCAGGTGCATGATTACAGGAGTAGTTCCTGCGATTTTGCTTATCGAAGCTAGATCGAAGATATCCTTTACCGTTGTCTTTTGTTTGGCTTCGTAAGTGTGATGCCCATAGGCTTTTTCGAAGATAATCTGTCCATCTTTAATTGCCATAACCACCAAACCTGGTGTCGCTTCCTCGCGGATAGCTTCGGCAGCAATGGCATCAATCTTTTGAGACATTTTGGCTAAATTCAGCCCCGAGCCTACACCATACGTGTATTGCAAGCGAGTCTGTGTGGTTCTAAGTGTGGAATTGCCTTCTGTGATGGCTAACCCACCAAACAAACTCATGGCCAAATTACGTTGTGCCGATTCTGAGAATTCCGGGTAAACCAATTCAGAGACTTTACCTCCTAGCTGAGCCGAATGTTGCACCTTGCTGATATCGCTATCCAGGAATTTACATAATATCACATCTTTATTGTTGGATGCCGCTTGATTGAGCAAAGCCACATTCATGATGGCTAAGTCAGATGCCGTTCCTGCTACAATAATCGTATTACTAAGCTTACCTTGCTCATTCAGTTGATTTAAATCTAGAACTTTCACTTCAGCATATCGCTCCAATTGCTCAATGAATGCACGATACTTAACCGTGGAAGGTACAGCTACCGCGATTTTCAATTCATCTAGCCGCCCAAAAGGGATGGTTTTATCTTTATTGGATAGCAGCTGAGTTTTGTTAGCCATAGTCTGTTTGTACTGTGCCTGAGCGCTACACGCGAACAATACAAATGCGAATAAAAGACTGTAGGATTTAGATTTTATTTTCATTTTATAACAAGGTTTCTAACGTAAATGTACTAATAAAACGCACAAAACGGCAAATTCTTAAGTAACATCTTCATTTCGTTTTTATCGTTATTTTTATTAACTTATATTTGAAATATGCCAGAAAAAGTTGCGAATAAGACCATTTTCTCGCTTTTGGAGGTTACCAAAAGTATTCAGCGTACGTTAGCCGATCGCTACAAAAATCTGTATTGGATCAAGGCGGAAATGAATAAATTGAATCACTACAAACATTCTGGTCATTGCTATCCTGAATTGGTTGAGAAAAAAGAAGGTAAGATTGTAGCCGAGATCCGTTCCATCATTTGGAAATCAGATTTCGAACGCATAAACAACTCTTTTATCAAACTGCTGCATGAGCCCCTTCGCGATGGCATTACTATTCTTTTTCAGGCGGGAATTTCTTACGACCCTTTGCATGGCTTGAGCCTAAGGATAGTGGATATCGACCCTACTTTTGTGTTGGGTGAACTAGAAAGAGAGAAGAAAGAAAGTATATTACGGCTGCATCAAGAAGGCTTATTTGAAGCCAATAAAAGACTTCCTTTTCCACTCATTCCCAAAAGATTGGCCATTATTTCGGTAGAAACGAGCAAGGGGCTTTCCGATTTTTACAAAATAATCAATCAGAATCCATGGGGCTACAAGATTGAAACTACGCTGTATCCTGCACTGTTGCAGGGCGACAAGTCCATTCCCTCGATTATCAAACAATTAGCTGTCATAGCCGAACGGGCTGAAGCCTATGATGCAGTAGCCATCATCCGTGGCGGTGGTGGCGAGGTGGGGCTATCATCTTATAATAATTATAATTTAGCCAAAGCCATTGCCATCTTTCCCTTACCTGTGCTCACGGGCATTGGACACTCCACCAACGAAACAGTGAGTGAAATGGTGTCATACAAAAACGCCATTACTCCGAGTGAATTAGCGGACTTTTTAATTCAGAAATTCCATAATTTTTCTATTCCACTGGATAGACTTCAAGAGCAATTGGTTGTGCTTTCAAAAAATAAGTTTTTGGTTGAAAACTCAAAATTGCAAGCTTTTGCCCAGTCTCTCTCTTGGGAGAGTAAAAATCGGCTTCAGCAGGAAAACCATAGCATCAGGATTTTGAATCAAAGGCTGCAGCTATCTAGCCAACATTTTTTCAAAGACAAATATGGCGAACTAGACAATATATCACGACTAATCAATATGGCGGACCCGATACAATTGCTAAAAAGGGGATTTTCAGTAACTCGCATCAATGGCAAAGCCTTACAATCTCTAGCCGAGGTCAAAGAAGGAGACACCATCGAGACGCTACTACTCGACGGAAAAGTAAAAAGTACGGTAACATCAACACAATAAAGAAATGGAAATCCAATACACCTATATAGACGCATTCAAAGAACTACAACAAATCGTTGCTGACATCGAAACTGGAGAAGTAAATGTGGATGATCTGGCGGCCAAAATTAAACGTGCCTCCAAATTAATCAGCATTTGCAAAGCTAAGCTGATAGCCTCTGAAGAGGAAGTCCATAGATTACTGCGCAACCTATCCTCCGAAGTGGAAGAGGACTTATCCTCAGAAGAAGAATAAACTAACACCTACTATAGGTTTATAAATAGACCTATAGTAAAGTGTTGTAATGATGCATTTGACTTAAAGCTACTTAATGCCTCACTATTGCTATTATCTAAGTTTTTATGGTAATCGTACGTGAGCCTTATCCCCGTCCAGTATTGTGAACTTATTCTTTTAGTGGTCCACTTTGCAGACCAATTTAATTGATATGCGTTGGTACTATAATAATCATAATCCCAAAAAACCACCCCTTGAATAAAGTTATTCAAAGAATTCGTTGAATACTCTAGATTATTATTTAGATTTTTTTGATAAGCAGGATTGAATGATAATTGGATATTATCCATATGGAAACGATCATAACGAAGTCTAAATGTAGGAGCAATACGTAAATAGGTATTGGAAACCGACAATGTACTTGCAAAATCATTTCTATCTATATAGAAGTACTTGGCAACTACTCCCAAATCATAATTCCATGGCTTGTGTTGATTCCTTGTATACAAATAACCCATATTAGCCTCTAAAAACTGTACTGAATAATTAATCCTTGATAAGTCTGGAGTAAACTCAACATGACCATCATATCCATTGACATACTGCCCTTTAACTGTAATTAATTGATGACTATATGCTTTTGGAGCCTGCAACAATACATGTAGATTATATGTATCTTCAATATATTTACTACGTATATTATATATTTTTGAACTTCTAATATCATTGGAGTTATTCTCATCCTTGCGTTCGAAGGATGATGAAATATCTAAAACTGCACTGCCAATGTGAGTGTGTGCAGATAATTCTGCTCCTAGAATAGTACTGTATTTTCGTGTGCTCGTTGTATCCTTAATGTTATTAAAACCATATCCCATATTCAAATAATGAATACGGTCTGGATATAATAAACTCGATGCATAATTATCACTTTTATAATCAATGCCAAGGCTTTCACGACCATTACCTAATATAGCCTTAACACCAAATGTTGATTCCTTAAAATTCAAAAATAGCGGGATGGTAATGAACAATCCAAAAACTCCAGAGCAACATGCAGATCCTATTGTATCCAAGAACAGACCCCCTATTAAAGGAGTTAAATTTGACAAAAGAGGAAATTCAATCTATTGCAGCATTTTTGAAAGCTGCTACTGCTACTAAATATCGAATGAACAGACCCGAATCGCTACCTAGATAGCGGTCAAAAAATAAAACTAAACCAGATGAACAATTATCATCTGGTTTTTTGTTCTACTATAAATATATCCAATCATTTACTTTGATTTAACTT
Organism: Sphingobacterium alimentarium; assembly: GCF_004342685.1. Classification (GTDB taxonomy): domain Bacteria; phylum Bacteroidota; class Bacteroidia; order Sphingobacteriales; family Sphingobacteriaceae; genus Sphingobacterium; species Sphingobacterium alimentarium. The sequence goes on from NZ_SMBZ01000007.1 coordinate 16,272, forward strand.
TCAACTTATTAGAAATGATTAACTTTGTCAGTTATGCAAAAAAAGAAGGATTTTAATCCCAAATCATATATCTTAATCAAAGGCGCTCGTGTTAATAATCTGAAGAATATTGATGTCGAGATTCCTAAGAATAAATTAGTAGTCATCACGGGTATGTCAGGATCAGGAAAATCTTCCCTTGCCTTTGACACCTTGTATGCAGAAGGGCAGCGACGCTACGTTGAAAGCCTTTCATCCTATGCCAGACAATTTATGGGACGGATGAATAAGCCGGAAGTAGACTATATCAAAGGTATTGCTCCCGCGATCGCTATTGAGCAGAAAGTAATCACTTCCAATCCTCGCTCTACGGTCGGTACCTCCACAGAAATATATGATTATTTAAAATTACTTTTTGCACGTATCGGGAAGACTTATTCACCAATTTCGGGGCAAATCGTAACCAAAGATTCGGTATCCAATATCGTCAGCCAGATTATCACACACGATGCGGATAGCACCGTGACAATATATAGTCCGTTAATTTCTACCAACAGCCGGAAATTAAAAGAAGAACTATCCCTATTGCTTCAAAAAGGTTTTGCACGGATTTTATTCGAAGATAGTATTCAAAAAATTGAAACTATCTTGGAAGACAAATCCATAAGTAACAAAACCTACACCACTGGTGATGTACGTATCGTAATCGACAGGATACGCTTAGACGGCGAGGATGAAACAACGTCTCGATTAGCGGACTCCATTCAAACCGCTTATTTTGAGGGCAAGGGTGAATGCTATGTAGATATTAATGGCGAAACATACCATTTCTCTGAAAAATTTGAGTTGGATGGTATTACTTTTGAAGAGCCTTCCCCCAATTTCTTCAGCTTTAACAATCCGTATGGAGCCTGTAAACGATGTGAAGGATATGGAAAAATCATTGGCATTGATCCCGATTTAGTCATTCCCGATAAAAGTAAATCGGTATATGATGGCGCTATCGCTCCATGGAGAGGCGAAAAGATGGGACAATGGTTAGATGCGTTCGTGCGTACGGCCATCAAGTTCGATTTTCCGATACACCGCTCCTATGCCGACCTGACTCCTGCCCAGAAGGAATTATTATGGACAGGTAATAAGTATTTCAAAGGGTTAAATGAATTTTTCAAAGACCTGGAAGAACAAACATACAAGATACAATACCGCGTAATGTTATCCAGATACCGCGGCAAAACAGATTGTCCGGACTGTAAAGGCACACGCCTGCGAAATGACGCTGCTTACGTCAAGATAGCAGGAAAATCCATCCTTGATTTAGTGCTTTTGCCAATTGATAAGCTATTGGAGTTTTTCCAAGGACTAGAATTAGACCGCAACGAGCAGATTATTGCCAAGAGGCTATTGACAGAAATCACCAACCGCATCCAATTCTTATGTGATGTGGGTCTAAGCTATCTCACGTTGAATAGATTAAGCAACACGCTTTCTGGCGGTGAGTCTCAACGTATTAATTTGGCGACCTCATTAGGGAGTTCATTGGTTGGCTCCATATATGTCCTCGACGAACCTAGTATTGGTCTTCACCCCAAAGACACCAACCGCCTTATTGGCGTATTAAAGTCTCTTCGCGACATTGGCAATACAGTGATCGTAGTCGAGCACGAACAAGAAATGATGGAGTCTGCGGACTACCTTATTGACATTGGGCCTGAAGCAGGCATCCATGGTGGTGAATTGGTATTTGCTGGGGATTACAATGAAATCGTAAAAGACAGGAATTCGCTCACGGGTAAGTACCTGAGTGGCGAAATACAAATAGCGGTACCTCGTACGCGCAGAAAATGGACCGATAAAATCACAATCAAAGGTGCGCGCGAGAATAACCTTCAAGGAGTTTCTGTTGATTTTCCATTAAATGTGTTTACCGTCGTAACAGGCGTCTCCGGGTCGGGCAAAACTTCTTTAGTAAAGCGCGTGCTATATCCTGCATTGCAGAAAGCTTTGGGCAATTACTCCGGTGAACAATCTGGACAATTTGATGCCCTGGACGGAGACTTCGCACAAATTGAACAAGTAGAATTAGTAGATCAAAATCCAATCGGGCGCTCCTCGCGTTCCAATCCGGTAACCTACGTCAAGGCTTGGGACGAAATCCGTGCTTTATACGCAGGATTACCTGCTGCCAAAGCCAATGGTCTTAAACCTGCTGCCTTCTCATTCAACGTCGAAGGTGGGCGCTGTGATGTGTGTCAAGGAGACGGCGAAGTGAAAATTGAAATGCAATTCATGGCGGATATTGTGCTCCCTTGTGAGGCCTGTGGAGGAAAGCGCTTTAAACCACACGTGCTGGATGTCACCTATAAAGAAAAATCCGTATCCGACATATTAGATTTAAGCATTGACGAAGCGCTAGATTTCTTCGTAGATCAGCCAAAGGTTATAGCTAAGCTCAAACCTCTTCAGGATGTAGGTCTAGGCTATGTCAAATTGGGTCAATCCTCGAGTACACTCTCGGGTGGAGAGGCGCAACGCATCAAGTTAGCATCCTTTCTGATCAAAGGTAATAATAGTAAAAAGACGCTTTTTATATTCGATGAACCCACTACAGGACTGCACTTTCACGATATACAAAAGCTATTGCGCTCATTCAGTGAATTAATAGCCCTAGGAAATAGCATATTAGTAATTGAACATAATATGGATATGATAAAATCTGCTGATTGGGTTATCGATATCGGCCCTGAAGGCGGCGAGCGAGGAGGTAACATTGTGTTTGAAGGGCTTCCAGAGAATTTAATAAAATGTAAGGAAAGTTTTACAGGTCAATATTTGAAGAATCACCTTCAATAGGCTAACTTACCCTATAATTAATCAGCATAAATTCCACAAAATGAAAAGTAGATTATTGACGGCATTTGCCGCTTTCATATGTTTCTCAAACGTCGTACTGGCTCAGGCAGAGAAACCAAAATTAGTGGTCGGCCTCATGGTAGATCAAATGCGCTGGGATTACCTTTACCGCTTTGCCGATCGCTACGGAGATGATGGTTTCAAAAGACTATTGAGAGAGGGATTTTCGTGCGAAAATACACTTATTCCATATATCCCAACCTATACGGCTATCGGACACAGTACTGTGTACACGGGGAGCGTTCCTTCTATCCACGGGATAGCGGGTAATGATTGGATCGTACAAGCCACAGGTAAGCCGATGTACTGTACGCAAGATGACCAAGTAGAAGGAGTTGGAGCACCGGGCAAAGAAGGGAAACAGTCTCCCCGCAATCTGCTCGCATCCACCATCACCGATGAACTCAAGCTGGCTACTAATTTCAGATCCAAAGTAATCGGTATAGCCATCAAAGATAGAGGAGGAATTCTTCCGGCAGGTCACTTTGCGGATGCGGCCTATTGGTTTGATGCCAAATCGGGCAATTGGATTACCAGTACATTTTACGCCGATAAGTTACCCTCTTGGGTAAACAAATTTAACGGTCAGCGACTTGCCGAAAAATACTTAAAACAAGATTGGAATACCCTCTACCCGATTGAGACCTACGTAAATAGCATAGCAGATGATAATATTTACGAAGGCAAATGGGCGGGAGAAAAGTCGCCAACTTTTCCGCGTAAAACCTCAGAGCTAATGAAAGATGCCGGACTGGAGATGATAAAAACTACCCCACAAGGCAACACTTTTACTTTTGACTTTGCCAAAGAAACAATAGCCAACGAGAAATTAGGACAGAATCCGGCTAATATTCCGGACTTTTTGTGTCTTAGCCTTTCGGCTACGGACTATGTAGGTCATCGTTATTCGCTCTCAGCCGTAGAAATTGAAGACACTTATTTAAGATTGGATAGAGATTTAGCAGATTTTCTAAAATACTTGGACAACTCGGTAGGCAAGGGAAATTATACGCTGTTCTTAACTTCGGATCATGCGGCATCTTACAATCCTTTATACTACACGGACCAAAAGGGCAATGGAGGCTACCTATTCTTGAGACAGATTCAAAAAGAACTGGATGCTGAATTAATAAGCAAATTCGGACATAAAGGGTTAGTAAAAAGTGTAATGAATTACCAAGTACACCTTAACAATCCGCTTATTGATTCATTGGACCTAGATGACCAAGCAATCAAAAAGGTTATCATCAAAAACTTGAAAAAACAAGATGGCATCGCCTATGTGGTTGATATGGAGAATGCTGAAAACATGTTTATCCCAAGTCCGATCCGCGAAAAAATAATCAACGGCTACAACCGCAAAAACAGCGGAGTAATACAAATTATTGCCGAACCTCAGTGGTACAGTGGCACGCCGCGCTCTACAGGCACCACGCATGGCGTATGGTCTTCTTATGACTCCCATATCCCACTGGTATTTATGGGCTGGGGCATCAAACCAGGCGTCAGCAATAAAGAGGTGTACAGCACGGACATCGCTCCAACTTTAGCTTCCTTGCTTCATATCATGGAGCCAAATGGCTCGATAGGGAAGCCTATTTTGGAAGTCTTGGGTCAATAAAGGATTAAAATTTGTATTTTTGAGTGTAAAATAGCACACTTATGATTTCTAAAAAGACAAAGTACGCCATCAAAGCATTGATGGTCTTAGGAAGAAACTATGGAAAACAGCCTATGCAAATTATTAAAATTGCAGAAGAGGAACGTATTCCAAAAAAATTCCTAGAACAAATCTTGTTAGAAATGCGTAATGCAGGAATATTATATTCCAAAAAAGGAGCTGGTGGTGGCTATAGCCTCAATAAGTCTCCCGAAGATATATTTCTTTCGCAGATTATGCGTCTCATTGATGGCCCTATAGCCTTGTTACCTTGTGTGAGCCTTAATTTTTACCGTTCGTGTGACGAGTGTACCGAAGAGCACGCCTGCGGAATCCGCGACACGTTTATCGATGTCCGAAATGCCATGCTTCAAATATTGAACGACACAAGTGTAGCTACTTTGATTAATAAAGAAAAAGAATTAGGATTTAGTCTAGATGACTAATCATACTGCTCAAATAACAAGCCCCATGAAATTTCATGGGGCTTGTTTATTATTTATCCTAGGAACAATTGCTTAAAAAGCATTCTTCCACATCATACTTTCTACAGGACGGATGGTCTTATTGTTATATTTTGCGTTTCCTTTGCTGTTGTACAAGGTTTCGATATCCCCTTCTACCACAAAATAGATCAGTTGCCCGATAGGCATGCCTGCATATACCCTTACCGGCTGTGCTACGGATATTTCCAATGTCCACGTATTGCAAAAACCTACGTCACCTTTTCCCGCAGTAGCGTGAATGTCGATTCCTAGTCTACCTGTACTGGACTTACCTTCCAAGAATGGCACATGCCCATGTGTTTCCGTATATTCCAACGTTACGCCCAGATACAATTTTCCGGGTTCTAAGACATAACCTTCTGCTGGGATTTCAAAATGCGCAATTTCATTGTGCTTTTTTGCATCCAAGACTTCATCTTTGTAAGTTGCCAAGTATTTCCCCAAATGCACGTCATACGAGTTGGTACCCAGACATTTTCTGTCAAAAGGCTCGATGACAATACTTCCACTTTCTATTTCTTCTAGAATTCTTTTGTCGGATAAAATCATATAGATTAATTATTACATTGGCAATAAACCAAATAGGATTCAAAAATAAGGTATTAACTGTACCCACGCAAATCAAAAGGCTTCGAGATATATTTTTTTATCTTTTCTTTCTTTGTACATTTGATTATGGCACTAGTTTACCTCAGAGAATTAAATCCGAAAACCAAATTTGCAATTTGGAAGATTGAAGAATCAGCAGAAGAATTGTTGGGAAAGTTGCAATTGGATGATGCAGAAAAGCTCAAACTCCAGCAGATGAGCAAAGGTAAACGCACGCTGCATTGGATGGCGACACGGGTGCTGCTCCGGTACCTGTTGCAGACAGATCAGTATATCCACTGCCCTTCTGATAACAATGGTAAACCATACTTGCCTGATTATCCGTACAAATTATCCTTAACGCACTCCTTTGAATATGCAGGTGTCATGCTAAGCACCCAAGGAGAATGTGGTATAGACTTAGAAATTGTAAAAAATAAAGTGGTGCGGATCAAGAATAAATTCCTAAAAGATGAAGAATTAGCCTTTATTAATCCAGATCCCGAGATTGAGATACTACAGCTATACGCCTGCTGGTGTGCCAAAGAAGCTGTTTATAAGCTGCAGGGAAACAAAGGTGTTTCTTTTTTGGAGGATATGACTATCAGACCATTTACATACAAGCCCCAAGGCGTGATGTATCTCGATTTCACCAAGGATGGTATTTCTACCACGCTTGAAGTTTATTACGAACAGTTTCAGAACTATATGCTTGGATACGCTGTAGAATAAACTATTTCTCCAAGGCGTCCTCCAACATTTGCTTCTTCAGCGCCAATCGCTTATTTGCCTTATATATCTTTACGGCAATAATAAAATAAGAAAGCAATAATGGTCCGTATACCAAACCCATCAATCCAAATAACGGAAGGCCAATCACGACGCCAACTACCGTAATAATAGGATGTATATCTCCTATCCGCTTTGCTATAACCAAACGCAAAACGTTATCGATATTGATTACCAGTCCGAACCCCCAGATCAAAAGCCCTACACCCTGCCAAGTCATCCCTTGTGAAATAAGAATCACGGCTGCCGGAACAAATATCAATGGAGGTCCTAACAGAGGAATAAATGACAAGATAGCACAGATGACTCCCCAAAAGAAAGCGTCGTTGGCGCCAAATATCCAAAACCCTAGCGCTAAGCAGGCCCCTTGCACGATAGCGATAAAGGTTTGTCCTATGATATTGGAATACGTAATATTCTTGAGCTCTTCCCCGAATTCTGCCGCATTTTCTTCATCAAATGGCATATAGTGCACGAAGCTATTCTCAAAGCCTCTGTAATTAATGAAAAGAAAATACAAAATGAAATACATGACCGAGACCTCCAAAAACACATTCGCCGCTCCGCCAAGCACAAGCGTCAACAATCCACCAAGATAAGCAGCACTTGCTTCTACTTGCTCTTTGATGAGGTCAGGTTTTCCAACGAGATTCCCCACAAAATCATTGATGGCATCGACTAGTCGTGTGAGCCATTCTGGATTATTTTTCAGTTCCACGGCTTTGTTCACCAGCATCGCGCCAATCCCTACAAAAGGCAATACAATAATTACTAAAGAAAGTAGAATGATAAAAACCGCTGAAAAAGATCTGGGCCAGCGCCAGCGCTCAATCAAAAAGATATTGAGATTTCGAAATAGGGCATACATAACAAAGGTGCCCAAAAAAGCACCAAATATACCCTTCATGGCATACAGAAGAATTCCACCAAGGGCAAGAACGATAATAAGAATGATAATATTTCGCTCTTTTTGCGAGAAAACTGGGTTATTCATACAATCTCATTTTATGAATAACAACAAAATACTAGAAGTTTGGTTTGCGCTTCTCTAAAAATGCTGCGACCCCCTCTTTCATGTCCGCTGAGCCAAAACATTTGCCAAATAAATGTATCTCGGCCTCATATCCTCGTGATGAATCTTCCAATCCGACATTCACAGCCTCTATGGCTGCGGCTAGAGCGGTGGAAGACCGTGTATAGGTACGTTCTAGAATCGCTAGCGTTTTTTCCATCAACTCTTCATAGGTTTCTACGAAATGGTTGATTAACCCAAACTCCTTGGCTTCCGATGCTGTAATCATATCCGCAGTTAGAATCATTTCCAAGGCCTTACCCCGGCCTATCAAATGTGTCAATCGCTGTGTACCGCCATACCCCGGAATAATACCCAAAGATACTTCAGGTAGACCCATTTTCGCACTTGATACCGCAATACGCATATGACAGGCTAAAGCAAGCTCCAGCCCTCCTCCTAAAGCGAATCCGTTAATAGCAGCCACAACGGGCTTTCCAAAATGGTGGATTTTGTTCATGACATGCTCTTGCCCGTACCTACTTAGAGCACTTGCTTCCATAGCCGTCTGATCCAAAAATTCTTTTATATCAGCACCTGCGACAAATGCTTTTGCCCCTTGACCTGTGATAATGACACCACGCACTGTAGAATCTGCAGCTATCTCGTCTAGTGCCGCAGATAGCTCGGACAGTGTCTGCATATTCAATGCATTCAGCTTGTCTTCTCGATTAATAGTCACAATAGCTGTTTGGCCTTGCGTACTTATCAGAATGTTTTCATACATACTCATATTGTTAAAAACTAAAATGTAATGAAAGTCTAAATCTATCTTTTACAGGCTCTTTGGCTTCTTTATAAGTCATTCGCACATAGTATTGAACCCGTAAAACTCTAAGAATATTATCTAATCCGACATAACCCTCCCAATAAGGATTTTTGCCCAATACCTTGGTCATGGTCTCTCCATGGAGATTCTTATCAAAGTACACGACCGAATTGCCTAGATAGGGATTATTCTTTGCGGACAAATCACCCCAAAACATACGAGCACCAAACAATTCCCTCAATTTCAAGCGTTTTATAAAAGGAACTTTATTCAACAGAAATCCATTCAATCTATGGTCATACCCCAACTTCAAGAACTGGTCAGCAACAAATTCCATGGAATTGACACGTTCATACGAAATGGTATGTCTATCGCGCTGCTCTTGTATATTGGGCATTTCCAATAATGGATAAGGCAATGTACCCCATATCTTACCTGCCGAAAGTGTCAAATCCCCAAAACCTAATTGATTCATAAATAATCGCTGCGAAAAAGAAAATCGTAATGCATCATAATTATAATCGCCTCCTAGCACGCCTTTCAGCCCTTTATTGTACTGCAAACTGAATACAGGATTGTTTTCGATTATGGTATTACGGCTCAAGTTGCGGTAATAGAATTTTTCATTAGGCGCCCAGCGCAAAACAAATTGTAAATCACTGGTATGAAGAGAAGGCAAAAATTGGGAGGAATCCGAAGATAAAGGTAATTGCAGATCGCCTATTGGATTGCGACGTTGTAGTGTCATCGTGGAGGAAACGCTAAAATGATTACCAAATTCGATCAGATGCCCTAGACGGTAAGCATCCGTATTGAAAAACTTGGTAGGTTTATTCGAGCGGAAGCTTCTAAAAAAACTATCGCCCTTCAGAAATCCTATCCCGCGACCAGGCTCAAAAATGTCATGCTGTACAGATCCTTCGATATAATGAGCAGGAAAAGTGGTGATATTCTTGCCATTCAAAGATACGGCGGTGCGAAAATTATATTTCAAATCCTGATCACGCGTGCCATATGCCAAGTATCCCTCCAAATATACTTTTTCAGAAAAAGCAGATGTACTTCTTCCGCCTAGGCGGAATCTATTCCCTTCGATATTATTTTGGTGAAAAACATACTCCAAGGGCCCTAGTTCGAATTTGCCTAACGAATAATAGCCTTGGGAAAGCAGATAACCAAAAGCCATAATTGCACGCGCCGAAGGCATGTTATTGAGGCGGTCAATGTTTCTATATGTCGCTTCTTCAGCCATAAGTAAGCGGATGGGACGATCCTGCGGACTGAAAGATCTTAATTGTGGCATTCTTTCGGTTGGAGCGCCTCCCATTATACCGGATGGCACTTCATGACTTAAATCGTACTTATGGTTCACCCCCAGTCTATACCCGAATAGCGCATCCCTACTTCCTCGTCCAAATACAACTGTTACTTCTGTCGTATCCTGCAGCATGACACCGGATGTATCTTTAAAATACGAAAGGCGAAGCTTCAAATCATTTACCCAGCTGACATTCGCCTTCTCGTCGATTTCCATCTGCGCGCCCTTGACAGCATAACGTCCATCCATCGAGATAGCAAGTTCGCCTTTGAACAACAAATCGGTAGGATTACGGGGCTCAAAGAGAAGTCTGACGTATATATCGCGTTCCGTACGAATCGTATCTTTCACATAATATTTATAAAAAGTCTTCGCATTGGCAGCAATAGGGCTTAAGAATTGTTTATTGATAAAATAAATACTCTCCTCATATAAGTCGACAGGCTGAAACATGTAACCCATAAATGATTGAATATTCGAATTGTTCACATATTTCGCATCGAACTCTGTTTTTTCCTCGACCTTTATGATTTTCTTCGTCTTTGAGGGATTCTGTTGTACATAATTATCGGACAAGGACTCCTGCATATAGATGCTCAATACATCTTTGCCCTCGAGCACAGAACGATCTACATTGTTATAAAAAAAACTTAGATTGTTCGTGCCTGTCCCGAAAACACTTTTAGGGTCCACAATACCGAATTTGAGCTTCTCATACTGCTCATAATATAGACTATCTTTCTTTTTTAGTTTATTCTGGGATTTGTGTCGAATGACCAGATCGATAAGTTCCGTCGCAGGATTTCGGTTGGTGTACTTCTTTTTCTTATTTATTTCTACGGCCTCAATATGAAAATTATCCTGCTTTAGCATGACCTCTATCAAAGACGACACCGAATCAATTACAATGCGTTGCGGAATATAACCAATCGCCGTTACCACAATTTCACGGCTAGGTTTGTCGACCTCAAAGGAAAATCGACCCTTTTGATCAGTGGAAATCCCTACTTGGTTATCCTCACATTTTATGGTGGCCCCAATAATTGCTTCTCGGGTATTGGAATCGATGACCTTACCTTGGATACGAGTTTGCGAATTTACAGTAAGCACTGAAATTAGCAATATTAACACCGAAAATATAACACGTATCAGGTAGTTCAACTCTCTTTTCATACACAGCCAGGTCAATCATAAAGATACAATTTGTCCCCAAAGTTCAAAATTATTATAATAAATTTTCCGTATAAATACATTAAGATTAAGGGGTACAACGGCAGCAGATAAATCCTTTACAGCAGCTATTTGATTTTGGCAATTAAGCAAGTTCAATAATTAACATAAGCAAGGCTAGTAAATGATTGGTGAAGGATAGTCATTATCGCAATACCATTGGAAGTTTCCTTTGCGTACCTTCGCAATTCCTTTACATCAGAATAACTAAGACTGCTCCTTCCATATTCTAATCCATTTAGAATTTAAATAATGAGGTGCTTATACAGAACTTACCAATATTGTACTCGCGGGTATCATTTGGCGTTCAATTACAGAAACTATTTTAGGAGAGAAAATCCACGTCAATTGCCAAGTCTCATTATCAGAATAACGTTTACCTCACCTTATTGACTTAATTATTCACTAAAAGCTTTTAAATATTTCTCAAAATAGAAGAGCTTTTCTTTAGATTTATATTGTTGGATATAGCGAGGGTGCTCTAATATAATTGCCTTATCAAAAAGTTTAACTTCTTTATTAAGTTGATTTATAAAAAAAGCATTTCTCTTACCCAAAATATAAACTTTGTCAGTATCCAAACTAAGTTTTATCTGTTCTTTCATGGATTGAATCATAAAAGGCTTTACAGCTTCAAACAACTTTGGTTCATCGTAATAATTCGCATTTACCCATCCTTTATTTTTCGTTTGGTGAACTATGGCTAATGGAAAAGGAGAGTTTATATAGAAACTTTTATAAAACAAATATGCCCCACCAAAGGCTGCTATCATATCGTACATAAAAACCGATGAGATCTCATGTGTATGTGCGGATTGCATTTCTATACCACAAGCAGATTTTAATCGTTTTGTATCTGTAAACGGAATACCTGTAACACCCGCACCATGTCGGCTGGGATTGATGCCGATAATAAATTTCCGAATGCAATTATCGTTATAAAATTTATCATAAAATGCCTGCATCACTTTCAATGTTTCAGGGTTACTATGATATGGATTTATTACAGCGAACCCCTCAGGAAGGGTATCGCTGTATTGTAGCTTTATATTAAAGTCAATGACTTTTTGCCCAAATGATAACATGCAGATTAAATCAAATTTATAAGGTAAGCTGATTTTTGCAAATATAATTCTACAAACCTACCTATTAATATTGGCAGGGATTTAAAATTAAACTAAACATTAACTATACATACAGCATGCCTAAGTCATGGAGCTAAAAGATTATGTACAATTAAGACTGCTAATTTAACAAAGTTATAACCCTATAATTCAGTAAGCATAAATCAACATTCTAACAGTGATAGCCGCAAGTTTAACCCTTAAAAATAATCTTAATTCAACTGCAATGATTCTTATTTATTAAGTGTTAATGTTCCATTGAGTAATTCGGCATTAAAGGCCCCAATAGAAGTAATATGCAACATGTGCTTAATTTGTTTACGAATTTCCTTAAATTCATTGTGTAGTGGACACGGGTTGCTCTCCGAACAGTAACTTAACCCCATACCGCAGCCAGTAAATAAATCATCTCCTTGTAAAACAATGATAATATCTGCTAAAGGCCGGTTTTGTCCGTTAGTATCAATATAAAAACCACCATTGGGTCCTTCAGCGGACAATATGATACCTTTACGACTTAATTTCTGCAATATTTTACTCAAGAAATGCTCTGGTGAATTAATATTTTCGGCAATTTCTTTTATACCTACGCGCTGTCCATTCTGAGATTTACTAGCGATATATAATACCGCTCTCAAAGCGTACTCACATGTTTTTGAAAAAAAAACCATTTATAGATTCTTGTCTCGACTTTTTATATATAAATATAACCTGTTTGGAAGCACGATAACTAAAATAAGCGCCAAAACTGTTAATTACAAGTCCTTTATATTGTGCATCGGAGACGAATAGCAAAAACATTCTCTCATCATCTGGACCCGACATTTCTTCAAACGATAAATTTCATCAAGTATAAATTCTTCTTGTGAATTCCAATGAGTGTGCCAGAAAACAAAGACATTCTTTGTCCTGGGCAATCAAAAAGATCATGAATATATGCTCATTCCTGTAGATCATTAATTGCTTCACTCAGACTGTTCTAGTTATACATTTTATGCAGACACCTCATAATTAATTCACTTATTATTAAGTATTTGCAGACGCGATAGGTCTGTCAACATTATCAGACTTATTAAGCGATAAACGTACTATACTATTTTGTAATGCAATTAGATCATGTGGAATGCGAGCTTCTAATGCTATCATCATTCCTTTTTCCAAAATAAATCGTTTGTTGCCCACGCCAAAATCAATTGAACCTTCTACAACTGAAACCACTATAGGATATGGAGCTGTATGTTGTTTCATTTCCTGCGTTTCTTTGAATACAATTCTTACCTCTTTCGTATCGGTTGTATTTATAAGGACACTTACATTCGGAGCAGTCTCTCCATATGTAATATCTTTTAAAACTGAAGCTATCTTCATTGCTGATTACTATTTATTCTAATTTTTTTAATATCACTACTTATTACATTAGATTCGAAAATGCGTAATTTTCGACATTTTTCCTGCCCGCCCTTTTGCCTCATCTGCAAATTCGCCTTCAAAATATGTGTCTACTGTTAACGCGTTGGACATCTTCATAAAAAGAATCAACCAATACTTTTATGTCTTGCAAATTCTGGATGTCCGTTTTCCATTAAACAAAGGTAATAACAAAACAATAAAAGACATTTATATCTTTTATTATAAAACAAGTTTTACAATTGATTAACTAATCAGTAGCTATTTACAGTGGTAGTTAGTATAAGCGATCTCACAAAAACAATCTAGCTAGTTTTAAGCTCAAGAATCTAGAAGCGTTAGAATAACATCCGGCATATCTAATAATGAAGATTTATGGTGATGGGTTACATTTTAAGGATACAGATAATCAGTTAGCTAAGCGTCTACACAGAAAGCAAAAGCTACTCAGAGTATGAAGATATAGCAATCAAATGTAACATTTCACTTTCATTACCGCCATTGGACAACCTTAATTTTTTAGTAGGCACGTCAATATCTTTATGAAATCCAAGCATTAAACTAATACAGATATTTCATGAAAGCTGTATATAAAAGCTCTTCACCTTCATGAAGAGCCAAGTTTTTTAGCGCGTTATTTACAACAATGATGCGATGTAATTTGGATATACACCGATCATTACGGTAAGGAAAAGCGTGATAAGCAATACTACTTGGAATCCCATCGGAACAGCCAATTTTTCTTCCTGCTCGGCCATGGGATAGAAATACATATGTACCACTACGCGCAGATAATAATACACGCCGATAGCCGCATTGACTACAGCCAATACCAATAGTATAATATGGTAATCTGCCATGGCAGTTCTGAATAACATAAATTTACCAATAAAACCTGCAGTCAGCGGTATGCCCGCTAGAGAAAGCATAGCCACTGTAATGACCAGTGCTAGCAATGGATTTTTCTTAGCCAATCCGTCGAATGCCACAAACTGATCTGAGCCATGGCTTCTTTTGACAAGAATAAGCCCTGCAAAAGCGGCCACAGAAGCAAGCGAATAGGCTACACCATAGGTGAAAATACTGGTATTAGCATTTGCCCCTAAGGCAATAATAGCAAACAGCATATAGCCGGCATGTGAGATGCTCGAATAGGCCAACATACGCTTGAAGCTGGTTTGCATCAACGCCGTGATATTTCCCACAAAAAGTGTGATCACGATGATAACCAGCAGGACGGGGGTCCAGAAATCATGCAGCGGAGAGAATACGTAGCTAAATAATTTAATGAAGCCCGCAAAAGATGCGACTTTCACCACCGTACTCATATAAGTCGTAATCAATATGGGCGCACCATCGTAGACATCTGGAGTCCAAAAATGAAAAGGTGCAGCACCTACTTTAAATAATAGACCGACCATCATCAATAAAATACCTCCATAGAATAAAGGCGAAATCGCAGTTGGATTGGCGACTAAGTAATTTTTTACACCCGTAATATCAAATGTTCCTGTAGCACCATATAGGAGTGTGATACCAAATAACAAAAACCCGGTAGAAAAAGCACCCATCAAAAAGTATTTGAGTGCTGCTTCATTCGACGCAAAATCTGTTTTTCTGATACCGACCAAAATGTATAGCGCAACAGACATAATCTCGATGCCTACAAAAAGCATAGCGAAGTTGTGATAAGCACACACCATTAAAGCTCCTGTTAGCGAAAACAGCATCAAACAATAATATTCGGCTACATTTTTACTGATAGCACTAAAATATTCCTGGCTCAACAACAAGACCAGCGCTGTCACCACGATACACAGTATGGAAAACGCGAGCGCAAAATTATCAAACAAGACCATACCATGGTAGATCGGAGCCGCACCCGAATTCCATGCCAGCACCTCAAATACCAATGCCCCCACCAAGCCAGCAATGCTCACCGGTAGCAACAATGATTTCGCATTATATAAGCCTAAATATAAAACCAGGATTCCCAACAGAGACAGTAGAATAATCGCTCCCATAAATGATTGTGTATTTGACTTATTTTAAAACTTTACTGATTCAATTAATTGTGTTACCGATGCCTCTGAAAGTCTCAATAGGCCATTCGGAAATATCCCTAAATAAATAATTAAAGCACTAATTATCACCAATACGAATACTTCAATGCCCGCCGCATCTTTTACTTCAGCATAATTCGTATTCAAAGGTCCTAACATAGACTTTTGGAATAAACGCAACATGTACACCGCCCCTAAGATCAGGGTCAAGCCCGCAAATGCAGCATACCAAATATTTAAGCTATATAAGGATTTCAACAATAAAAACTCACCGACGAAACCATTTGTCAACGGCAATCCTACTGCGCCCATCATGATTATGACGAAGAAAACAGATAACTTAGGCATTCGCGCCGCAAGTCCGCCCCAATCGTTTAATACATAGGTATTTGTTCGGGAACGGATAATATCCAAGACCAAAAATAATCCTAACACGCTAATACCGTGATTAATCATTTGCAACAATGATCCTTGCAATCCATCTTGATTCCACGCAAAAATACCGGCAGTAATCAAACCCACGTGCGCAATGGAGGAATATGCGATTAGTCGCTTTGCATTTTGCTGCTTGAACGCAATAAGTGAAGCATATACTATTCCTATAATACAAAGTATCAATGCTACAGGTCCATACGCCTGTGCCCCGAAAGGAAGGATGGGAATCAACCAGCGTATAACACCATACGTACCCATCTTCAACATTATCCCCGCCAAGAGCATTGTGCCCACGGTAGGAGCGTTAGTATAAGTATCAGGTTGCCAAGTATGAAATGGGAATATTGGAATTTTTATGGCAAAAGCAATAAAAAATGCCCAAAACAGCCAACGCTGATCCACGTCATCTAACTGCAATGCTACAAAAGAGGCCCATTCGAAATCTTTGTTTGGCGTTTGCTGCGCCAAATAAAGAATTGCGATTAGCATCAACAAACTTCCGAAGAAGGTGTAAATAAAGAACTTTAAATTGACTTTTATACGATCTCCATCTCCCCATAGGGCACAGATAAAGTATATTGGAATTAATGCGGCTTCCCAGCCTACATAAAAGGTGAAAGCATCCAAAGCGGTAAATACCAACAACAAGCCCGCTTGCATAAAGCTCGCCAACGCATAAAAGCTGTGTTTATAGTCGCGTCCAAAGCTGGACAAGATGATGAGTGGAAATAACCCATTGGTCAATAGAACCAAGGGTAAACTTACACCATCCAAGCCCACATGAAAACAAATATTCATGCTCGAAATCCATTCAAATGATTGCTCAAACTGGACACTTGCATCGGGAATAAACGCATATAGAAATGGAATAGTCAGTGCAAGCTGTACAAAAGACATCACCAAAGCAATCCATTTCGCTGTCGAAGAAGACCGTGCAAAAGCTAACACGAGCGCACTAGCAACAGGTAGTAATAGCAGTATAAAAAGGTTATTCATTGATTATCTTCTATGTCAATTCTATCTAAATATTCAAAAGACCGTACAGTAAAATGGCTGCAACCCCCAATACCATCATAAAGATATAAAACCCTACATATCCACTCTGCCATTGGCGTATACCCCGGCCGGAGGCACTTATCAGACTCGCCACGCCGTTTACAACACCATCTATACCGGATTTGTCAACGACTTTATAAAGTAGTTTGGACAGCGCATTCAATGGCTTCACAAAAAGAGCAGCATACAATTCATCAACATACAGTTTGTGGTAAGACAATTTGTATAAAGTGCCTTGCACCGCACCATCTTCTTGTGGCACCTCCGATTTTTTCACATATTTCTGATAAGCTATTATGGCCATCACAATGGCCGACACCGCAGCAACTCCCATCAAAATATATTCTGTGTTATGATCCAGGTGAACTTCGGGTACGCGCGCATAGGTGTTCGCAAATATTGGGCTTAAGAAATTGGCCAACCAATGTCCGCCACCTAATGCCGAAGGCAAATTAATAATCCCTCCTACTACCGCAAGGACAGCAAGAACCATTAGAGGCACTGTCATTTGTATGGGCGATTCATGCAGATGATTCGCCTGGTCAGTGGTGCCCCTGAATTTCCCAAAAAACGTCAGAAACAGCATTCTGAACATATAAAAAGCTGTAAAAAGAGCCGCTACAAAGCCTAAACCCCACAGCAATGGATTGGCATGAAAAGTAAATGCTAAGATCTCATCCTTGGAGAAAAATCCCGAAAATGGAGGTATACCAGCAATAGCTATAGTGCCTAGCAACATGGTAATATATGTAATTGGCATATATTTTTTCAACCCACCCATTCTACGCATATCTTGCTCATGATGCATAGCGTGAATCACCGAACCTGCTCCCAAGAATAAAAGCGCCTTGAAAAAGGCATGTGTCATCACGTGAAAAAACGCTCCCGTAAATGCGCCTACGCCTAATCCTAAAAACATATAGCCCAATTGAGAAACCGTGGAATAGGCCAACACCTTTTTAATATCATTTTGGGTCACCGCAATGAAAGCCGCAATCAACGCTGTCGCAACACCTATGGCTGCGATGATTTGCATAGTAAGCGGAGATAGGGTGAAAAGAATATTCGAACGAATAATCATGTAAATACCTGCAGTCACCATTGTTGCCGCATGGATAAGGGCAGATACTGGTGTTGGACCTGCCATTGCATCCGGTAGCCAAGTGAACAAAGGAATCTGTGCCGACTTACCTGTAGCTGCTATGAATAACAGTAAGGTAATCAATAACAATGTTGCATCACCCATTGGGAACTCGGATGCCTTGCTGAATACCTCGGCATATTCCAACGTTCCAAACGTAGCAATAATGGCAAAAACGGCTATTAAAAAGCCTAAATCACCAATTCTGTTCATCACAAAGGCCTTTTTGGCAGCGCTAGCATACGATGAATTCTTATACCAAAAGCCAATGAGCAGGTAGGAGCATAAGCCCACGCCTTCCCAGCCAATAAACATGATCAGATAGTTCGATCCCAATACCAATAGTAACATGAAAAAGATGAAAAGATTCAGGTACGCAAAAAAGCGTCCGAAAGCTTCGTCTTCACGCATATACGAATACGAATACAAATGGATCAAGAATCCAATGCCTGTAATAATAAGCAACATTAAAGCACTCAACGGATCCAGTAAGAAGGAAAAATTCAAACTAAATCCACCCACAGATATCCATTCAAACAGCTGATACGTAAATGAAGCATCCCCTCCCGCATAGCGCGCATCCAGGACCTGTCCAAACAGCATGCAGCTCAATATAAATGCACCCAATACCGTTCCACAGCCTACCATGCCAATAAGTGATTTCGAAAAATTATATTGTCCTAACCCGTTAACTATAAAACCTAACAAAGGTATTAACGGTATTAGCCAAATCAGTTCCATCATATAATTTAGGTTTTACTCTTTTACCAACGTAATTTACTCAACGATTCAATGTCTACAGATTTGGTGTTCCTATAGACCATAATCACAATTGCCAACCCCACGGCAACTTCAGCGGCAGCCAAGGCCATGACGAAAAACACAAAAACCTGACCACTGGCGTCACCACGGTAAGCCGAAAATGCAGCCAACAGCAAATTAACCGAATTCAACATCAACTCAATCGACATCATAATGATAATGACATTACGACGAATCAATACGCCAATCACACCAATGGCAAATATCACACTACAGAATATTAAGTAATGATTCAGCGGTATGCCTTGTATATTTTGAATAATACTATCCATTACCCTTGTTTTGTTTCTTTTTTAGCTAATAATATGGCTCCGATCATCGCAGTCAATAACAGTATTGACGACAACTCAAACGGTAGCAAAAATTCGTCAAATAATACTTTACCTAAGTTCTTCACCAAACCTACATCCGTATTGCCTGTGACATATTCATTTTGACCTTCCAATACGCGAAATGCACCCAGGAAAGTAGCTAACAAACACATGCCCGCTATCGCACCCATGACCTTTACCAAGGTGGATTTCATCGGTTCGGTGTCCTTATTGAGATTCAGAAGCATCAATACGAATAAGAACAATACCATGATCGCCCCCATATAGACTATAAAATTTACAACCGCTAAGAACTGGGCATTCAAAAGGATGTAATGTACCGTGAACGTGAAAAAAGTAATTACCAAATACAATACACTATGTACTGGATTCTTTGTGAAGATGGTCATCAATGCAAAGAAAACCGACAAAAATGCTACAAAATAAAATATACCCATCCTGCTTATCCGTTTACATTAAGTTTTGTAATATCAAATTTTGGCTCAACCAACTTATCCTTACCGTAGATAAAATCCTTGCGCAAAAACTCCGCAGTCACATGCGGACCATCCAAATAAATGGCTTCCTTAGGGCATGCTTCCTCACACAATCCACAGAAGATGCAGCGCAACATATTGATTTCATATACTGCTGCGTATTTTTCCTCTCTATATAGATGCTCTTCACCTCTTTGGCGCTCAACAGCGGTCATCGTGATGGCCTCAGCCGGACATGAGAGTGCACATAGCCCACAAGCGGTGCAGCGTTCTCTGCCTTGCTCATCACGCTTTAGAGAATGTTGGCCTCTGAAATTTTTGGAATACGGTCTGATTTCTTCAGGATATTTTACTGTAGGTATCTTCTTGAAAAAATGTCGAATGGTAATAGCAAGTCCCTTAGCAATAGCCGGCAAGTACATACGTTCCCATATGTTCATTGGCTTTTGCTCGATGACTTTTTTTCGATTAGTTAATGATTGCATATCCCGACTATTGAAAGTAAGTATCCTTAATTAATGTGATTACACCTGTCAATACAATATTGGCAATGGCCAATGGAATCAAAATCTTCCAGCCTAAGTTCATCAATTGATCATAACGGAAGCGCGGCAATGTCCAACGAATCCACATGAAGAAAAAGATGAAGCCAAATATTTTTAAGAAAAAGACAAGTACACCAATAATAGTTATCCAGTTTTGGGACAAGCCCAAATCATACATAAATGGAAAATTATAACCTCCAAAATACAATGTCGCCATCAATGCCGATGAAACAAACATATTGATGTATTCCGAAAACATATATAATCCCAATTTCATCGACGAATATTCTGTATGGTATCCACCCACCAATTCGGTCTCACACTCAGGCAAATCAAAAGGTACACGATTACATTCTGCGAAAGCACAGGTAATGAAAATCAAAAATCCCAATGGTTGCACCCAAATGTTCCAATTGACAAAACCGGATTGCTGTGCCACGATTTCTCCTAGTTGCAAAGTTTCCGTCACCATCAATAGGGCTATGAGCGAAAGTCCCATACCGATTTCATACGAAATACTCTGTGAAGCCGCACGAATGGCACCCATGAGGGAAAACTTATTATTAGAAGCCCATCCCCCCAACATAATACCATAAACACCTAATGCAATCACGCCAAATACATACAATACACCAATATTGACGTCAGCAACCTGTAGGGATACAGTTCGACCATTAATAACCAGATCTTGGCCCCATGGAATAACCGCGGAACTGATACATGCGGTAATAATCGCAATGACCGGACCGAGGATAAATAACGTTTTATGAGCACCTGCCGGGATAATCTCTTCTTTGAAAAAGAATTTACCACCATCACACAAGGGTTGTAAAATTCCGAAAATACCCGCACGATCTGGACCATATCGGTCTTGCATAAAACCTGCTATTTTACGTTCTGCAAGCGTCGAGTACATCGCTATTACTAAGGTAACAGTGAATACCACGACCACGAGTATAAGTTTCTCTAATATAAAAGCACCTTCCATTAAGTTCTATTTTAAACGTTCTGTCCTATGCAATTGCGCCACATTCGCAAGCTGCAAGTCTGCATCTTCTTTTATGACCGCAGGCGGGTCAAATTGCTTATAATGATTCGCTCCGATTACCGATTCTTTCTCTACAACTGTAGGATGCTCTAGTACCCAATCTGAAGTGTTCTTGGTTTCAAACCGGCAAGTATTACAGATAAAGTCTTCGACCTCTCCAAATTCATCTTTCCGTCCTGTCACACGTAGCACCTCTTCACCTTTGTACCACAATGTTACTTTCCCTGAACATGTCGGGCAGTCCCTATGTGCGTCAATAGGCTTAGTAAACCATACTCTATTTTTGAATCGGAATGTTCTGTCTGTTAAAGCACCTACAGGGCACACATCAATTACATTTCCTATAAAATCATGATCCAATGCCTTTTCGATATGCGTCGAAATTTCAGAATGGTCACCCCGGTTTAAGATCCCGTGCTCACGCTCTTCTGTAAGTTGGTTTGCTACGTATACACAGCGATAACACAGAATACAACGATTCATATGCAGCTGTATCTTATCGCCCAGATCGATGCGCTCGAACGTACGACGCTCAAATTCATAACGTGTACCCTCTGCGCCATGCTCATAGCCCAAATCTTGCAATTTACATTCACCGGCTTGGTCACAAATCGGACAATCCAAGGGATGATTAATCAAAAGTATCTCCACTACGCCTTTACGTGCTTCGATCACTTCTGGAGAGGTAATATTTTGTACTTCCATGCCATCCATTACCGTCGTGCGGCAAGAAGCGACAAGCTTCGGCATAGGGCGTGGATCTTTTTCTGATCCTTTCGAAACTTTCACCAAACAGGTACGACATTTTCCTCCTGACCCTTCGAGTTTCGAATAATAACACATCGCAGGTGGAACTATATCCCCTCCAATCTGACGTGCCGCATTCAATATAGTCGTTCCCGGCGCTACATCCACCGGAATACCATCAATTGTGACTTTTAATTTTACAACTTCATCTGCCATCGTATCTCCTTCTATAATATCTATTGAACTACAGGCTCCAATGGATCTGCATAATGTGCCAAACCATAATTTCGTTGTTGTGACTCTTGAGGATTCAATACATGCCACTCAAACTCATCACGGAAATGCCTAATTGCCGCAGCTACAGGCCATGCCGCAGCATCACCCAATGGACAAATTGTATTTCCTTCTATCTTGCGTTGTATATCCCAAAGCAAGTCTATATCATCCATGGTACCATGACCATGTTCTATCTTGTGCAACACCTTTTCCATCCATCCTGTACCTTCACGGCAAGGTGAACATTGTCCACAGCTTTCATGATGATAGAATCGAGCAAAATTCCACGTATTACGTACAATACATTGATCTTCGTCATACACAATAAAACCGCCCGAACCCAGCATCGTGCCTGACTGAAAACCACCTTCAGCTAATGATTCATAAGTCATCAAACGCGAATTCCCTGCTGCAGTTTTGGTGATCAGATTTGCTGGAAGAATAGGAACAGACGAGCCTCCTGCCACTAACGCTTTTAGGCTCTTGCCATTGGTTATACCGCCACAATATTCATCCGAATAAATAAATTCTTCGACCGAAACACCCAACTCAATTTCATATACACCTGGTTTATTGATATTCCCAGACGCAGAAATTAATTTTGTACCGGTACTACGTTCTATTCCTATTTTAGCATACTCTTCTCCACCATCGTTAATAATAGGCACTGTCGCTGCAATAGATTCAACATTATTTACCACGGTAGGGCAGCCGTACAAACCAGCGATCGCCGGGAATGGAGGCTTGATACGCGGATTGCCGCGCTTGCCTTCCAAAGATTCCAACAATGCCGTTTCTTCTCCACAGATATAAGCACCACCACCCGGCTGTACATATATTTCTAGATTATATCCCGTGCCTAATATGTTATCACCCAACAGTCCCGCCGCTTTCGCTTCTGCGATAGCTTGTTCCAAAATCCGAATTTGAGGCATCATCTCACCACGCACATAGATGTACGATGTATGAGCTCCCAACGCATAGCTTGACACGATCATGCCTTCTATCAATGCGTGTGGAATGTGCGTCATCAAATAACGGTCTTTGAACGTACCGGGTTCTGATTCATCAGCATTACAGACCAAATAGCGCGGCACACCTTCTGGTTTAGCCAAGAAACTCCACTTCAAGCCAGTCGGAAATCCCGCACCACCACGGCCACGAAGGCCTGATTTCTTTACTTCTTCGACCACATCATCGGGCGACATTGTTTTCAAAGCCTTTTCTACAGCACGGTAACCTCCCTTTTGACGGTATACGGCAAAAGTGTTAATTCCCGGCTCATTGATATGCTCTAATAATAATTTACGTCCCATAATGATTATGCCTCTTTAGCTTTATTTCGCAAAGTATCAATCAGCTGATCGACACTTTCCTCCGTTAAATTCTCGTAAAATGTATATTCAGGGCCAATCTGTAATACTGGCCCATAACCGCAAGCCGCCAAACACTCTACACCGCGCCAAGAAAATAATCCATCCGCAGTGACCTCTCCCTCTCTCACGCCTAGACGGTCTTCAATATGCTTCATAATACGCTCTGCCCCTACCAAACAGCACGGTCCAGTACGACAAACTTCTAAAGCATATTTCCCTTGTGGTCGCAGGAAATACATGGTATAAAACGTAGCTACTTCATAGACCTCGATAGGCTTGATCTGCAAAAATGCCGCGACCTTATCCATAGCATCGGTACTCAACCAACCATATTCAGCCTGTACCAGATGCAAAATAGGCAGTAAAGCAGATTTTTGTTTACCTGCAGGATAGCGACTCACCACTTCAGCAAATTTGGCCAAGAGTGCGTCCGAAAATTCTACAGGAAAGTTTTCTTGTACACTAAGCATCTAATTCTCCAGCTATAATATTTAAACTACTCATGTTTATAATCACATCCGAAATCATCATCCCTGCACTCATCGGCGCAAACATTTGATAATTAATAAATGATGGTCTTCGGAAATGCAGTCGATAAGGTGTACGCCCTCCGTCATGGATTAGATAAAACCCCAATTCCCCGTTAGCCCCTTCGACCGAATGATATACTTCTGATTTTGGAGTTTCCCATTCACCCATTACAATTTTGAAATGGTAAATCAAGGCCTCCATATTGTTATATACTTGTTCTTTTGGAGGCAAATAAAATTCCGGAACATCCGCATGAAATACACCTGCTGGTTCTTTTTTAATTTTATCCAGAGCCTGACGTATAATGCTTAATGATTGCCACATCTCTGCGTTGCGGACCATGAATCGATCGTAAACATCACCATTCGTCCCCACAGGAACTTCAAAATCAAACTCTTCGTAAGAACAATAAGGCGACACCACACGCACATCATAATCGACCCCTGTGGCACGCAAAATTGGTCCTGACCAACTATATTCTAATGCTTCTTCCGGTGTCACTCCCGCCACACCCGCCGTGCGTTCTATAAATATTCTATTGCGAACAAATAATTCCTCAAATTCTTTTAGAACCGGCGGATAACGCTCCAGAAATTCTTCTATCTTTTTGAAGGTCGTGTCGTTGAAATCACGTTCAAAACCGCCAATACGCCCAATATTCGTTGTCAAACGCGCACCGCAAATTTCTTCGTAGATTTCATAGATAAACTCCCGCTCCTGCATCACATAAAGGAAGCCCGAGAAAGCGCCTGTATCCACACCCAAAATACCATTACAGATGATGTGATCGGCTATACGTGCCAATTCCATCACAATCACCCGCATATACTGCACACGCTTCGGGATTTCAATATCCAACAGCTTCTCTACAGTCATATGCCAGCCCATATTGTTGATCGGCGAGGAACAATAATTCAGACGATCCGTCAATGGCGTAATTTGATAGAATGGACGGTGCTCCGCGATTTTTTCAAAAGCACGATGAATATACCCAATTGTTGATACTCCACTCACAATACGCTCCCCATCGATCTGTAGTACATTCTGAAATACGCCGTGCGTAGCTGGATGCGTAGGACCTAGATTCAGGGTAATTAATTCATCTTGCGGATCATTATCCTCGTATACCGGTTTATTTGGTGTTATTTTGGTAATAGGTTTGCTCATTTACATTCTTTCAAGTTATCGGCCAAAATAAAAATCTTTCTTATCCACTCTGTTCGGATCCTCCAATGGATATTCTTTGCGCATCGGGAAGACATCCAACTCATCCATATTTAGGATTCTACGCAAATCAGGGTGTCCTTCGAAATTGATTCCATAGAAATCATAAGTCTCGCGTTCCATCCAGTTCGCACCTTTCCACACCGCAGTAGCGGAAGGAATAGTTGGGTTATTTGTCTCCAAAAACACCTTTATACGTATCCGGAAGTTTTGAAATAAGTTATGCAGATGGTATACAACCGCAAAAGATTTTTCCTGATTAGGATAATGTACTGCTGTAATATCCGTTAAATAATTAAACCGCAGCGATTCTTCGTTTTTGAGATACACCAATAAATCGATTATCTGATCTACCGTAGCACGAATAGTCAATAGCCCATGTGGCTCGCCTATCACATCTACAGCATCTCCAAACCTACCCTGCAAATTATCTATTATATATTGATTAGTTAGTTTATCCATTGTTAGTCTCTATTCCATACTTCTCCAACAGCGCTTTATATTCCGGTGTATTGCGTCTATTTAGCGATTCATTTTTGACGATGTCTTGCAATTTTAGTACGCCGTCTAGAATAGCCTCAGGGCGAGGAGGACAACCCGGTACATATACATCTACGGGTATGATTTCATCAATGCCCTGCAGCACCGAATAGGTGTCAAATATTCCTCCACTAGACGCACAAGCACCAACCGCAATTACCCATCGTGGTTCCGCCATCTGTATGTACACCTGCTTCAATACAGGAGCCATCTTTTTAGCTATCGTACCCATCACCAGCAACATATCCGCCTGACGAGGAGAAAAACTAGGACGCTCCGCACCAAAACGCGCCAAATCATAGGTAGAACCCATAGTGGCCATAAACTCAATCCCACAGCACGAAGTCGCAAATGGCAAAGGCCATAGGGAATTCGCTCGAGCTAATCCAATCGCTTTATCTAAAGTAGTGGCAAAAAATCCAGCACCTTCCACTCCTGGAGGCGCCTCCGCTAAGGTGATCTTGCTCATAATAAGTTATTCTTTTCCTCGGTTTATACGTTGTTCAATTTAATGTTTTTATTCCTTAAATTGAATAATGGAATGTTATTTAGAATGGTTCTTAATCCCAATTCAGTGCTTTTTTCTTAATGACATAAATGAATCCCAAGAGCAATAAGCCCATGAAAATAAACATCTCTATCAATCCTTCCATACCAAACTCCCTGAAGTTTACAGCCCATGGATACATGAAGATAACCTCCACATCAAAAATGACAAACAGGATGGCTACAAGAAAATATTTGATGGAAAATGGTTGACGTGCATTACCGATGACCTCTACTCCCGATTCAAAAGACGTTAGTTTATTCGCTGTACGCACTTTGGGTCCAATCAGATGTGTGCCTATAATGGTCGTAATTCCAAACCCCGCCGCAACAACTAATTGAATAAGGATGGGCAGATAATCAACAGGAAGGTTTTGTCCTTGTAAATTTTCCATAATATAAGTTTAGTTTTCAGTTGTAAAGCAAATATATAACTTTTATCAAAAAATAAAAGGGGAAACTGAAATCAGTTTCCCCTTTTAGAAGATTTGTATTCTTGATTATTATTAATTAATAAAATCTTTCAACGCCTCTAAGTATTGTGTTGCAACCTCATCACCAGGAGTCAACGCTACTGCTTTTTTGAAAATACCAGCAGCTTTAGCATAATCTTCTTTTAAGATGTGGTAGTATCCAATTACGTTATAAACATCAGTCAACTTCACAACCTCATCTTCTGTCAACTGCTCACCAGCTGCTTGTTTGTCAGTAAGAACTTTCTCTAACTGCGTGAACGCTGGTAAATACAATCCTTTATGCAATTCTGGTTGCTCAGGGTCGATAATATCTAAATTATAATTGCTATAACCTTTGATATATAACGCAGGTACTTTGAATTCTGCTGCTGCTGAGTCTGTAGAGTTGATTACTACATCTAAAGCTTTGATTGCATCATTAAATTCTTGAGTCCCGTCTTCACCAGCTGTTTTCTTTTTGTTACCGGCACGGAAGTTTGCATCACCTACTAAGTAGTTTGCTTCGTAAAACCAAGGTTCTCCTTGTTGTTGAGCTGGAACATTGAAGATAGCTGCTGCCGCTTCGAAGTTCTCAGCATTGAATGCATTTCTACCGTATCCATCTACCTCATTGATCAATTCTTTATCCATTTGCAAAGCTTTTCCTAAATACTGAAGACCTTTGTTTTTGTCACCAGCCTCGATATTAGAAAAACCGCCGAATAAATAATCAAGTGCAATAAGACGGCTCTCTTCAGCGTTTGCAAACAATTTGTCAAAGTAACCAACTGCTTTTGCAGGATCTTTATCTTGGTTGATAGCGATCAAACCTAAGTAACGGTATACTTTAGCATCTACACCCGGTACATTTTCCAATTGAAGAGCTACAGTTTTTAACTCATCATATTTTTGACCAAATACCAAGAAATCCGCGTAACGTACCAATGCATCAGATGATTTATCGCCTGTCACCGATAGGTATTTTTTGTAGCTATCTACAGCTTTTGCTACTTGAGCTTCGTACGCTGCTTTTTGCTCATCTGTGTTATCAGGCATACGTTTAGCGATTTGCAATTCTGTTTCTGCTATCTCGCGATATACCGGACCATAATTTGGATATTCCGCAGCAATCGAGTTATACTGATTCAACGCCTCGTCAAAAGCGAAAGCACGACGCGTGATTAATGCTTGTTGTACTTTGGCTTTTACTAAATTTGGATCTATATTTAATGCATCACGATAATTTATAAAAGACTGGCTATTTTCACCCAATCCTAAGTAAGCATCACCCAATGAAACAGGGATCAATGCATCTTTAGCATTTTTGGCTTTTGCTTGTGATAAATAGTCTACCGCCTTCGCATAATCGGGCTTAGGTGCATCAATGTATGCTTTACCAATATAATATAACGGTAAATAGTCTTTTTTGCCTAAACTAGATGTTGCTTGAGTGAACTTTTGCTCAGCGGCTGCTACATTATTTTTTTCTAATTCTACGATACCTAAACCCACTGTATTTAATGCTTCTTTAGGAGCATTCGTAATACCATTGTTAAAAGCCCATGTAGCGGAATCCAATTTTTCATTCACTAAATACACTTGACCTAAGTAAAAATGGTTTTCTCCATCTTTTGGCTTTTTAGCAACTAAATTTTGTAAGATGCTTTTAGCTTTATCATATTGCTCTGCATCAAGAGCCGCTTTCGCATCTTTTAAACTTTGAGCATTAGCAGTGCTTACTACAGCTCCTGCCGCTAATAAACTCAAAAACAATTTGCTTTTTGTCATCATTCTATTTATGTTCTTTAGTTATTTACTAATTTATTTTATCTCTCACTATAATTTCTCTTCCCGGCATCTTTGCAGGTAATAAACCTGATTTCAATACTATACGCTGTCCTCTATCACCAGTTAGAAAAGCCGAGAATCCCATACCTAATCCCAAATGTGGCTGGTAGTTCAAGATCTTAACCTCTCTGCGCAACGGATATTCGCCCGTAGATAAGGAGGCTTGAGTCGGCTTGACGTACTTCGGCGTGGCCAAAGTGTCATTCAACACGCTCAAGATACGAATTTTATCTTTTTCTGTGAAAGAACTTTGCAAAGATAAATATTGATTGTAGCTCATAATCCCAATTTGATTATTCCCTTCTGCTACAGTTGTCAGTATGCTATCTGCTGTACCTTTCACTTGAATATACGTATTCGCTATTTTATCTATTTTACCCAGTTCTCTAAAATATCTTATGACACTAGAATTTGGGTTGTCAATAACAAGGGATTTGCCGGCTACAGCTCTACCTGTCATTAAATCAATTACATCCGATGTTTTAATCGTCGTATCTTGACCTGCTCTGCTTACCATTACTACAGCATCGTAAGCTATAGAATATATTCTTGGCACCACTGATCTTTCATCAAAAGATTTACGTTCAACTTCTGTCAACTCTCGCGAAAGAATAATAATAGAAGCGTCACCTTTGATTAAATCATTTACTGCCTGTACTTCTGGCTTGCTTACTAATTTAACCTTTGCGTTATAATACGAACTCTCAAAGACCTCTTTTTGCTCTATAATAATCGGAAGCAATGACTCGTCGACCAATACCGACACTTCTCCGGATAATATATCATCCTTATTACTTTTTTGCTTGGCGTCTTGACATGAAGTCAAGAAAACAACAGCAGTAACAACATATATAATCTTATAGAACAAATTCATTACCAATATGATTAACTAAACAATCAAAGGATTAATCCTTAACATTTTTTAACGAAAGTTATTTTGCCACAAGCGTGCAAAACGCATAAAAGAATATACGATTAGCAAAATACCAAACATATTCTTATATGTCTTATCAATATCGATTGGAAAATCTTTCCAAAAGATTATCAGTAAACCTATGATGAAATAAAATAAAAACATGCATAGGCCTAAAATAGACAGAAATCGCTTTGTTGGCGATTTCTGTCTAAATTTATTGTTATCCATTCCTGAATTATAACTCATTACATGTTAGTTAAATCCAAACGAATAGGAAGTGAATATGCGACACGTACTGGACGACCGTTTTGGATACCTGGGCTCCATTTTTTAGCTTTTTTCAATAAGTTGATAGCAGCTTGGCCAGTTCCGTATGATAAGTCACGTTGCACTTTGATATCTGTCAATGAACCGTCTTTCTCAACTACGAATGTCACTTGTACTGTTCCTTTTACGTTAGCATCAATTGCTGATTGTGGATATTGATAGTTATCCCCGATCCATTTACGGAAAGCGTTCAAACCACCCGGCGGTTCTGGTTGGATCTCCACGGATTGGAAGATCTCATCCGCATTACCTGTTCCACCTTCGACTCCTTTCGTACTACCTGTTGCAGCACCCGCTACATCTTTTGTACCCCATTTACCTTCGGTAGTAATGCTTCCACCTTTCATACCTTTCATCGCTACAGGACCGATAAGTTTTTTCTTATCTGTAGCTTCTTCTACTGTGGCCACTTCTTCAGTCACGGCCTTTTCCTTAGGAACAGGCTTGATTTCTGGAAGAGCAACGACGTCTAGCGCGGGCTTAGATTCGGCTATTTTAGGAGCCTCTTCCTGTACCACAGGCTTTTCTTCTTCTTCAGGAAGCTTTTCAGCTAGATCCTCTAAAGTCACTTCTTCAGTAAATGCAATTTCTTCTTTAGGTCCATCATTACTGCTGAAAAGATCTAAATTGAAAGCTTGCGGAATACTAAATACTGCTACCACTGCGGCTACAATAGCCATCGCCGTGTTAGTGGCTTTAGGGCCTAATTTACGTAGCTCGTAAGCTCCGTAAGATTTATTCCTATTTTCGAAGACTACGTCAAGCCACTCACTTTTAAATATATTTAATTTTTCAAACATATTAGTATATTTTTATGAAAGCCTTTACGACGATACTAGTCGTTATAAAGATTTTCTTTTTTCAATAGCTCAATTTCGTCATCCATGATACGGTTAGATATCATATAACGTTTTATGTCTACAATCTTCATTTCATCCAACGCGTCAATGATATTACGCGTTACTGATTTTTCGCTTGGACGGATTACCACGATTACATCTTTTCCTCCAGCTTGTTGTGGAACAAGCTTTTGCATTTTCAATAATACGCTACGTAATCCTTCATTGCTATAATCAATTACTGTTGGACCTTGAAGAGGATTCTTAACATCGCCTTGATACCATACAAGCTTGTCATCAGAACCCAATACTAGGGTCACACTACGGTGCTCATCCACGTCTACGTCAGTATTCTTGTCCTGCTCAACGTTTTTGTCTGGCATCGCAACGTCCATGGCTTGCGGCTTATTCAACGATGTTGTCAACATAAAGAAAGTAATCAATAAGAATGCCAAGTCTACCATGGCTGTAAGATCGACCTTACCGCCATTTTTCTTAGATCTTACTTTTCCTCCTTTTCCTCCTTTACCGGAGTCTTGATTTAATTCTGCCATCTAATTATTAATTATTAATCAGCTTTAAGACCAGTTACAAAACTGAACTTATTTTGTTTCTGATTACGTAATGTCTCAATTATCAAATTCAAACTTGGGAACTTCTCATCCGCATCCGCTTTAATAGCTACTGTCATAAGTTCGATATCATCCGGATCTTTTCCGTCTTCCATCGCTTTGTTACGCAATATATTAGCTGATGCTACACGAGCTTCTTTTACCCAAGAGAACAATTCGTTCGTTAGATTCTGTGTAGAATCTACAGGGATACCTCTTTGCTTTTCTGCTGTTCTTTCCGAATCGTTTGCAGCTAACAAAGTTTTCATCGCTTTGATCGACACTCCAAAATCTTCTAGACCTTTGAATTTAGCGTATTCTTCTGGTGAGAATTCCATTCCGTATTTGCTAGCCATTCTTTGCAATGTCTCTACGCGTACATTTGGATCGCTCATTTTAAAGAATACTTTTCCTTCATCACCTACTGTGATAATCGCTAAATTTCCATCAGGTAATTTAGCTTGAGAGTACGAAGGTGCTGTATCCACAGTCAGAGTCTCAGGTTGTCTAGCTGTAGCTGTAAGAACGAAGAATGTTAGAAGCAAGAAAGATACATCACACATCGCGGTCATATCGATCGATGTACTGGCTCTTTTTACTTTTGCTTTACCCATTTCTTTAACCTTTATTTATTAACAACTCTATTCGTTTACTTAATGATGCTTTTGAATTTCACTTTCCATAAAAAAAGTTGAAATATTTTTTAGCACATCTTATTTGTGGTTCGCAGCGTAAGTTTGAACGATTGAGAAACCAGCTTCGTCGATAGAATAAGTTAATTTGTCAATTTTAGCAGTCAAGATGTTGTACATGATGATCGCGAATGTTGAAGTAGCGATACCTGTAGCTGTGTTGATAAGGGCCTCAGAGATACCGTTTGCTAATTTAGCTGAATCTGGAGCGCCACCTGTCGCTAATGCAGAGAAGGCCTTGATCATACCTGTTACCGTACCTAATAGACCTGTCAACGTACCAATAGACACTAATGTAGCTAGTACGTTTAAGTTTTTCTCTAACATAGGCATTTCTAATGCTGTAGTCTCTTCAATCTCTTTTTGGATTGCTAAAGCCGATTTTTCTGCATCTAAGCCTGGGTTAGCTTCTACATCTTTGTATTTCAATAAACCCGCTTTGATTACGTTTGCAACAGAACCTTTTTGTTTGTCACACTCAGAAATAGCAGAGTCAATGCTTCCTGTTTTTAATAATGATTGTACTTTTCTTACGAAGTTACCTACGTTACCTGTACCTGAAGCTTTACCAATCACGATGAAACGCTCGATTGAGAAAACCCATACCATCAAGAATAAACCGATTAACACAGGTACGACAACACCTGCATGGTAAACCATACCACC
Source organism: Sphingobacterium alimentarium (assembly GCF_004342685.1). Classification (GTDB taxonomy): domain Bacteria; phylum Bacteroidota; class Bacteroidia; order Sphingobacteriales; family Sphingobacteriaceae; genus Sphingobacterium; species Sphingobacterium alimentarium. The sequence goes on from NZ_SMBZ01000007.1 coordinate 49,139, forward strand.
ATAGTTACCTGGTAGAGGTTGATTCTCACGATTGCCATCGATAAAGTTGCTTGGATTACCCATTACATAATTCCAAATAAGGTATCCAATTACGAAACAAATAACGATTGCTAAACTCGCAAATAAATTACCTGAATTGCCACTTTCTTGTTTTGCTGGGCTAGTAGTTTTTGGTGCGTTTGCCATTTTTACTAAGTTTTAGATTTTTACTGTTGTTTAATTATTATGTTTAATTCTATTAAAATAATGCAAAATTGTTGGCATCATTTTGACTACTGTCAAAACAAATATACTATTTTGATATAAATTTCAAATTTTTCAAGTGTTTTTTATAATTCTTTTTTTGGACGTCTATAAGAACGAGCAGCGCAGCAATCCTATTCTTATGTGTGATTTTTAGAATGTCCATTTATAGAATATAATGCAATAAAAACTATTTTTTTTTGTATATCCAAATTAATCAGGGCATTCCGTATAAAAATAAGTAAGCAAACACTTACCAACATTGAAGCTAGATATTCACACCCACCTTACCTTTCAGTATGTAACAATCTTTGAATAAACTGGTTATACAGTCAAATTATTCTATCCACCTACGAGTTTGACCTGATAACCAAGGATTTTTAATATTTCATGGATCTTGAGTTTAAAATCTCCTTGTACCAAGATTTCTCCATTTTTAGCACTTCCACCCACACCACACTTTTGCTTTAATAACTTTGCTAAATCCTCTAAATCCTCCTCACGTCCAATAAAACCATCCACTATTGTTACAACCTTTCCTTTGCGGGATTTCTTGTCTAATTGTATTTTTAACTTTTGCTGCTGCACAGGTAAAGTATCCACGTCTTGCTCGTTGTTCATCTCATACGCGTAAGAATCGTCTGTGGAATACACAATACCTTCGAAGCGTTGTTTCTTTTGCTTTGCCATACTATAACTTAAAACTTAACAGATTATATTGAGCGCATTAGGCTGCACCTGAATATGTAGATTGCCCGCAAGTGCTATCGGCTCTCCATCCACGTGAATAGGCCCGTCGTCCACGCGCTTTATCAGAATATCCCTACCCGGGATGATCTCCACGTATTCCGACTGGTCTGCCGACCGATTGAAAAGATGAAATACCATCATGGGTAATATATATAAGGGGAACTTATGTACTATACATACATCCAGTAGCCCATCATTGACCGAAGCATTGGGCGCGATATAAGCGTTGTTGCCATATTGCGGGGAATTAGCCACCGAGATCATAAAGGCCTCACGCTCGTAATGCTGACCATCAATAGTCAGTTCATATTTGCAAGGCTTATAATTACTAATAACATTAATTGCCGAGCGTAGGTAGCCAATGGGACCGCGAATAGAATCATTTGCAAATCTATCGGATACCGAAGCGTCAAATCCCAAACCTGCGATATTAAAAAAAGGCTTGCCATTGACAATACCACAATCGACCCCTGCTGTCTCGAAGCGATTCAAGCGCTTGATGGCCGCTGTTTCATTCATCGGGATGCCTAAGTATAATGCAAGACCATTGCCCGATCCCTCAGGAATAATGCCCAATGGGATATTTGACCCAATCAATGCCGCGCCAAGCTCGTTGATTGTACCATCACCGCCCACTGCTACTACCGCGTCATACTGCTCTTCCACCGCCATCTTACCCAATTCATAGGCATGGCCTGCTCGCGAAGTCTGCTGGAAAGTAGGCTTAAACTTTTTTAAATCCAACACCTCCAAGACTTTCGAATTGAAAGCAGTTTTTTTCTTGCCTCCCGAAATGGGATTAATAACAAATAGAATATTCTTCTGTTCCATATCTATAATCAACCGAGTAAATATAATCTAAATTTCACGATGTATAAAAATTAATATAATCCACCAAGCGTATTGTGATAATAATAAAAGTGTTGTAACTTTGCGACCAAATAAAAATGTGGACTGATTTGCATTTTACAAATCTTAAGTAAAAAGGGAGATTGCAACCACGAAAAAAAAGTGCTAAAAACCATTCTATCTTGTTTTTCACTTCTATCTGTCGATAGCACCTCTCCTTTATTTTAATATCGAAAAAAACAAAAATAATTATGGCATACTTATTTACGTCCGAATCTGTATCGGAAGGCCATCCTGACAAAATAGCCGATCAAATTTCAGATGCGTTAATTGACAATTTCTTAGCTTGGGACGCGGATTCTCGTGTAGCGATTGAGACGTTGGTGACGACCGGACAGGTGGTGTTGGCAGGTGAGGTAAAATCCACAATCTATTTAGATGTGCAAAAGATCACGCGTTCGGTAATTGAGAAGATTGGATATACAAAATCTGAATATATGTTTGAGGCAAATTCTTGTGGGGTATTGTCTGCCATACACGAGCAATCTGCTGATATCAACCAAGGTGTAGACCGTAAGACAAGACAAGATCAAGGTGCGGGTGACCAAGGTATCATGTTTGGATATGCGAGCAACGAAACTGAAAACTATATGCCTTTGGCTTTGGACCTTGCGCACCGTTTGTTGTACGAATTAGCAGAATTGAGACGTGAAAATAAAGAAATCACGTATTTGCGTCCAGATGCAAAATCGCAAGTTACCTTAGAATACAGCGACGATCACAAACCGCAACGTATTGATACCATAGTGATTTCGACTCAACATGATGAGTTTGACACCGAACCAAATATGTTGGTGAAAATCACAGAAGACATTAAGAATATTTTGATTCCACGTGTAAAAGCACAACTGAAGCCCGAGCTTCAGGCTTTGTTCACAGACAATATCAAATTTCATATTAACCCTACCGGCAAATTTGTAATCGGAGGTCCTCACGGGGATACCGGATTGACAGGCCGCAAAATCATCGTAGACACTTACGGCGGCAAGGGTGCGCATGGTGGTGGAGCTTTTTCGGGTAAAGATCCTTCCAAAGTAGACCGTTCGGCAGCATACGCCACTCGTCATATTGCGAAAAACTTAGTTGCTGCGGGCGTAGCAGATGAAATTTTGGTTCAAATATCGTATGCTATCGGCGTGAAAGATCCAATGGGAATCTATGTAAATACCTATGGCACAAGCAAAGTGAATGCTACAGATGGCGAAATCGCACAGAAAATCACTGAGCTTTTCGATATGACGCCTTATGGTATCGAGACCCGATTAGGCTTACGCAACCCAATCTATGCAGAAACAGCCGCGTATGGTCACATGGGTAGAACAAATAAGAAAGTCACCAAAACTTTTGAAAATACAAACGGTGAAACTAAGACTCTCGAAGTGGAATTGTTCACTTGGGAAAAATTAGATTACGTGGATAAAATAAAAGAAGCTTTTCAGCTTTAAAATAAAAAAGGCGAAACCATTCAGTTTCGCCTTTTTTATTAGATTAAGCCCCGGGCTTTGATCTCAAGATATTTATTGATGGATTTAATACTTAAATCTTCGGGTGCTGTATAAATTGTCTGTAGTCCGTTACGATTCAGTTCCTGAATGATTAGGTTTTTCTCATACACTAATTTCTCGGCGATAATCTTATTGTATATTTCAACCGTATTCTTGGCTTCGCTCTTGGACATTTCCTGCAATTCAGTATTCTTAAAGACCACCACGACGATAATATGGCTTTTGGCCATCATCCGGAGAAATGGAAGTTGTCTATTCAGCGCGTCCAAAGTCTCGAAGTTTGTGTAAAGGAAGATTAAAGAGCGCTTGTTTATTTTTCGACGTAGGAAAGCATAAAGATTACCAAATTCTGATTCTTCGAAATACGTGGTAATACCGTACAATTTTTCAGAAATAAGCTTCATCTGCTTATTATTCCGCTCTGCTGCGATGTGATTTTCGCAGGATTTACCAAAAGTCAGCATCCCAGCACGGTCCTGCTTCAAGATGGCGGCATTAGAAAGCACAAGCGTCGAATTGATCGCATAATCCAACAAAGTCATCTCATTGAAAGGCATGCGCATCACTCTTCCGATGTCAATGATCGAATAGATGGGCTGTGATTTTTCCTCTTGATACTGATTGACCATGAGTCGCTTATATTTTGCAGACGCCTTCCAGTTCATGTGTTTATATTCGTCGCCTTTTACATATTCCTTGATGTGGTCAAACTCCATGGTACTGCCTATCCTTCGGATACGTTTCACACCCATTTCCACCAAGCGATCCGTCGTCGCCAAGAGCTGATATTTTCGCATCTGAATAAATGATGGGTAACATGGAATTCCCAATTCTTCCTCCAATATAAATTTACGCTCGAATAGACCTAAATGGCTAATCAAGACATTGCATTTACCAAAAGCATATACACCGCGTTTTTTTGGCGCAAGTTTATATTCCACTTGATGTTCTTTACGTGGATATAGGCGCAGGGAAAATTCGTTATTGCGCATTTGAAGCAACACAGGAACCTCTTCTAAGATTCGAGCTTTAACCGCCATTGGGAATGAACTGACGAGCGTGATCTTAAAGGAATTATTATCGCCATTGGACAATTTGTCTGGGTACTGTCGCTGGATTTTAATTTGATGGCGCGGCAGATGCAGCATCAATAAGTCCCAAAAACAAAGTCCTATCCATATCCACAGCAAAATAACAGTAACGAAGCGTAGTGGCTCGATATAAAATGACACAGCAAAACATGCCGCTAGAAACAGCAGCACACAGAAAAATGTATTAGCAATATATAATCTACGCAAGAATCTCATTATCTCGGAATTTCGACGTTTTCAATAAGCTGCTGTACAATGTAGGCGGGAGTGAAACCTTCCATCTCCTTCTCGGGAGTCAATTGTATACGATGCGCCAACACCGCTTCTGCAACATATTTAACATCTTCGGGTGTCACAAAATCGCGACCTTGAAGGGCTGCATTCGCTTTGGAAGCTTCCAGAACAGCAATTGAGGCCCTCGGCGAAGCACCCAAATATAGATAAGGATTGGTACGCGTCTGCGCAATAATCTGTGCGATATATCTCAATACATCATCGTGCACATATACCATCTTGACCATATGCTGAAAATGAACAACCTCGTCAATCGATACCACCTCTTGTACCAGATCCTCCTTATTTTTTGCTTTCTGCAGATGATGTTCTTGTAAGATAAGCAGCTCTTGATCAAAATCAGGATAATTCACTTCTATCTTGAAAAGAAAGCGATCCAATTGGGCTTCAGGAAGCCGGTAGGTCCCTTCGTGCTCGATCGGATTTTGTGTAGCAAAAACTATAAAAGGGTTGGCCATAGGATAAGTCGTGCCATCCACAGTCACTTGCCGCTCACTCATACATTCAAACAAAGAAGACTGTGTCTTCGCAGGGGCACGGTTGATTTCGTCGATTAAGATGATATTACCAAAGATCGGACCTTTGCGAAATTCAAACTCATTGGATTTAATATCAAGTATGGTCGAGCCCGTAACGTCAGATGGCATCAAATCGGGAGTAAATTGGATTCTTTTGAAATTACTGCGTATGGATTTGGCAATTAATTTGGCGGTTAATGTTTTTGCTACGCCCGGCAGACCCTCAATCAAAGAATGTCCTCCCGCCAGGATAGCCAGCAATAACATATTAATCACTTTATCCTGACCAATGATAACCTTTTTCACTTCCGCGCGCACGGCATCCAATTTGGCTTGAAGTCCGCTGAGGTCTATCCTATTTTCAAAATCAGGCTTATATCTTTCCAAGTTGTCTTGTTCCATCATATAAAATTGGCTTTGTGTTTGAATTCTTCTATTTTTTGATTTATTAATTTTACTTCCTCCATCGAGGATACAGTCTTATTTTTATAAGAGGCGATCAATTGGACCAGCGATTTGGCTTCTTCCACATCGACACCAGCTTTTAGTGCTAGCTGGCGTATAAAACGTTCATCGGTAAGATCCAAGGTGTCTAGCTGAAAATTATTTCGGATTTCAAATAGAAAGTATTCTATCTTTTTTTGGATAATGTTGCTCGGAGAGCCATTCTCATAATAGAGATTGCCAATAGTTTGTGCGAACTCCTTAGACTTGTTTGGTTCTGGCAAGATGACTGGCACGGGGCGCTGCTGGCGCTTGGATCGAAACAGCATAAAAAGTAATAATCCTGCTAGCAGCATATACCAAGCCTGCGCCAAGCCAGGCTTTTGGATAATAACACGCAATGGTGTCATGGCCGCCTCTGGCGCTCCTCCTCTATCCTTGAGCTGGACCTCTCTGTGCTGAAGGACATTGATCAGCTTCGTTACGTAATTATAGCTTTTCTCCTGTAGAAGATAATAATTTCCAAAAGCAGCAGGTACATTATGTAAATAGATGCTACCTTTTCCCCGGGTGATTTTCACAAAATTAGGAATAGCCTTTCCTCGGGCATTCAGATAACCTAGTATGGTCGTATTCTTCTGATTTAGTTTTGTGAAAACCATAAAGTCTTTCACCTTATCTAAATAAATCCTCGCAGTATCATTGCCTAGTGTGTAATGAACCGTACGTGGCGTCGGCCTAAATTGCGCATAATCCAACTCAGCAATCTGTACCCCCAGTGTGTCGAGCAAAATCTCGGGGTAGAATTTGGAAGAAAAGAACACCTCGCCGCCCTGTTCTACATAACTCAACAGCTCCCTGACATCTTCCTTACTCAATGTAATATATTCTGCTATTTCAACGATAGAAGATTCGCTGGCTTTCGCATTGATTTTCTCGGTCAAAAATTCGTAATAGCTCTCGTGAAAACCCCTAAAGCGACGATCCTGAGGCATTACACGAGGTAGCTCCTCCCGGAACACATATGTGCCAAAAGGAATTTTGTCTTTAAAAAGGTAGCTTTCCCTCCAGTCGATAGGCCGCTTAGCGCTCGCATCGATCAGTGCTATGCCTACAAGTACCATCAGTAATAAGATAATACCCAACCACATTCCCTTACTCATGACCACCTCCTTTGAAAATTCTTAAACACTGCAGTTATCTCTTCAAATTTTCCTTTCGTTAGGGTAAAATCCCCAAACCATACATAATTGAAAAGTTCAGAACAATTTCTGAATTCCTCCTTGAGGTCGGCCAATTGAATCTCGTCCATGAGTTCTAAGTTGGTCTTATTTTGATTCCAGGTAATAAAATCACGCTTTGCGAGCAACTGAATATTCAGCAATTGCTGGTATCGAATCGCTAAGGCGTAGTTATTTTCAGCAATTGCGCTATTAATGTAGTTGTTAATATCTACATCCAGCAGATGACGCTCCACATATGCTATACTATCACCTTCATCCGCTTGTTCCTCTTTAGGATTTCGGATAAACTGCTTGCCCGAGAAAAAGAATTTGTATAGTAGAAATACCACTAAAGCCGCACCGGCTATACCTAGCACATTATAAAACCAGTCTCCTGGCCGTGCATCGATATCAGGAAACAAGTCAGACAGAAAATCTTTTATCCATTGTATAATGGAATTCCATAGCGTCAACTTATCTGATATGCTCTCTATATACTCAAAATCTTTACTTTGGTATCTTCCAATCACATCCTCAAAATCCTGCGCCGAGGGAGTTTCCAGTTTGTCCAGCCGCGGGATGCTGTCGTAATACCCTTTCGCCCAATATTTAGGATTTTCATCGGAAGACATATCTTTTGGCATTAATTCCTCGACAACAACCGAATCTTGCGTATTGGCGACGGCCCAAGAGGAAAAGACCAACAATATCAATAATAAATAATTACGCATGCGTCTCCCTTCCTAATTTATCTATACGCTCGAAAACATCTTCCCCGAATTGCAATTCCTTAGCTGTCTCGTAAATGATTCCGTAGCTAATCACCGAAAGGAGGTAATAAATAATAACCAAGAGTACAACAAATAGCCCTCCGAAAGTCGCTATGCCGCGCCCGATTCCTGATGCAAAAAAGTCATCGTGGTATCCTAATGAATTATAGGCAATAAGAAAAACTATGGCCATTGGAACAATAGTAATAATACTAAGTAAAGCCTGAAAAATAAAAGAAACAATGTAAGAGGCCAGCCCATATTCTAATATCTTTTTCTTCAACATCGTGAAGGCAGATCCAAAACAGTCTATTAAATCGTAATACCCTTCTCTATAGAGCATAAATGCCGAAAAGAACCACAGTCCAATCATGGCAAATATCACCCCCATAGCGAAAGAGCCTATAAAAGGAATCAGCGCCGATAACATTATGGCTAATGCTGCGGGAATAGAAATGAGCACGCCTACAACCAACATCGCTAAAAAGAACCGGAGGTACATCGGCATATGAACCTTAAATTGGCGCAGAATATCGGAGGAATTAAAATTTAAACTTTTGCTATTGCGCAATAAAATGAAATACTCAATCCCTAATCCAAATGCAAAGAGCGCGATCAATAGAATACCTATTCCCAGAACCAAAAAACTCATAAATACATGGACAGTATCCACTGAAGTGTACGCCGTGTTGAGGCTGATTTGGGTGGATATATAATAACCGAGTAAAATCACCGCACTGATCGGAATCAACAGTAATTTTAATAAAACCGCCACTAAGTGCCTATTTATGATTTTCAATAAGTTAATAAAATCTTGTACAAATTCCCCTAACTTACGCTCCTTTCTGAATTCAAAATCTATTAACTCCATGCGTATTTAAGTGCCATTTGTTTTGGTTTAACAATATATACATATACAATGGATAGGAAGGATAGAAAAATAATGATCAAACACATCCCTATCGAGACCTGGTAATACCGCGTGACGAACCCTTCTAGTGTGCCTGCTATTATAAAGAATGGAATCGTACTGATAAGCACCTTAGCGGCATGCTTTACCGCTCTTTTGAAGGATTCCAGACGAGTATAAGACTTGGGGAATAAAATGCTATTTCCCATAGCAATACCGCATCCACCCGCGATGACGATAACAGAAAGTTCGATAGCGCCGTGAATCCAAATTGCCGACATAGCTTCAGCAAGCACCCCATATTTGTAAAACATATAATGAAATGTGCCGACCATAATGCCATTGGACATCAGTATAAATCCCGTGCCCAAGCTAAAGAATATGCCATATATAAAAGCAAAGAATGCGACGCGCACATTATTGATGGTGATAGCCAACGCTCCACCCCAGTTTGATCCCTGCTGGTAGACACCGGCGGGATTGCCTTCCTTTATATTTTGCACAGTCATATCCACATAACTGGAGCCCATAATAAATTTCAAAAAGCTATCTTCATAATGGGCGGAGATAATGCCTATAATATTCGCAAGCACAAAAATAAGTAAGGAATATAACAGGGGTTTTCGTATCTTCCAGATAGATTCGAAAATTTCATACGTAAAGAAATGAGCGAGCTTGTTGCTAGAAGATTTTTGATCTTTATAGATTAATTGATGAGCCCGAATGGATAATTCATTCAGATAATCTTTGGTTTTGCTCTCCGGATAAAATGTCTGAGCATACGCGAGATCATTGGTGAGTTCGATATAATTGGAGGCTAATATATCCGGATCCACCTCAACAATATGGAGCAAATTATTTTCAATTGAACGCCATTTTTCTTTATTTCGTTCTACAAAAGAAGCCTCACGCATGTTGTAAGTTTAATTGTCCTTCTAAATATATGAATAAGCTGTTAATAAATACACCGCAAAACGTAAATTTTGAATACACATTAGCGCCTGTGGGTTCTCGCATATTAGCCTTTGCGCTGGACTATGGTATGATGATACTTTATGTTTTCTTGGTGCAATTATTTTTTAATGTCACGCATTTTCTAGAAGGATTAGACCTATGGGCCATGTGGGGAATAAATTCCTTAGTGTACCTACCCGTATTTTTTTATCCCTTGCTGAGCGAAACTTTCATGAACGGCCAAACTCTGGGTAAGAAAATCATGAAACTTAAGGTCGTAAAGATTGATGGCACGCGCGCTACTTTCTACCAATATTTTATTCGTTGGGTATCAAATGCTGTCGATATATTTCTGAGTATGGGAGGCATCGGCTTGACTAGCATTATTCTGTCTTCCAAATCACAACGCCTGGGTGACATAGCCGCGGACACAGCTGTTATCAGCCTTAAACCTACACTCAATCTACGCGAAACGGTATTTGAGGAATTAGCTGTTGAGCATGAGGTGGTGTATCAAGAAGTCTATAAACTCTCCGATCAAGAGATCAACGAAATCAAGGATATTTATAATACGGGCTATCGCCGAAAAAATTATGAAATCATTAAGGCTTTAGCCGCCAAAGTGGAGCTCATGATTGGGAGGAAATCAACAGAAAGGCCTGAGCAATTCTTGGCGCAGGTCATCCAAGACCATTATTATTCTTTTAAGGATAATTAGCTATAGCAAAAAGAGCGACTGAAAAAAAAGTCGCTCTTTTTGTTATATTATTCTGCGATAGTGGCAGCGGAAACCTGCGCCTGTCTATCTACTTTTTTCACTAATCCCTGCAATACATTTCCTGGGCCTACTTCTACAAAAGCTTCCGCACCGTCTGTCAGCATATTTTGTACTGTCTGCGTCCAGCGCACAGCCCCCGTTAATTGAGCGATCAAGTTGGCTTTGATTTCTTGTGGATCGGTGTATGCTTTTGCGTCTACATTTTGGTAGATCGGACATATTGGTGATTGAATAGCTGTCGCTTCAATAGCGGCTTGCAACTCTACCTTCGCTGGCTCCATCAATGGAGAATGGAAAGCACCACCTACATTCAATTTCAACGCACGCTTAGCTCCAGCCTCTGTCAATAAAGTACAAGCTTTGTCAATTCCCTCAATAGATCCCGAAATCACCAACTGTCCAGGGCAGTTGTAATTTGCTGCCACTACGACCTCTTCTACTTGCGCACATATTTTTTCTACTGTCTCATCATCAAGGCCCAAAATTGCTGCCATGGTCGAAGGCTGTAATTCACAGGCTTTCTGCATCGCATTAGCACGTTGAGAAACAAGCTTAAGACCATCTTCAAACGATAAGGCACCTGCTGCGACTAAAGCCGAAAATTCGCCCAACGAGTGACCCGCTACCATTGCGGGCTGAAACTTGTCGCCCAATGCTTTTGCTAATATCACCGAATGCAAGAAAATCGCTGGTTGGGTCACATTGGTTTGCTTAAGATCTTCGTCTGTACCATTAAACATAATGTCGGTAATACGAAATCCTAAAATATCGTTTGCTTTTTCGAATAAAGCTTTGCTCTCTTCATTAAGATTGTATAGGTCTTGACCCATTCCTACGAATTGAGCCCCTTGACCCGGGAAAATGTAAGCTGTTTTCATGACGACTTATTTTCTTTGTTAAAGGTTATTTCTAATTGAGATTATTCGGCAAATATAATAATATTGCTGAAAAGCTATTCGTCGCCCGGCACAAAGCTCAACGAGATTAACTTATCGGCATCAAAATAAATCGTGCTAAGTTCCAATAGATCTTCCGCACGCACCGCATCGATCTTATCAAATACCTCCTGGAGAGGGATTATTTTGTCATAATCAATAATATTTTTCGCTTCCGCGATAATCATGCTCATGCGATTCTCTTCTGCTAGTGCAATCTGTCCTTTGAATTTCTGTTTGGCTTGCTTCAACTGATAAGCAGAGATAGGACCTTCTTTTAATTTATTGAGTTCCTTAAATACGAGCGACACCGCTTTTTTAAGCTTTTCTTCGTCCGTACCTAAGTAAATATTAAAATGTCCAACATCCGTGTACATCGTGAAATTGGACTCTATGGTATAGGCAATGCCATATTTCTCCCGGATACCCAAATTCAGAATAGAACTCATCCCAAATCCCCCCAGCATATTATTGAGCAATAGCATAGCTGTTTTACGCTCGTCGAAGATTCCAAATGTTTGGATTCCCAACATATAGTGCGCCTGATTAATAGGCTTTTCGATGGTTATTTGTTGTCCTTTATTTTCAATAATAGCAATGTCTTGGCGACTTCGAGTATTGGGTTTGATACGACCAAAGATTTTGTTGCTGATACGCTCAACTTGGGCCAGTGAATAATTTCCTCCTATAGCAATCACGATTTCATTGGTATCATAATTACTGAGCATAAAATCTATCACATCAGGCTTTTGCAAAGCTCTCAGATCATCTTCCAAACCTAAAATATTGTGTCCTAAACCGGTTCCTTTAAACAATAAATCTTCAAAATCGTCCATAATAGACTCTTCAGGGCTATCGAGGTAGGAAGCCATTTCGTCAAGAATCACTCCTTTCTCTTTCTCAATTTCATTCTCTGGAAACGTAGAATGAAACAGAACATCCTCAAACAAATCTAAAGCGCGCTCGAGATGTGGATTCAAAAATGAGGCATGTAGGCAGGTATATTCTTTGGTAGTATACGCATTAAGGTCCCCACCAACTTGCTCCAGACGGTTCAATATTTGATTGGTAGAGCGACGCTCCGTACGCTTAAATAATAAATGTTCAATAAAGTGTGCGACACCATACTTGCCTTCTCTCTCATCTCGCGCACCAGCATTTACAATCATACAAGTGTGTGTAATGCTAGAGTTTTGGTAATGCAACAATATTCTGATACCATTATCCAATTGGATAAGATTGTATTCCTTCATTCAGTTATCTATTATTTAATTGATTGCAAAACTACACAATAAAAACAAAACGGCTGTATGAGATACAGCCGTTTAGATTATAAGTATTTTCAAATTACATTCTTGGACGCATATGCCCCGGGAATTGTCCTTGATTTTGCATCGGATTGATTCCTGAGAATTTTTGCAATTTGAATGTAAATGTCAACATAAAATATCTTGCTAAACGATTGGTCTGACTATCTCTCAAGATCTCACCCACCGTACGGTTGATATTAGTCTGTTGATTCAACAAGTCAAATGCTTGGAAACGAATCGTAGCACGTTGATCTCTTAAGAATCGTTGCTCGATGTACGAGTTGATAATAAATGGATTCGCATTCGTGCGGAAACCTGTATTAAACTCTTTGGATAAATCGGCACCAAAAATTGTAGTCGGTGTAAGATTTACCGAGCCTATTACGTTAGGAATAATTTTTTGTGTATTCGCTGCCGCAAAAGCTGGCAAAGTAGAGCTCGTCCATGTATAATTATATCTAACACCCGGATTGATTTCAAAATTCTCAGAAGGATTGTATCTGAAGAATAACATTTGCGTTAAGGTAGTGTTATTGTTCACTCCTTTGTCAAATCCTAATGCGTTAACGTTATTTTGTAAACTCGCATTTTGGTCATCTGTCAAATAAGAAACAGTACGTGCATAGCTCACACCACCACCGTACATGATATTGTATGTCTTCTCTTTCAAAGATCTAGACCAGTGGTAGAATGAATTAATATTATATACAGGATCAGATTCATTGATATATCCTACTTCTTGTATAATACCTGATGAAATTGCATTTGGATCTGCTCCTAAATCTGGCGTATCTCTATACCGTTTATTCAGAGAAACGATTTTATCTTGAGTAATCTCCGAACGCAACATCGCGAAGAATGATTTACCTTTTTGGAAATCACCTGTTCTGAATCGTACATTCATCGAATGTCTAAATTCAGGATCCAAATTCGGATTACCCAGTGTTGTTGTTGTTCTATTTGTACTTACTTCAAAAGGCAATATCTGCGAAATACCTGGCTCATTCGAGCGTCCTGAATAATTGAATGTAATATTCGATTGACGTGAGAATTTGTATTCAAAACGTGCAATTGGGATGATATTAAAGTTCGAACGATCAATATTCACCGCGTCTGTTAACGATTTTGCAGATCCTTTTAATACAGATGGTTGGACCGCAGCACCTAATGAATATTTTACCTTTTCGTTTTCGAACATATAACTAGCACCAAATCGGTGTGTAGTGAATCCATAATCGTAGTTATAATCAAAGTTCAACTTTGGATCAGCTAGCGGATTATCATTTGCATCCCTTGCTCCTTGTTTGTCACTATTATCGTAGTCATTCGTATTATAATCATAAGCCAACTCCAACTTACTTTTCTCCGATAATGGCTCTAAGTACGATACCGAAGCACCCGCATTCCAACTTTTGTTCAATGCTTCACGTATCGTTCTTTCGTATATTTCACTTATAGGTGTATTCTGGTTGGCAGGATCATATATTTCACGATCTAAAATCTGATCATATTCGTTCGTTGTAGAAGCGTTATCATAATTAAAGTTGAAGAACAAATTGCGTCCTTTATCATTTAATCTTCTATTATACAATCCTGAGAAATTATAGCGCGGACTTGTAGACGAATTATCTGATGTCTGAATTTGTTCATAATCTAAGTTCTCATTGTTAAAAAGAATAGAATTACCCCAATTATTAGTTCTATTGTCATTAAAACCTATTTGAGGCGTGATTTTGATATAATCTTTATCCGTTATATTCCATTCAAGATTACCCTCGAAACGGTGACTTCCACGAATACTATTATTATCTGTAGTATCTCCCTGTGTTAGATTTTGTCCAATATACTCCGTAAAAGCATTTGACAAGGTGTTGTTATCATCGCGTCCATAAGAATATGATCCGTATGTTTTCAGCTTATCCGAAAAGTCATGACGTACATTTAGTCCAATTGATCCAGTATTGGTAATACCTTCAGAACCGCCAAACATACCTCCGCCACCACGGCCACCGCCACCACCTTGACGTCCTCTGGCACCACCGCCTATTGCATTAAAATCAAATAACGGCGCATTCATATTATTCAGGTTTCCTAATACAGACACTTGCGTCTTCTCTTTGAAACCCATAAACATAGCTGTAGTCTGATAGCGATCTTGGGTACCACCACCAACACGTACTGTCGTTGCGTAACCGTTGTTATATTTAGGGTCAATTTGAATGTTCAATACCTTAGTTGACTCACCGGATTTATTACCTGTAAGGTTGGCCATATCACCAAAGTCATCTACGACTTGCATCTTTTGGATGATATCAGCTGGCAAATTTTGAGTAGCTGTTTTGACATCACCACCAAAGAAATCTTTACCATTGATACGCACACGAGTAATTTGCTCCCCTTGAGCAGTCACATTACCATCTTTGTCTACATCTACACCTTGTAGTTTTTTCAATGCATCCTCAGCCACGGCACCTTGACGTAATTTTAGGTTGTCCATCGCATACTCGACAGTATCCCCTTTCACTTGAATAGTCACTACTCCGCTCACCACAACCTCTTCAATCATGTTTGGAATGGCATTTAATTCGATAGTAGGGACCATCATTTTAGTTTGTCCTGCCGGAAAAGCATATTCTTTTTCAAAAGGCTGGAAACCGATGCTGGCAATTTTGATTTTAAAATTGTCCGCATTTACATTATTAAATGTGTAAATGCCCCCTGCTGAACTACTTGTACTTACAGTATCTGTAGCAGAAATCAACTGAACAGTAGCTCCAGAAATTATTCTAGATAACGAATCGCGCAATAATCCCTGCACGACCTTGGGAGATTGAGCAAATGAGCTTAAGCTCACACTCAAAAAAAATACAGCAATTAACGCTCTATAAAACCTCATATTTATTTGTGTAACTAATTTCTTATTTTATCGATGACCCAGACTTCTGTATCCACCTTGTAAGGATTTTTAGGACTGCTTTGCATCATCGGCCTGCCCATCATCGGATACATCATATTTGCATTCCTTGCTTTGTTGGCTTGTGCTGCTGCTCGTTTGAGCAAAGCAAAATTTGTATTAACGCCAAGATTTACCGCGATATTTTCGCTTTTCAATCCAATCAAATCCAATGGTATCCGCGCCTCGTAATACAATACTTTATTGCTGTCTAGGCGCACCTTTGCTTCTATACGATAGTCATTTTCTAGAGCCAATACACCATCACGAACCTTCGCAAAGCCAGACAGAAAATATCCATTTACATTCTTAAGCACTTCTTGCTGGAAATTGTCCTGAATCTCTTCATTATTGGCCAATGCCCTTCTACGCTCTCTATCCCAATATGGAAACTGCAATCGTGCACCTTCCTTCTTTTTTTCATTGTAACTGACATTGACAAACAGCCCTCCGCGCAACGCTTCTTGCTGTAACTGAGGATCTTTGATTACCATAGCAACAACTAAGAAATTGTTTTGTTCACCTACACCAAAAGCCCACACATCGCCATCAAGCGTAGTAAGGCTGTTGCCCCAATCATCCATATTGCCATCAATATGGATCTCACCCACGGTTGCAAATCGATAATTTTCCTTCTTGCTTTTCTGAGCAAATGTAAGGCTAGGGAGAATAAAACATAATAAAACAATAAAAAGCTTTTTCATTAGGTTTCTTTTCTTATGATTACATTTGCTATTAGACAACTGTCTAACTCTTAAGTTTAATTGAGTACAAAAAAAGCAATAAGTTGTGGTATTCGCGACAACTTTTGCACTTATCACAGAGAAGTTACATATTTTAGCAGAAATGTTATTATCACATTACCAAGAAGAATTGATTGAAGCAGGCTGTGACGAAGCCGGTAGAGGATGCTTAGCAGGGCCCGTTTTTGCGGCTGCCGTAATTTTCCCAAAAGGATATTTCAATCCGGTATTGAATGATTCGAAAAAATTATCCGAAAAGAAGAGGAAAGATTTACGACCTATTATTGAAAGGGATGCTTTGGCATACGCTGTCATGCCCGTGAGCCCCGAGGAAATTGATAAAATTAATATCCATAATGCTTCCTACAAAGCCATGCATTTGGCTTTGGATGCGCTTCATATCAAACCCGAACTGCTACTCATCGATGGAAATAGATTCGTTCCATATCCCAATATTGCACACCAATGTATCATTAAAGGTGACGGCAAATACTTGTCTATAGCAGCGGCTTCTATTCTGGCTAAAACGTATCGGGATGAGTATATGGAAGAGCTGGGAAAAGAATTCCCACATTACGATTGGGCAACAAATAAAGGTTATCCGACCGTAAGGCATAGGACCACGGTGCTGGAGCTTGGTCTAACGCCTCATCACCGTAAGACCTTCAATGTCAGCAGACCTCAGCAATTGGAGTTGTTTTAAAAGTATAAAGGCTTTTCGAATCGAAAAGCCTTTGTTAATTATGCTGTTTGTTGCTTTTTCCGGTAAGAGAGGAAAATTCCGCCCAACAGTCCAAGTATGAGTACAAGGGAACCAATTAGGGATATCACATTACTTACTTTCACCGTCTCCGGATCAAAAACAAACTCTACTTTGTGATTTCCTCCCGGCAATTGTAAAGCACGCAAGATATAATCAGCGCGTAAAATAGGGACTTCTTTGCCATCCACATAAGCTTTCCAACCTTTGTCGTAATACACCTCTGAGAATACAGCAAACACATCATTCGGCGCAGAATATTCATATTCCATGCGGTCGGGATGATACGAAGTCAATTTTATCGAAGCATTGTTGGCCAATCGCAAGCGTTTCTCATCAATTTTACCTTTGAATTCTTCATGTACAAAGGCTTCTTTCGAAGGATCAAAACTACTGATGGCTTGCATCTCTTCGTTGTTATTTTTTACAAAAGTAACTTTATCGACAAACCAAGCATTGCCCGCAGCAGTAGAACGTCGCTGAATACGGTCTACATTATTTTGAGGGTCTTTGGTAATGATATAGCGTACATTGAACATGTCTAAGACATCCTCGTTAATTGCTCCATTAAACTGATGCTCCAATATTTCTTGGAACCGCATCAATTTTGCTGCATGATATCCACCAAAACTTTTGTGGAAATATGATGCTTTTGCATCGGAGAAAGGATTTGTAGTCAAATCCAAAACACGGTAGCTTGGATCCTTATCCAATTTGATCAGTTGATCTACTTCGCGCTCTTCGATCGGGTTCTTCAAAACACTTTTGTCCACAAAGGTGTCATTATTCAAATATCTTTTATCCACCGTCCATAAGTCGGCCAACGTCACAACGCCAATACCAATGATCAATACGGTGCTTGACATTTTTTTCTTTAGATAAGCAAATAATAGTGCGAAAATTATTACTAGAATAAAGAAAGAACGCCACGCATCTGCCGATGCTAAGTCAGCTCTATCTTTCACAAGTGCCTCTGCCAATTGATTAGCCATCGCGGCATCACCCAGTTGCTGACCCAGCATACTGACGAAACCTTGATGTTCGGAAATGCGGAAACTCAATAAAGTCGGCATGAGTGCCACAACAATACATACTACAGCCACCGAACCGAAGCTATACAGCACCTTTTTATCCAGGTCTACAATTTTATCCTCACGCTCAATGATCTCCTGAACGGCCAAAGCTGCTAGTAATGGTATAAGGATCGAAGGAATAATCAATATCGATTCTACCGCACGAAACTTGTTGTACATTGGGAAATAGTCAAAAAATAGATCCGATATCAATGTAAAATGTCTACCGAATGAAAGCAAAATGGTCAAAACAGTAGCTGCCAAAATCCACCATTTCAGCCTATCTTTTACGATAATCAAGCCTAAAATGAAGAGTGCTATAATGCCCACGCCAAAATACCACGGTCCCGAGGTGAAAGATTTCTCACCCCAATACGTTGGCAGACTTTGTGCAAATTGTACAGCTTGATGCTGCGGCACTCCCACGCCTTCGAAAAATTTAACCACATGGGATTTTTCATCCAATACACCTTGGGATTTGCCTCCATAGGCATTCGGAATGACGAAGGTAAGGTTCTCTGCTATTCCTTGACTCCACGCGTAAGCATATTCTTTGTCCAATCCGGCACCGGATTTTCCATCTTCGGTTTTGGTGATGTTGGCTTTTCCACGGGTTGTTAATTTACTGTATTCGTACGTTGGAAATAATACCGTTGCATTCACTGCCACTGCGACAATTACAGCGCCTAACTGTACCGCCGAATTTTTGAAAAAATCAGGGAGTTTTTTATCTCTGATTGCATAATAAAGTTCTAAACCGACAAGAATTAACAGTGCAATGAACAGATAATAAGTCATCTGTACGTGATTTGTCCTAATCTCCAAGGATAGAAACAAAGCCAGCAAAATTCCGCCCCACAGCTTATTCCCTCTATAACATAGAATAACCGCACCAATAATAGGCGCTAAATAAGCAATGGCGTACGCCTTATTAACATGCCCAGCCTCAATATAGATGAAATTATACGAGGAGAAGGTGATGGCTATTGCTCCCACGGCCGCAAGCCACGGTTTCACGCGCAACACACTTAACAGAAAATATCCTCCTAATAGATAAATCAAGATGATATCTGCTGGCAAAGGGAACACCGCTTTGATACCATTACTGATATAAGTAGCCACATTCGTGGAATGTTTGTACCAAATTTGGAACGTCGGCATACCCCCAAACATTGAGTTCGTCCATTGAGGAGCTTTGCCATCCTGTGCTTTGAAGTCGAAGAGTTCCTTCTGACTGCCCATCGCCTGGACTACATCATGCTGTGAGAGTGTTTTGCCCTGCCATACCGGCGAGAAGTAGAAAAACACTAACACAAAAAATATTGCGATAACAATTAAATGCGAGGAATTATCCTTAAACCAGTTTTTCATGAATAATTTAGTGGTTATTTTGTGTTAAAGTCCAAAAATATAGAATTGATTTTAATATTTACCAAGGCTTAAGATATTTAGTTGCCTTTTTCAATTAACTTTTTAATATCGGACAATTCGCCAAATAAGACAAGCAAATCATTTTCACGCAACACCGTATCAGATTTTGCGATACCAGAAGCTTCTTTGTGCAGCCCATCCTTTACTTTGACCGTTGTCAGCACGATAACTTTGTACTTATTAGTGAGATTGGCTTGCTGTAGTGTCATCCCGATGTATCGATTTGGCACTTTAGTTTCGACAATGGAGTATCGGTCGGATACTTTGAATGAATCCACAATATCAATATTATCCAATCGCATGGCTAGTCGTTCAGCCGCCTCCTCTTCGGGCATGATATATTCATCGATCTGCATGGCCTCCATAATGGTTCTTTGCAGGTCAGACACCACGCGGCCTATTATCCTTTTGACGCCCAATTGCTTTACCAATGCGGTAGTCATCAAGGAAGCACCTTCATCTTCGCCAATGGCGACCACCACAGCATCACAATCCTTGAGCGGTAGAGAACTTACAGCTTCACGATCTGTAGTATCTAAACAAACCGTATGGGTAATTCTATCTTTAAGCTGTTCGACGATCTGAATATTCTTATCTGCGGCAATCACTTCGTGTCCAAGTTCGGTCAGGTGTATACCCAATGAACGACCAAAATGACCTAAGCCCAAAATTATATATTTCATTATAAATTATTTGCGAGCTATCTTCAAATTAAAAAAGAAGCTTTTCTGTAGGATAAATATAACTTTTGTTTTTAGTATTTTTGATAAAAGCGACAAGCAAAGTTAACATCCCCACCCGACCTACAAACATAGTTCCAATGATAATAAATTTACCTGCTGCACTCAGAGATTGCGTGACACCCATACTCAGCCCACAAGTGGTGTAGGCCGATACCGTTTCGAATAATAAGGGTATCATCTGCTTATCGGGATCCGTAAAATTGAGTAGCACAAAGGAGAATGTTATCGTCAGTACCGACAAGACAATGATAGCAAAAGCTTTATTAATGGATTCTAATGCTATTCTACGCTTAAAAATCTCAATAGATTCTTTTCCACGAGCCAGCGCCAAAATGTTCATAAGCGCCAACGCTACTGTGGTGACTTTGACCCCTCCACCCGTGGAACCCGGAGCGACGCCTATCCACATCAAAGTGGTAATCATAATCAGGGTCGGAATATTAAGAAAACTTATATTGACACTATTGAATCCGGCCGAACGCGCGGCATTAGCCATAAAAAATGAGGTCGCCCACTCACCACCTACACTTTTATCTTCCGTTAATGTAAATCCTTGTTCCATAATGTAGTAAGAAACTGTTGCCAGAATCAACACAACCATATTACACAATACAATAAACTTCGTGTTAAAGGAAAAAGATTGAGCCTTATGCTTATACTGCTTCTTTTGTACAACAGCAAGAATTAACGCCTGAATTTGGGCTTTTACATAGGTGTAAAAATTAAACACGGTACCAAATCCCATTCCTCCCAACACAAAAATCAATCCCAATGCGATTTGAAAAGTATAGTTGTATCTATAGTTCGCATGTGCAATGCCTTCTTGCAAGATGGTAAAGCCCGAATTACAGAATGCGCTTACAGAATGAAAAACAGAGAAAAACACCTGCTCACCAACATTTGAAAAATGGCTGTCATCTAATGAAATAAAAATGAAAGCGGCACCTATGAGCTCAAAAAGCAAAGTAATGGAAATAATGGTGAGTAGCGTTGATATCACGGAGTTTAACTTGTTTTCACCTAAAATCTCTCCAAACATTAACTGATTTTTGAAAGAAAAACCTCCCGAAAAGAAATAGCCGAAGAAACCTGTGAAGGTCATTATACCCAATCCACCTATCTGTATCAAAGCCAACACCACCCCCTGACCAAACAGAGAGAAATTGGTGGAAATATCCGTTACCGATAGGCCCGTGATACATACCGCACTGGTGGCCATAAATAAGGCGTCTATGAAGCTTAGCGGAGCATGGAGAGTAGTTCGGGGTAGCATCAGCAATAGCGTGCCAATAAGTATTAGCCCAATAAAACTGATAACAAATAATATAGTAGGATTAAAATAGAAATTGTCAAAAAATAGACTGCTCTTGGATAGCTCGGAAAGAAAAATTACGCCAATGCCGAAATACATCCATTCATCCCGGGCAAAATAAGATAAGAAATCCCATCCACTAATCCGAGCAACAACAATAAAAAATAAGCAACTCACGACGAGGAAACTCGAATACTGGGACACATTAATACGCCGACTGGCATACATGAAAGAGAGGGTGCGAATTAATTCCAACACAAATAGCCCATAAAACATGTATATTATAGACTTTTCTGTATAAAAGGCTAACTCCGGATTAGTGATATATCCAACATGAATAATAACTATAAGCGAACAGATCATGCTTACATAAAACATAACCTTATCGACAATTCCTTTGCGATAGCGGAACAAGAACTTCAGAAAACTCGTTATGGATTCCATGGTACAAACATAGTAATATGATTGCTTTTAGCAACTATTCATCAGAATCCTTCTTGGGAGTATCTTTCTTTTTGTCGTCTATTTGGGGTGTGGAATCCGAATCGTCTTCTTTTTTCTTGAAAATTCCTTTAATAAAATTTCCTGCTTTCTTACCTACCTCCTTAGCTCCCTCGACGATATCTTTACCTTTTTCTACTATATTTTTGCCGGTTTCCGCCACCCCCATTAATTTAGCTTCCCGCTCTTTACTGATTCCCGCGCACTGCTTGATACCATCTAAGAGACTTTGCCACATGGTCTTAAAAAAAGTGTGCTCTGGCACCCTTCTATAATTCACTTTGGCAACTGTATATACCCCTTTCTTATCGGGATTACTATCATTTATCAATAGTTCATTGACTAAGAATGAAACAACTTTTTTGGACGATTGCTCACCATCCTCGTTTTTCTTATTCAATAGATTTATTTTCAAATCATCATAATCAAATCTGAAATCTCCCCAGTTTCGGTGATCCGTACCCTGCATATTAAAGGCAACTTTTTTAATATTTCCACTAGCAATTTCCACATTCAGCAAGGGTCTGAGAATACGGTTGAAAGCAGGAGCCTGCATGGCGCCCAACGTACCACTATAAGTGTGCGTACCATTGTCGCTTAGCATATCAAAGCCAAGTTTGGCATGAAGCAGACCGGCATTCATAACTTTGGCCGCTAAATCAGCACGCATATATTTGTTCTTTTTTAAGTACACGGAATCATTGGTAACATTCAATATGTTACCGTTTACATGATTAAAACTGATAGAGCCCTCCCTGAAATATTTGCCACTCATCTCGTGGTAGGTTACTGTGACATCATCCACTAGCACGGTATCCAGTCTTAGAAGGGATTTCATACGCAAAAGCTTTTGGTGTGGCGAATATCCGATCTTGTTGATGGGATATTTTGGATATCGCTTATCAGCGAATAAATCCACCGTACCATTTTTGAGCTGAACGACCGACGCTATCGTATTTTTGTTGTCTATGAGTTGCCTGAAGTCCAAGTGCTCCGCTCGCAGGGTGTCAAACTTCAAAATGGCCATCGTTACGTTTTGCTTTTTTTGTTTGTAAAAAGAAGATTTACTCATTCTAGGCTCATACACCACATCGGTCATCAACACATTTTGATCTCTTGTATTGATCCGTAAACTTTTAAATTTTGCTTTATAATAACCATCCGGCAGATCATATTCAAATCCAGGAATGAATACATCCACCATTTTGGTGTAAAACAAACGCGAACTGTCCTGATGCGAGGTTTCGTCCAATAAGACATCATGTACTTTGATCGTCGCTTTATCCAAATCGATTCCAGTTTCTTTACCATCTGCGTATTTGGAATATTTGAATTTCACATTATCTACGATAATATCTGTCACATTCACCGAAGTGAAAAGGTCTTTAACGCTTTCGTATAATGATTTTTTGGGTGTAGTGCGAACAGTATCATTAAAAGCATGATACTCATTCATTAAATGGATTTGAGTATCCTCAAAGGTTATGGATTTTATATCTAACTTTTTGTTAGTCAACGCGTCCATGAGATTAAAACGCCTTACTTTCAACTTTTTTAGCTTGATATGATACCGATTATTGGGTGCATCTTTGGTGGCTATCATTTTTTGATATACTGCTGAATCGGGACGCAGCTCTGCATTATAGAGCGTTACATTTCCCAAGGCTATATTCAAATCCATATCATCAAAATGCAATGCGTACAGACCATCCGTGGAATTGTGAACGACCTCCTTTAATTTAATCTCCACAATAGGCTTCCAATTCCTACTGTAATACCAGACAACACATAATAGTATTATAAGCAGTGCGCTTATAATTCCAAGAACCCACTTCCAAACTGGCCTCATATAGTCCTTTATATATCAATTTATAAAAAAACAATATACATGGGATTTTGTTTAGCTGAACAGTGATATTCTAACTTCTATTGTCGTCATTATTGTACATACTGATGTAGCTTTCATAGCGCGAGCTTTCAATATCGCCATGCGCTACTGCATCCAGCACCAAACAGCCTGGCTCATTGATATGCACACAATTATTGAATCTACATTTATTAAGGAAGGCGCGCATTTCGGGGAAGAAATGGGATAGTTCCTGCTTTTCTATATCTACGATTCCCAATTCACGAATGCCGGGAGTGTCTATTAACTTCCCTCCGAAAGGCAATTCAATCATTTCGGCAAAAGTCGTGGTGTGCTTCCCTTTATCGGACCAATCTGAAATATGGCCGGTGCGTAATGCCGCATTGGGTACAATATTATTGATTAATGTGGATTTTCCTACCCCGGAGTGCCCCGATACTAACGTAACCTTGTCTTTCAATAAAGCAATTATTTGATTAAGATTGGTACCTTGGGCAGCAGAAACTTCATAGCAGGGGTATCCTATGTTTTGGTAAATAGCTTTGTAGTCAGCCAAAATCTCTAAACCTTCATCACTGAATAAATCCAACTTATTAAAAACCAAAATAGCCGGAATATCATAAGCCTCTGCAGTCACCAAAAATCTATCTATAAAACCCAAAGATGTCGGTGGAGATGCCAAAGTCACGACTAATATAGCCTGATCGAGGTTTGCACCAATGATCTGCGTTTGCTTGGAAAGATTCACCGATTTACGGATGATATAGTTCTTACGTGGTTCGAGCTCAGTAATTACGCCCGTATTCTGGTCGGCCTCAAGCTCAAAATTTACCCAATCCCCGACAGCGACAGGATTGGTCGTCTTGATGCCTTTAGTCCGAAACTTACCTTTTATTCGGCAATCATACTGCTTCCCTTGCTCATCTTGTATTTGGTACCAACTACCTGTAGATTTTATAACTAACCCTCTCATGCTGTATAATGCGCTGTTACGTTGACTTTGTTCGTTTATATTACAATTACAAAAGTGGCAAAAATTTGTTAATATCAGGCTTATTGATTTTATTACCTTTGTAAGTACACATAAAAATAATTTCAGTGAAAAAACTATTTCTTCTAGACGGCATGGCACTCATTTATAGAGCATACTTTGCTTTAAGCAAGGTGCCACGCTTGACTTCATATGGACTGAATACAGGAGCTATTTTGGGATTTACCAATACGCTATTAGAGGTTCTCAAAAATCAAAAGCCTACACACTTAGCTGTAGTTTTTGACACCGCAGCGCCTACCAACCGCCATATTGAATACGAAGCCTACAAAGCGCAGCGTCAGGAAATGCCGGAAGATTTAGCGAAATCTATTCCTTATGTGTTTAAGTTAATTGAGGGATTTAATATTCCACTAATTACTAAAGATGGTTATGAGGCCGATGATATCATCGGAACATTAGCAAAAAAAGCAGAACAAGAAGGCTTCTCCGTTTACTGTATGACACCGGACAAAGACTTTGGTCAGCTGGTGTCCGAAAATATTTTTATCTACAAGCCCGCGCGGATGGGCAATGGCGCAGAAGTGCTGGGCGTCTCTGAGATTTTAGAGAAATGGGAAATCACGGATGTCAAACAAGTCATCGACATCCTCGGGCTGTGGGGCGACGCGGTGGATAATATTCCGGGTATTCCAGGAATCGGCGAAAAGACGGCTAAGAAGTTGGTTCAAGAATTTGGATCTGTAGAAGGGCTGATTGCAAACACAGACAAACTCAAAGGCAAGCAACAGGAAAATGTTATCAATTTTGCGGAACAAGGCTTGATTTCTAAAAAATTGGCCACCATACTCCTGGATGTACCGGTGGAATTGGAAGAAGAAAAATTGAGAGTGAGCGAACCTAATCGCGAGATACTTGAACCTATGTTTGCTGAATTAGAATTCCGCACTCTGGGAAAGCGCGTATTTGGGGAAGACTTTTCGATTGCTGAAAATAGTAAAGGCGCATCTCCGCAAATGGATTTGTTTGCTTCTCCGCTCCCATTGCCAGATCATATGATTAATGAAGAAGCAGAAACTCCTGCCTCGGCAGCCAACAATATTCACAATACAGCGCATGAATATATCTTGGTCGACCAGTTCCCGGACATACAAAGACTTGCCGAAGATTTGAACAATCAAACTATATTCTGTTTTGACACAGAATCCACGGGCTTAGATGCCAATACAGCCGATATTGTAGGTTTATCATTTGCTTACCAAAAAGGTAAGGCCTACTATGTGCCTACTCCAGCAGATGCGGAGCAGGCGCAACAGATTGTGAATATTTTAAAACCTGTCTTAGAAAATCCCAACGTTAAAAAAGTAGGTCAGAATATCAAATATGACATCTTACTGCTCTCGCGATATGCTGTTAAGGTACAAGGAGAGCTTTTTGACACCATGCTTGCACATTATTTAATCGATCCAGATACACGACATGGCATGGATATATTGGCCGAAACATATTTAGGCTATAATCCAGTATCCATTACCGAACTGATCGGTGCCAAAGGCAAGAATCAAGGGAATATGCGCGATGTAGAAATCGAGAAAATCAAAGAGTATGCCGCAGAAGATGCAGACATTACTTGGCAACTATACGAAAGACTTTCGCCGATGCTTATTGAAACCAGCACTGAAGATCTCGCTCGCCAAGTGGAATTTCCTTTAGTATATACTCTTGCCGAAATAGAGAAAAATGGTGTTAAAATCGATGTATACACATTAAAACTGTTTTCAGAGAGCCTAGAGAAAGACATTGCCGCTCTCGAAAGCAGCATTTATGATAAAGCAGGTGTAAAATTTAACATTGCTTCACCAAAGCAATTGGGCGAAGTACTATTCGACAAGCTCCAACTCGATCCCAAAGCCAAAAAAACCAAAACTGGACAATACAAAACAGGTGAAGATGTCTTATTGGCCTTGGCGAATAAATCCGACATTGTGCAGGATATCTTAGATTTTCGCCAATATCAAAAACTAAAATCTACGTATGTAGATGCGCTTCCTACGCTTATTAACCCGCAAACAGGGCTGATACATACGTCTTACAATCAAGCCGTTGCAGCTACCGGAAGATTAAGCTCTACAAATCCTAATCTCCAAAATATTCCAATACGGACCGAGAAAGGACGTGAGGTGCGCAAAGCGTTTGTGCCACGATCAGAGGATCATGTTCTACTCTCTGCGGATTATTCGCAGATTGAATTACGTATTATGGCAGAATTGAGTCAGGATGAAAACATGCTGGAGGCTTTCACCCTCGGCCATGACATCCACAAGGCTACAGCAGCCCGTGTATACGGAGTCGCTATTGACGAGGTTACTTCTGATCAACGTCGAAATGCGAAGGCTGTCAATTTCGGGATTATTTACGGTCAATCCGCGTTCGGCCTGTCACAGAGCCTGGGCATACCACGTAGGGAAGCGGCCGAAATAATTGATCAATATTTCAACCAGTATCAGGGCATACGACAATATATGTCCAAGGCTGTGGAGTCAGCAAAAGAAAAAGGTTATGTCGAAACAATTTTGAAACGCAGACGCTACTTACGCGATATCAATTCAGCTAACATGACCGTAAGAGGCTATGCGGAGCGAAATGCCATCAATGCGCCTATTCAAGGATCCGCAGCTGATATGATCAAAGTCGCGATGATAAATATTCAAAATGATATCTCCAGGCTGGGTCTTCAAGGAAAAATGATCATGCAAGTACATGATGAGCTTGTATTTGATGTGCCTAAGAATGAAATTGATTCATTTAAAAATATTATATTAGAAAGAATGAAGACGGCTATCCAGATGCGTGTACCTATAGAAGTTGAAATTGGAGAAGGCAAAAACTGGCTCGAAGCACATTAATTAAGCGTGAATTATTATGAGAATAAAACAGTGTATACTCTCTTTACTTATCGGTTTACTAACCCTTTCTTCGCATGCGCAGACCATTCAGTACAAAGAAAAGGCAACTGATGATTATGTAAGATTCTTTTATGACATCAATTATAATTTGGTTGACAAGTATTGTGAATTTAAGGAAATTGAAAGAGTAGCGGCTTATGACACTGTTAATCTCAAATTTAATGGGGAGTTCAAAGATTTTGACAACAACGGGAGATTACTTATCCAAGGCAATTATGTTAACGGCTCCAAGGAAGGCAGTTTCATTGGATACCACCTCAATGGTCAAATAAAATGGAAAACCACCTATGTAAACAACATACCAGCTGGAGAATGGAACTACTTCTACCCTGATGGCAAACCTATGCTATCCCTAACTTTGAGTGAGTCTGATTTCAGGTTCAATTCTTTTTGGGATAGATATGGCACGCAAAAAATTAGTAATGGCGAGGGAAATTACGAAATGGTCATGCCTATTAAAGGCTTTACTGATCATGGTTATACGTCGTACGTACGCAGGGGAAAAGTTGTCAATGGCAGACCAGATGGACATTGGACGATTTCATTCATTACGGATGACAAAAAACCAAAAGAACTACCCGTGTATAATGAGAAATATAGCAATGGTGAATTATTAACCTATAATCTCACCGCACTCTTCTACGACTATTTTATTCCCTATGATGATTTTGTGATTGTACCTTCTGAATTTTTCAATGTAGCGGAATTTTTTATTATCAATAATTGCTCATTCGATGAGTATAGTGGTTTTTTGAAATTTCTCGCCAAGCAATTCTCCGCCAGCTTAGGTGCGCTAAAAGTCGAAAGTATCAATGATGCGGGGAGATTTGTAATTCAGTATGATGTCTTTAAATCAGGAAGTCCCTTCAAGTCCAGTGTCATAGAGTCTCCATCAACGATGCCCAACCGGGACATCCAAAAGATGAGTCAGATATTTCAAGGCATATCATTTTTCATACCTTCAATAGAAGAGGGCAAACCTATACGAGATAAAATTACTGTAACAGTAGATGTGCAAATTAGAAATCAAGAAGTAATATTGGATTATCTTGCCTTACAAAGAGAAAAAGGTAAATAGTGGTTTATTTGACGTAGTTGTTTATATTTGCATTAAAAGAGACTTATTAATGAAATTTCATAAAGAAGGATATACCAGTTTAGCGTTAGTCATATTATTCATATTTGTGGTTAATGCTATTGCAGATTATTTTGATGCCAATCAATACGTGAAATGGTTTCTTTATATTCTATCAGCATTCTTATTCCTGACAATCGTACAGTTTTTTCGTAGTCCTCGAAAACTTATAGCTCTGGATGACAATATTATTTTGTGCCCCGCAGATGGTAAAGTTGTAGTCATCGAAGAAACGGATGAAAATGAATATTTCAAGAATAAGCGTCTGCAGGTTTCGATTTTCATGTCACCTACAAATGTGCATGTAAACCGAAATCCTATGTCCGGTGTTGTATCCTATTTTAAATATCATCCAGGAAAATTTTTGGTAGCATGGCACCCGAAATCTTCGACCGATAATGAAAGAACGACCGTCGTAGTAAAGAACGCCAATGGCGTGGAAGTGCTATTTCGTCAAATTGCAGGAGCATTGGCCCGTAGAATCGTTTGGTACGTCAAAGAAGGTGACACGGTACAGCAAGGTGAAGAATTTGGATTTATTAAATTCGGGTCGCGAGTGGATCTTTTTTTACCGATAGGCACTAAAGTAGATGTCAATATAGGTGACAAAGTGGTCGGCGGCAAGACTGTTATTGCGCGTTTTTAATATTAAATTAACATTATATAAGTAACTTAGCTTCATTAAAATGAGGCTTTTTTTATGAATTTTCGACTCCTGGTGTTTTATATTTCTCTAGCTATCGGACTAGCTATAGCAAGTGTAAGTTTTTTTTATGCCAAAAATTGGCAACACAGTCTCCTCCTGCTTGTTATATCCTTTATAGTCAGTTTTATCCTTCTAACAAGTGTCTTACACCGACATATACATTATAGAATAAGCAATATCTATAAGTTGATTCGAAGTCTCAAACTAGGAAAAGAGATGAAGGAGGTGCTGGCAGAGCATGCCAGTGAAGACCCAATTCTTAGCGCCGAAAAAGAAGTGCGTGATTGGGCTAGCCAAAAATCTAGCGAAATCGCACAGTTGAAAGCGCAGGAAAAATATCGCCGCGAATTCCTCTCCAATATATCACATGAGTTCAAGACTCCTTTGTTTTCTGTGCAGGGCTACATTGAAACCCTTAAAGACGGTCTGATCGAAGAAGATGTAGTTTTAGCGACGAATTTTTTAAATAAAGCTTCAAAAAACATCGACAGATTAGTATATTTATTAAATGATCTAGACGAAATATCTAAACTCGAGACAGGCCAGATTACCATCAATCTAGAAAAGTTTGATATCATCGAACTGATTCATGAGACGGTAGAAAGTCTAGAAGACCGAGCTAAAGAGGAAGCCATACGCATTATTATCGATGTAAAAAACAGCCAACCTATCTATGTAAAAGCCGATAGACAACGCATTCAACAGGTCATTATCAATCTTATCAATAATTCTATAAAATACGGGAAAGAAGGGGGGAGAATAAAAATCAATACTTATCCGTTATTAGATCAGATATTGGTAGAGGTTACGGATTTCGGGGTCGGAATTGATGAAAAGAATCTACCGCGTGTTTTTGAAAGATTTTTCAGAGCAGACAAAAGCCGTTCAAGAGAAGTCGGAGGCTCAGGTTTAGGGCTTTCTATCGTGAAACATATTATGGAAGCCCACCAGCAAACTGTGCAGGTTCGTAGCACCGAGGGAATGGGAACAACCTTTGGATTTACTCTGGAAAAGGCTAAAGCAGGAAATTAAAAAAAAGAAAGCTGTTAACATTAAGTTAACATTAGCGTTATACATTTGACCCAAAATATAACTATATGTCTTTAAATAGTATTTTTCAATATTTCGTCCCTAAGGACAAGAAATTCTTCCCATTATTCGAACAAGCAGGCGCTAATCTTATCGATATGGCCAAGCTTTTGAAGGAGAATGTTAACACAACTGATCTGGACCACCGAAAGTCATTATCTAAGAAATTAGAAGATTTAGAGCACGTAGGTGATAATATTACCCACCAGATCCACTTAGAACTCGGCAGAAACTTTATTACCCCATTCGATAGAGAGGATATACACGCGTTAGCGAGTTCTTTAGATGATGTAGCAGATTTTATTCATGGCGCTTCGAATCGTATGCAATTGTATCAAGTAGAAAGAGCTACCGATCCTATGATTGAATTAGCAGATTTGATCCTTGAGGCTACAGAACATGTGGCGAAAGCACTTTTCGAATTAAAGGATCTGAAAAACATCCGTAACATCACAGATTCTTGCGTACGTATCAATAGTGTTGAAAATAAGGCAGATTATATATTTGACAAAGCGGTCGCTGATTTATTTGAATACGAGAAAGACGCCATTTCTTTGATTAAAAATAAAGAAGTATTATCGGCGATGGAAGACGCTACCGACAAATGTGAAGATGTAGCGAATGTACTAGAAAGTATTCTTGTTAAGAACGCTTAGTCATCTAATTTAATCTACTTAAAGAATTTCATTATGATAACAACATTATTAGTAGTAGTTATCGTCCTGGCAATTGCGTTTGATTACATCAATGGTTTCCATGATGCAGCAAATTCTATCGCCACCATAGTTTCTACTAAGGTATTAACCCCCTTCATGGCAGTACTTTGGGCTGCAATATTCAACTTCGCAGCATACTTTTATTTTACCGATCACAAAGTCGCCAACACCATTGCCAAAACAGTAATCGAAGAATATATTACGCTTGAAGTAATTTTTGCCGGTCTTGTAGCGGCCATATCGTGGAATTTATTTACATGGTATTACGGTATTCCTTCTAGTTCATCTCATACATTAATTGGTGGATTCGCAGGATCGGGTATGGCATATGCTCTATTTCTAGGCGCCAACCCTATAGAAGCTATCAATGTCAACGCTACTCTTAAAATCATTTCTTTCATTGTTCTGGCACCGGTGATAGGTATGACAATATCTATTATTATTACTTTGATAATTATAAATATCTGCCGAAATGCCCGACCGAGGGTCGCAGAGAAATGGTTTAAAATTTTACAATTAATTTCATCAGCAGGTTTGAGTTTTGCTCACGGAGGTAACGACGCACAAAAAGTTATGGGGATTATCTTTGTAGCAATGATTGCGGGTGGTGCTGTCGAGGCGACTTCGGACATGCCCGAATGGATACCATTATCCTGTTATGCGGCAATCTCGTTAGGGACCATGAGCGGTGGTTGGAAGATTGTAAAAACTATGGGTACTAAAATAACCAAGGTAACACCATTAGAAGGTGTAAGTGCGGAGACGGCTGGTGCTATAACACTGGGTATTACGGAGCATTTTGGAATACCTGCCTCGACCACACATACCATTACTGGTTCCATTATAGGTGTTGGAGTTGTAAAAAGAGTTTCAGCTGTACGATGGGGAGTTACCATAAGCTTATTATGGGCATGGGTCCTAACTATACCTGTCAGCGCAGTATTAGGAGGCCTTACACTGATGGTGATACATTATTTTTTGTAATTGTTCACATAGGAGATGTATAAAAAAACCACATCTCCTTTGCTTTTATCGAAAAACAATTGAATTGTTGGCTTAAAATTTGTTTGATTATCAGCAATTAATTACTTTTACACAATATTTCGCGTATATTAGTATTAATAAATTATGCGAAACAACCTTATCAAGTTTGGCATCATTCTTGTTAAGTTATGTTAAAATTGAAAACAATTAAAAATTTAATAACCTTAAACAAAAAGAGTATGAACTATTCTACAATTAAAAAAACAGCTGTTGCCGCTTCTTTAGTAGCCGCTTTTGGTTACGCTGAGGTAGCTCAAGCACAAACTCCTACAGTATTCGGTGGCCGTTCTCAATACAGAACTTGGTCAATTGGTTTACAAGGAGGTATCACAACTCCTAACGTATTAGTAGGTGGATCAAATAACTTCGGTCAAAAAGTAGGTTACTTCCAAAACAAAGTTGGTGAGTACTATGGTTTGACTATCCGTAAACAATTCTCTCACTTATTCGGTTTAGAGTTAGAGGGTAACCGTGGTTCTATCAAAACTTACAACCATGAATTAGCTACTCCAAGAGCAGAAAATTCATTAGGTGCAATTGCAGCTAAAACTGATGTAAACTGGGCAGCTAGCTTAAATGGTGTATTCCAATTAGGTACTATCGATTTCTTAAGAAGAGAAAATGCAGTTAATTTCTATGCTAAAGTAGGTTTAGGTGTGTTAGCAAACAACCCAATTCAATACAGCAATGAAGATTTCTCAGGCACTCCAGTATATGATAACACTGGTAATTGGGGATCAGAGATCTTCGGTGACCGTACAAACACTGGTGACAGAGATTACAAATTAGCAGCATACGTACCTGTAGGTGTTGGTGTTAAATTCAAATTATCTGAAGTGGTTGCCTTGAACTTAGGTTACACAATGAACTTCACTGATGACAATTTATTATTCGGTCCAGGTCGTTCAGATGTTAAAGGTAAATTCTCTAACGTATACGGTGGTTTAGAATTCACTTTAGGTTCACGTGATAAAGAAAACTTAACATTCGCGAACCCAGTAGCTACTTTATATGATGAATTGAAAGATCCTTCATTACGTAATGAAGTTGAAGCATTGAAACAACGTGTTTCTTCTTTAGAAGGTACTGTTGATCAATTAGGTAAAGATTCTGATGGTGACGGTGTATCTGATAAATTTGATAAATGTCCAAACACTCCTGCTGGCACAGTAGTTGATGGTTCTGGTTGTCCAATCAAATTCCCAGAAGCTAGTAAAAATGATCTAGTTGCTGGTGAGTACTATGCTCCTATCGGTTTTGAATTCGATAGCTCAGTATTGAAAACTGAATCATACTCAACTTTAGATAAATTAGCTAAAGAATTACGTGATTCGAATGGTAGAGTTACTTTAGATGGTTACGCTTCTGCAGAAGGTACTGAAGCATATAACTTAAACTTATCTAAAGACCGTGCTAACGCAGTAAAACAATACTTAGTTAACGCTGGTGTATCTGCTTCAAACATTTCTGCTAATGGTTACGGTGAGGCTAACCCAATTGCATCTAATGCAACTGAAGAAGGTCGTATCCAAAACCGTCGTGTTGAAATCAAAAAATAATCTATTTTAAAATAGATTATCAACATACAAAAGCCGTCGCGTATTCGCGACGGCTTTTTCATTCTTAAACCTTTAGGTCATTTTGAATTCTAATGATTGTGGATATGTGGAAAATATTTTATGAGGAATTACTATTAAAGATGTATTTTTCACTAAATTGGAATAGATATGGAAGAGGAATTTGACTTTGGATCTGCTGAAGAGCAGAAAAAATCAGTAAATCGTTTTGAAGAGATGATTCGAAATGAGGATCAATATTTCTTTGATTCTAGCGCTTTCGAAAGCATTATTGAATACTATTCTGATAAAAATGAACCCGTAAAAGCTCTACAAGTTATTGAGTTTGCCACTGGACAGCACCCCTTTGAGTCTAATTTTTACACTAAAAAAGCTCAAATACTAGCCGGAATGCGTCAATTTGGTCTGGCACTTGAAGCTTTGGAAAAAGCGGAATCTTTAGAGCCTCAAGATGCGGATATATTTTTAATCAAGGGAACGATTTATGCATCCCAAGGTGAATATGAACTTTCTGAAGAGTTTCTAAATCAAGCCCTACAGACAGCTGAAAATAAGGAAGAAGTTTATCATCAACTAGCAACAATTTATCAGCTACAGATGAATTATGAGAAAGCTAAAGTATTCTTAAAGAAAACATTAAAGCTTCAACCTGATAATCCCGATGCCTTATTGGAAATAAATTTCTGCTTCGATATGCTGAATCAAAGTGAAGAAGCACTAGCATTCTTTACGCAGCTTATCGACGAAGAACCCTATTCCTTCCATGGATGGTATTACTTAGGAAATGCCTACCACCAATTGAATCGATTTGAAGAGGCTATTGACGCATATGACTATGCCATACTCATCAATGAAAGCTTCTCTTCTGCGTACTTCAACAAGGGTAACGCCTTGGTCAACCTGGATCGGTATTCACAGGCCATCGAAGTATACAAACAGACATTCGAATACGAACAACCCAACGCCGATACATACTGCGCAATTGGCGAGTGCTATGAGAAGTTAGAAATTATGGATATGGCTAGAGATTACTATAAAAAAGCTGTTAAGCTGGATGGTGATATGGCTGACGCGTGGTTTGGCATAGGTGTGACGCTAGATTTCGAAGAGCGCTTTTTTGAGTCGCTACATTTCTACAAAAAAGCGTTAGAACTGGATGACGAGAATCCAGATTATTGGTTTGCTATAGCTGACGCGCGTTATAAACTCGGCCAGATTGAACAGTCTGAAATTGCTTATAATAAAGTCGTTGAGCTCAATCCAACAGATATAGAAGCTTGGTTAGATTTCTCGTCAATATATTTTGAGCAAAAAAAAACAGATCAAGCAATAGAAACGATCTCTGAAGCCATAAAGATAAATACTGATGCCGCAGAACTTTATTACAGACTGGTGGCCTATCTTTTTGCTAATGGACAATACAATGAAGCGCTTAACTTTTTGGAACTGGCGTTAGCATTTGGTTTAGATAAGCATCATATTTTATTTGAATATCTGCCACAATTAGAAGGAAATCATATCATAACAGAAATAATTAAAAAGTATTCAGAAAATAATGATTAAACTCGGCTTAATAGGCTTTCCGCTTGGTCATTCCTTTTCGAAGAATTACTATTTAGCTAAATTCAAAGAAGAGCAAATTACCTCTGTAGATTATGACTTATACCCTATTGCAGATATAGATCTATTCAAATCGCTATATAGCAACGATAGTGCTTTCTGTGGATTTAACGTGACTATCCCGCACAAGCAAGCTGTAATGGCATATATAGATGAGCTCTCGGACGAGGCGGCCGCTATTAATGCCGTCAACTGTATTACCATTCATCGCACAAATGGTAAAATATCTCTAAAGGGATACAATACAGATGCATTTGGGTTTCAAAAATCTTTGGAACCACTTCTTGAGCCTCAGCATACACAAGCGCTGGTGCTCGGTAATGGTGGTGCAGCCAAAGCTGTATTGTATGTATTAGAAAAGCTGAATATTGCCTACAAAGTGGTAAGTCGTAACAAAGAAACCGGCGATTTTACATACGAAGAACTGACCCCAAGTATAATCGAAGCACACCCGCTGATCATAAACTGCTCACCAGTAGGCACCCACCCTAACATCAATGAATGCCCGCAAATACCATATGAACACATTGGTGCTCGGCATCTACTGTATGATTTGATCTACAATCCGGAAGAAACCTTATTCCTACAAAAGGGAAAAGAAAATGGCGCAACTATTAAGAATGGATATGAAATGCTTGTCTTACAGGCAGAAAAAAATTGGCACATATGGCAACGCAATTTCTAACTATGCGCCTTGCATTTGTTTTTCTTGCTACTCTTTTCTCTCTTAACAGCTGTAATTCGGATTATAGTCCCAAGCCACGTGCATACCATCGAATATTATTTCCGGAGAAACAATATTCGCTTAGTGCAACACAAGGTTGCCCTTTTACTTTTGAGATTCCTCAATACAGCCAGCTGCTGGACGATACGAATAAGGGAAGTCAGCCCTGCTGGAAGAATTTGGATTTCAATGCCTATAATGCACGCTTGCATCTAAGCTATTTTAAAATAAGCTCCGAAGCTCCATTAGAGCAATTGACCGAGGATGCTCGCTCGTTCGTATTTAAACACACTGCAAAAGCTACTGCAATAGACCAGCAACCCATTTCAATTCCAGAGACTGGGGTCACTGGATTACAATATACCATTCAAGGCAATACCGCTTCCAATATTCAATTCTATGTGACGGACAGCGAAAAACATTATCTCAGAGGCGCCTTATATTTCAATGAAAGGCCCAACTTAGACTCCATTCAGCCCGTTTTGGATTTTTTGAAAACAGATATTCAACACATAATTAATACCATTAGATGGAAATAAATAGTTAAATTTGATTCATGTTAACTATCGAAATTTTCACATTCAATCCATACCAAGAAAATACTCTTCTACTTATAGATGCTGCTACCAAGCACTGTATCATCATTGATCCAGGCATGCACAATCAACAGGAGCAACAATATTTTAAATCGTATATCGAAGATAATAATCTCGAGCCGAAGCTACTTCTGAATACGCATTGTCATATTGACCATGTGCTAGGTAACCATTTTGTTTATGAGACTTGGGGTTTGACGCCACAATTTCATGAAGATGAAGTACCCGTATTGGTGGCTGTTGAAAATTATGCTCCTCAGATGGGCTTTAGATACGACACATCCCCTATTCCCCAGACATTCCTTCAGGACAAGGAGATTATTAATTTTGGGAACACCAAAATAGAGGCAATACTTGCTCCTGGTCATTCACCCGGTCATATGTGTTACTACATCGCAGATCAAAATGTATTGATTGGTGGAGATGTTTTGTTTCGCAATAGTATCGGCCGTACGGATCTACCAGGCGGAAACCACCAGACCCTACTAAATAGTATTCAAGAGCGTATCTACGTCTTGCCAGAAGAAACAGAAGTCTTTCCAGGGCATGGCCCTAGTACAACTGTTGGGTTCGAAAAAAAGACTAATCCATTCGTAAAAGGATGAAAAAAATAAGAGTTCCATTATTCTTTGCGCTTCGGTATCTTTTTTCAAAGAAGTCAGTCAATGCTATTAATATTATTTCCATTATTAGTATAGTTGGAATCTTTGTTAGTACCGCTGCATTGGTAATTGTGCTTTCATTTTATAATGGGATGGAAAACTTTATCCTTTCGATGAATAGCAAATTCTCTCCTGATATACGAATAGAAGCTACTAAAGGAAAGACCTTCTTTCCCGAAAATCCTATATTTCAACAATTGGCAGCTGACCCAGCAGTAAAAAATTACTCAGAAACACTCGAGGATAAAGCATTGATCCAATTTGAGGGCAAACAAATTGTAGGAATGATCAAAGGCATAACGCCTGAAAGTTTGCAAAAGCAATCCAAAGATCACATCCTGCATATTGGAAAATTTGCGATACAAACAGATTCCATCCCGTACGCACTGATTGGGCCACAGATTCAAACTAACCTTCAGGTACCTATTTCTGAGTTTAGTAATATGGTGGAATTGTATTTTCCACGCAAGGAGGCTGCTGTAAATAATATTAATCCGCTCGAAGACTTTAATATTCGGTCCATAAGTGTCAATGGTATATTAACATTCGAGCCTGAATTTCAAAACCTAGTATTAGTTCCGATTGACTTTGCACGGGATATTTTCGGGGAGGACAAATCGATATCAGCCATTGAATTATACCTGCACGAGTCCAAAGATGTCTACAAGCTACAAAAAGAGATTCAAAAGGGTTTAGGAGAGGATTTTCAAGTAAGAAATAGAGAAGAACAAAACCCTATCTTGTATAAGACTATAAAATCAGAAAAATGGATCGTATTTTTTATATTGACTTTCATTGGTATAATAGCCATTTTTAATATTATAGGTTCCTTGACTATGCTGGTTATTGACAAGAAAGAGGATATGAAAATTCTTCAGCATATAGGGGCAAACAAATCCACGATTGAAAATATTTTTTTCTACGAAGGTATAATGATTGCGTTAATTGGAAGTTCTATAGGAATAGTTGTGGGATATATTTTTTGTTTTCTACAAGATACGTATGGTTTCATCCGGACGAACAATGTCGATGGCAATTTCATTGATGTGTACCCCGTAGATATGCGCACACAAGACTTCATATTAGTTTTTGTAACGATCTCAGTATTGTCCATTGTCGTATCCTACTTTTCTTCGAAGCTAAGCGTCAAAGAAATCGGAAACATCAATACACTAACAAGCGAATAGGAGGTAGTTCTGTTGGACGGATTAATATTTTAGCTTTTCACGGCTGTAATCACCTTTTTTGATGGAATTTATAAATTGATACCAGTTAAATGGATTTAAGAAAGGATTATTCATACGCTGATTGATATTCCTATTTTGCATATACTGGTGGCGTTGCAATGAATTGTAGGTCTGTATCTCTTCAGCACTACGTGGTACCACACGTGCAAGCGCAGCCAAAGCATCAGGACTCAAGTTTCTTCGAGCTGTTGCAATCGGGTCATCACCGCCTAATGCCATGAATTCGGCCAAGTAATCTTCATAACTTGCCCAAGGAAAGGGTGTGACTGCAGGAAGTTCAATCAGGAGCGCTCGCATTTTAATGGAAGCGGTATATTTATCGTCCTGTACATCGGGAATTTGAAAGGTAACAGGATCAAACCCCACACTCGTAAATTCAATCACATCGCCCGCATGCGCTACGAAAGAGAAGAAACCATCGTTGTTGGACATGAAAGTCTGATTATTGTGCGAGGTGTTGCGAATAGAAACAAATCCAACAGGCAGATCAGAACCTGTAGAAGTAATCAACCCACTAAACTGCAGAATTTTCTTGCTTTGTGCAAAAACAGCAGAAGACATGAGACAGATTATTCCCATGCAGACAAGAAAATATTTAATGGCTTTATTCAACATTCTAACAAAAATAAAATTTAAGGCTAAACTCACCTGTTAAAATGTGTTAATCAATGAACAACATTTTTGTTACACTAATCCAGGAGTAGTCGCATTGGGATCATTCATATCCGTTAGGTTGATGGCTTGCACAGCTACAATTTCAGGAACAGCTTTTTTGATGGCTTGTTCAAGTCCAGCTTTAAAAGTCATAATGCTCATCGAACAATTAGCACAAGCGCCTATTAATTTCAACTTTACGATCCGATCCTCCGTAATCTCTTCAATACTCACATTCCCACCGTCAGTTTCCAAATAAGGACGGATAGTATCTAATGCTTGTTCAACGCGTTCTCGTAAGCTCATTTCCATTATTACTTATTAATCTGTAAATATAATGATTTTTATCCCCAACAAAAATTAACAAGCTAATATTCCCAAAATAATGACATTAATTTAGAAATGGTTAAAGATTGTTAAAGCCGTTGCAAAAAATATATTAGTAGCTAAAAATCAAGTAAATTGCGGTTTAAAATTTAATTGAATATTATTGTTAATTGACGTATCTTTGTAAAATGTTTCTGAATAGACGTAATAGTGTAATTTTTGCTTTGTGCCTGATTACATTGGTATTTGTTGGCTGTAAAAGTAAGTTTGAAAAACTTCGAAATAGCAATAATATCACTGTAAAATATCAAGAGGCCGTTAAGCTCTATGAAAAAGGGAAGTATTCCAAAGCACTAATTTTATTTGATGATCTTGCCTCCAAATATAGGGGCCGGGCAGAAGCAGAAGATTTATTCTATCTGATTGCCAATGCCAACTATAAATTGAAGGACTACACCTCTGCGCGTTTTCATTTCAAAAATTTTGCGAATACTTATCCCAATAGTGATAGAGCAGAAGAATGCCGCTATATGGCTGCATATTGCTATTATCTAGATTCACCACGATCGACATTGGATCAAGAAAATACCAGGAAAGCTATTGACGAATTGCAATTGTTTGTGAATTACTACCCGGAGTCCGAAAGAGCACAGCAGGCAGGAGCACTGATTCAAAGCCTTCGTGATAAGCTGGAGAAAAAAGCATTTGATAATGCCAAGCTATACTATAATATGGGATTAGCGGATGATTATCGTGCAGCGGTAATCGCTTTAGAAAATGTGTTGAGACAATACCCGGACACGAAATATGCAGAAGAAATTGAATTCCTCATGGTGAAATCTCAATATCTATATGCGGATAATAGCCGAGTATTCCGTCAGGAAGAGCGATTCAATCAAGCCTTAGATTACTACAATAGTTTTGTTGAGCATTTCCCACAAAGCAAATTTAAGGCAGAAGCTGATGATTTGAAGAATAATGCAGACCGTAAAATTGTAGCAGCGATTCGCATGGTGAATGAGTACAATAAAGAAATAGAAGACAGAAATAAAGAATTGGGTATTACGGAGACTAAAACAGAGGAAGCTAGTACAACCAATTCAACAAAATAAGGAATTAATATAATATATTTAGTTAATATGAGTCAAGCAAAAAACAACGCCATCCCAAATACTACAGTAACTAGAGATTTGAGAGAATTGGACAAAACGACTGAGAATATTTACGAATCAATCGTAATTATTAGCAAGCGTGCGAACCAAATCGGTGTAGAAATAAAAGAAGAGTTAAATGCTAAATTAGCTGAATTTGCGAGCAGCAATGACAACTTGGAAGAGGTGTTCGAAAATCGTGAACAAATCGAAATTTCTAAGCACTACGAACGTATGCCAAAACCAACTTTGGTTGCGATTGACGAATTTTTGAAAGACAAAGTATACTTTAGAAACCCTTCTAAAGATCAAGAATAATAGCTATCAGCATGTCTTCTTTAAAAGGCAAAAATATTGTGCTAGGTGTATGCGGCAGTATAGCCGCATACAAAATAGCTTCTTTAATTCGCCTGCTTGTTAAAGAAGAAGCTGCTGTGCAAGTCATTATGACTCCAGATGCTACGGCATTTATCACTCCACTTACCTTATCTACATTATCCAAAAAACCTGTTCTGGTCGATTACTACGACGAGAAAACTGGTGAATGGAATAATCATGTGCATTTGGGACTTCAGGCAGATTTAATGCTGATCGCTCCGGCGTCTGCAAATACTATTGCCAAAATGGCCAATGGATTTTGTGACAATCTTCTTACGGCCACGTATCTCTCAGCCAAATGCCCGATCTATCTGGCTCCCGCAATGGATTTAGATATGTGGAAACACCCGGCTACACAACGTAATCTTTCGCTATTAAACTCTTTTGGGAATATTATTATTCCACCCAATAGTGGAGAATTAGCAAGTGGATTGGTCGGTGAAGGAAGACTGGCAGAACCTGAAGAAATTGTAGCCTTTTTAGAACATAGTTTAACAGCTGACAAACCTTTAGCGGGCAAGTCTGCTTTAGTTACTGCAGGGCCTACCTATGAAGCGATAGATCCTGTGCGTTTTATTGGAAATCATTCTTCAGGGAAGATGGGATACGCTATTGCAGAAGAGTTATTGCGGTTAGGTGCATCAGTCACACTTGTAAGCGGTCCAACTCACCTACAAGCCTCTACAGGCATCAATAAGATCGCTGTGCAATCTGCCCAACAAATGTATGATTCATGCGCCCAAGTCTTTGATAGAAGCGATATCATTATCATGAGCGCCGCAGTAGCTGATTACACGCCCAGCAATCCTGCAACCGAGAAGATAAAAAAGAAAGCAGAAGACTTTTCCATTCAACTCAAAAAAACAACAGATATACTTGGTACCCTAGGCGCATGCAAAACCGCCAAGCAGACTCTTATTGGTTTTGCCTTAGAAACTAATAATGAGTTAGCACATGCACAAGATAAGCTCGTCCGTAAGAACGCAGACTTCATAGTCCTAAATTCTATGCAAGACAAAGGCGCTGGGTTTGGTACAGATACCAATAAAGTAACTATACTCTCGCGTCAGGGAGATATCAACACCTTTGAACTCAAATCGAAAGAAGAGGTTGCCAAAGACATCTGCAAGATCGCTATAACTCACCAGCAAGCTATAGATTAGCAATTCGGATTTCTTTAGGGTAGTAATTATTTATCCTATTGGGCATCACTTTAATCCAGCCCAAATTTATTCCTTGATATTTAACTAATACCCATCCTTTTAGGTTGTCCGTATTGATTTCAATAGGCATATTTTCTTTTCGAAGGTAATTTCTCGCTTGATCCAATGTAAGTTCAATACTCGGTATATCATTACGAATCAAATTGCTCAAAGCCAGATCATGTTCAGGAATAAACTCTTTGCCTTTTAGAGTTCCAATTTCTGTCCCTGCATTCTTTATATACAGTACATTTTGCAAAGCCTGTAAATCCAGTTCATATTTTTGCGGAAATACGTGCAAGGTATCATTATGCAAAAAAGAGTAAAGGCCCTCTGTATTCATCCAATTTGCGGCAATATTTTGAGGCGCGGCATTTTTTTCCTTCTTTACTTTTCTCATGAAGAAAGTCTCCTGTACACCTTTCTTCCGTAGCACTGCCAAAAAGAAACCTTCCCCTTGTAGCATATGCGGGTAAAATCGATAACAGTTCGCTGCATGAACATCACTCATTGTTTGGTTGATATTCCATTCACTCGGTATATCCAACGATATTGACTCCATCTCAAATTCATCAATCAACCAATCCACTATCTGCTCATTTTCTTCCTTAGAATACGAACAGGTGGAATAAAACAAATAACCTCCTTGCTTAAGCGCAGGCAAACTTTGCCCGAGGATACGCTGTT
This sequence comes from Sphingobacterium alimentarium, assembly GCF_004342685.1. Classification (GTDB taxonomy): domain Bacteria; phylum Bacteroidota; class Bacteroidia; order Sphingobacteriales; family Sphingobacteriaceae; genus Sphingobacterium; species Sphingobacterium alimentarium. The sequence goes on from NZ_SMBZ01000007.1 coordinate 92,628, forward strand.
GACGCTCACTGCACAACTTTACATTTGCCAAAGACCATTCATCGGCCGCAGAATGATCCTTGTGAAACATTCCCGATCCTGAGCAAGGTGCATCCACCACCATCAAGTCAAAATAACCGGGTAAACGTCCAAAAGCTGATGGGTCATTATTGGTGACAATGACATTCGCATTACCCCAGCGAATTAAATTATCACTCAGGATATTCACTCTAGATTTAATAATTTCATTCGCGACCAGTAGGCTGTCTTTATGCAATGAAGAGCTTAGGAGTGTAGATTTGCCCCCGGGTGCGGCACATAGATCCAAAGTACGTACCGGGTTGGCGACGATTTTTAGTTCGCGCAAAGCGAAATTCAGAAACATAGAACTCGCCTCCTGCGAATAATAGCATCCGCTGTGAAATAAAGGGTCTAAGGTAAAAATAGGTCTTTCAGCTAGGTAATACGCATTTTCGCACCAAGGTATCCTTCCTGCGACTTGACAGTCTACTGCATTTATATCCGATACTTTAGCGGTATTTAGCCGTATCGAAGTGGTTTTCTCTTCTTTATCATGGATTGCAACAAATGCTTCGTAGTCAAAAGTAGGATCGCCTTTTAGGGAATTAATCAAATCGTTGGGAAGTATATTACTCATATCCAAAAGTAAAAATTCATAAACAAAAATTAAAATACTATTCAATTACATTATCTTTGATAATCATGAAAAATTTTAAAAAATACTATATCATCCCTGCTACACCAGAGGAAATATATAAGGCATTAACAACTGAAATTACTATTCGTCTTTGGACAGGAGATTTAGTAGAAATAGATCCACAGGTTGGCGGTGAGTTTTCCTTATGGGACGGCAGCATCAATGGTAAATTCCTAGAATTGGAACCCGATAAAATGATCGTTCAAGAATGGTATTTCGAGCAAGATGTACCTTCTATTGTTACCATCAAACTTCATGAGCACAAGAAAGGAACATCTTTCGAGGTCAACCATTCCAACATTCCCGAAGAAGCATATGATGAGATCGTGGAAGGCTGGGACAATGAGTATGTAGGAAGTTTAATTGACTTTTACACGGAAGAATAATATTTATCTAGAATATCTATTGAGCTCTTAACATTGCTGAGAGCTTTTTTATGGAAAATAGACTTCTGCATCATCATCGTTATAAAGACACCAACTAAATAACACGATTATGGCAGAATTAAACACCAAGCAAAGCGCGCCTTCCTCGGATACAAGACGAGCCCGTAGAGTAAGAAAAATGTCTCCCAAAGTAGATCTTACAGCAATGGTCGATCTAGCATTCTTGCTAATCACCTTCTTCATGCTGACGACTTCTCTTAATAAACCAAACACATTGGATGTTGCCTTACCCGACAAGAGCACCAACGCTCCTATTGAGTTGGATGAAAATAGAATTGTGAATGTACTAATACATCATAATTCATACTCCATTATACATGGTAATATGGCAAATCCTATACAAGTTATAGAGCAAGTACAGCCTTTGTCCACTCACTTAAAGCAAAAAATAGTGGAAATAAATAAGGTAATAAACGCTACAACCGAAGGAAAAAATGCCATTGTACTCCTCAAGCCTACAGATGAAGCTAATACAAGAGGCATTATTACTGCTTTTGATGAAATAAAAAGTAGCGGTATTAAACAGTATATGTTAAGCAAACTGAATCCGCAGGAGCGGGACTTGATGCTGGTCAGGAGGTGATTGTTTTGCGCTGTGAAAGGAGAACTTCATTATCGAGCATAAAAAAAGCCTTACCACGTTGTTGTGATAAGGCTTTAGTTTTAATAAAAGAAGGCACCGACCTACTCTCCCACCTGTTACGGCAATACCATCGGCTCGGGCGGGCTTAACTGCTCTGTTCGGAATGGGAAGAGGTGAACACCGCCGATATAGGCACCCAAAGATCTTTAATGTCTCTTTGAGACTACATTGACATACTATTGAAAGAAAAAATAGAAATAAGAAGAAGACAACAGTGACTATCCGCTTGGAAAGCTTCGGGCTATTAGTACTACTCAGCTTTGGTCTCTCAACCTTTACACCTGTAGCCTATCA
>NZ_SMBZ01000008.1 GCF_004342685.1 Sphingobacterium alimentarium
ATTATATCAAATTCAGGAAATACTCAGGAAAGAAGCTGACGATTAAAAAATAAAAAGCCGTATCTAACTTTTGATGTTTTGATACGGCCCCTTTTTGTTTTATTGATAACCTAATAGTTTCATTACTTGTTTGGAATTTTGCTCCTCACCAAATACTTCATAATTGAAAGTTTCATCTCGATTGCGACGTATCAATACGTGCTTTGGAGAAGGCAACAAACAGTGGTGAATACCACCGTAACCAGACAATACATCTTGGTATGCTCCCGTGTGGAAGAATCCTAAATATTGAACTTTACGTGTTTTAGGCATGAATACCGAGTTCATATGAGCTTCCTGATTGTAATAATCCTGACCATCACATGTGATACCCCCTAAATTGACACGCTCATATTCCGAATCCCAATTGTTGATCGGTAATAAGATATATTTTTGGTTCAATGCCCAAACATCTGGTAAGTTGGTGATGAATGAACCATCAATCATAAACCATTTTTCACGGTCATTTTGTTGCTTACGACCCAATACTTTGTACAAAATTCCTGAAGCCTCCGCCACGGTGTATTTACCAAATTCTGTAATAATATCCGGTTCCATTACTTCGTGGTGCGCACAGATTTGTTTGATGCGGTTTACGATCTCGTTGACCATGTATTCATAATCGAAATCATGAACCAATGAATCTTTGAAAGGCATACCACCACCAATATCTAATGTATCTAAATCTGGGTTGATTTTCTTGAATTTGCAATAAAGCGTTACATATTTCTCCAACTCATTCCAGTAATAAGGGGTGTCCGAAATACCAGAATTGATAAAGAAGTGCAACAATTTTACCTTGAAGTTCGGGTTGTCTGCAATCTTATTGTTATAGAAATCAATAACATCTTCTTGACGAATACCTAAACGAGAGGTGTAGAACTGCGAATCAGGTTGCTCTTCTGAAGCAATACGAATCCCCAACGCACATGGCTCGTCCAATTCAATTTCGTCATCATACAAGTTGAATTCTTCTTTATTATCCAATACAGGAATGATATTCGTATATCCATCATGAATCATATCGATGATATACTGTTTGTATTGGTAGGTTTTGAAACCATTACAAATTACCGTAATGTCTTTATTAACCGTGCCCTGACGCTCCAATGAATCAATCATCGGCATATCAAATGCAGATGAAGTCTCCAAGTGGATATCATTTTTCAACGCTTCTTCCACGATGTGTTTGAAGTGCGATGACTTGGTACAATAACAATACTTATACGACCCACGGTAATTGTGTTTCAATATTGCGGTTTGAAACAAAATCTTCGCCTGTTGTATTTTTTTACTGACAATAGGTAGGTAGGTAAAACGCAATGGCGTGCCATACGTTTCAATCATTTCCATCAAGTTCAAATCGTGGAAATACAATTCGTCGTCGATGATTTCGAATCCGTCTTGGGGAAAACCAACACTTAAGTCAAGAAATTCCTGATAGCTCTGCATTTTTTATTATTTTTGCAAAGATATACTTTCGTGATGAATACCTAAATACCTTAGGTGTTATTTTTTGACTTCATTATCAGAGAGATAGAATTATTACGCAATATTTACATGGCTAATTCGATACAACACACGCTAGTTGAACAAACTGTTGCTGCTGTCAAGGCACTTTATGGTGCTGATATTCCAGAGACACAAATAGCTCTACAAGAGACTAGAAAAGAATTTGAAGGACAAATTACTATCGTAACATTTCCTGTTACGCGCTTTTCTAAAAAATCACCCGAACAAACCGGTACAGAAATCGGTGGGTACTTACAACAAAACATCGATGCGATTTCGGCATTCAATGTAATCAAAGGATTTTTAAATATTTCGTTGTCGGATTCTTATTGGATCTCCTTGCTTAACGAAACTATTGTGGCTGCTGATTTTGGAAAATTCCCTTCCAATGGTAAGAAGTTGATGGTCGAATATTCTTCGCCCAATACCAATAAGCCACTGCACTTAGGTCATATCCGCAATAATTTATTAGGTTATTCGGTGGCGGAAATATTGAAAGCTTACGGTTACGATATTATCAAAGCTAATTTGGTAAATGACCGTGGTATCCACATCTGCAAGTCGATGTTGGCTTGGCAGAAATTCGGTAATGGCGAGACACCAGAATCTTCCGGATTGAAAGGTGACCATTTGGTAGGAAAATACTACGTTGTATTTGACAAAGAATACAAAAAAGAAATAGAAGCGCTAAAAGCCGAAGGGCAAAGCGAAGATGATGCAAAGAAAAATGCACCTTTGATGAAAGAAGCGCAAGAAATGCTACGTCAATGGGAAGCTGGTGATGAAGCAGTTATTTCTTTGTGGAAAACCATGAATGAATGGGTTTACGCTGGATTTGCAAAGACATACAAGCAATTAGGTGTTGATTTTGATAAATATTATTACGAATCCAATACCTATTTGTTGGGTAAAGATATTATTCAAGAAGGTCTAGACAGTGGTGTGTTCTTCAAAAAAGAAGACAATTCCGTTTGGATAGATTTGACGGATGAGGGCTTAGATCAAAAATTGGTTTTGCGTGGCGATGGTACTTCTGTGTACATCACGCAAGATTTGGGTACAGCACAATTGAAATTCGATGAATTCGGAATGAACGAATCGATATATGTAGTAGGTAACGAACAGGATTACCACTTCAAAGTATTGTTTTCGATCTTAAAGAAATTAGGTAAATCTTGGGCTGAAGGCTTATTCCACCTTTCTTACGGAATGGTTGATTTGCCTTCGGGTAAGATGAAATCTCGCGAGGGAACAGTAGTCGATGCGGATGATTTGATGGCTGAAATGATTGATACCGCACAATCGCGTACGGAAGAATTAGGTAAAACAGATGGTTTCTCGGAAGAGGAAAAATCAGAGCTTTACAATACCATTGGTATGGGAGCTTTGAAATATTTCTTGCTAAAAGTAGATCCGAAAAAACGTTTGTTGTTTGATCCAAGCGAATCGGTAGATTTCCAGGGACATACAGGTCCGTTTATTCAATATACCCACGCACGTATCAAGTCGGTATTGCGTAAAGCGGATTTCAATACTTCTGCCACAGTCGCTATCCCTGCAAGTATTTCTTCTTACGAACGTGATCTGATCCAGACTTTGGGTGAGTTTCCAAATGTGATCGCTGCTTCAGCAAAAGAATTTAGTCCAGCGCAATTGGCTAATTATGTGTATGAAATAGCAAAATTATACAACAAATTTTACCATGAGGAGACCATATTGAAAGCCGAAGATGCCGATGTGAAAACATTCCGTTTACATTTGTCAGCTTCAGCTGCAAAAGTAATTGCCGAATCTATGCGTTTATTAGGTATTCAGGTTCCAGAAAGAATGTAATTTTCAAAAAACCATTTAATATTTGAATAATCTAACCAAGAAATTGGTTAGATTATTTTTTTTTGAGCCGTGTGCTAAGTATATTTAGCCTCTTATAAGCCCTAATAATTGAGTATGAAAAGATACAAAGTAGGATTGATTGGGTTTTCAATAGGAGGACATGTATTTCATGCTCCTTTTATCGCAAGCAATCCAAATTTAGAATTATATAAAGTGACTGCGCGTAAAGCGGATCAGCAAAAAATGTTGGCGGAACGTTATCCTGCTGCAGTCGGTGTATTATCTGCTGATGATATTATCAATGACCCGGAAGTAGATATTGTTGTTGTGGCCACTTCGAATGATGTGCACTATAGTTTGACAAAACAAGCGTTGGAAGCGGGAAAGCATGTGGTGGTAGAAAAGCCATTTACCAATACTACCGCCGAAGCTGACGAGTTAATTGCATTAGCCAAATCAAAAGGTTTACTTTTGTCCGTTCATCACAATGCGAGATTCCATTCGGATTATAAAACTGTAAAACGTGTATTGGCAGAGGGTAGATTGGGACGTGTGGTGAGTTATGAAGCCCGATTCGATCGCTTCCGTAATTTCTTGAGAGAAGGAGCTTGGCGTGAACAGAATTTGCCGGGTTCAGGAATACATTACGATCTGGGAGCGCACTTAATTGATCAAGCTTTGCAGTTATTTGGTCATCCGGACTATGTTTTTGCAGATTTAAGGGCACAGCGTGATGGAGCCTCTGCTGTAGATGATTTCGAGTACATCTTGTCTTATCCACGATTAAAGGTAACCTTGAAAGGACAAATGCTGGCCAAAGAACCGACACCACGCTTTGCGATCTATGGGATGAATGGTTCTTTTGTGAAGAGCGGCGTGGATCCTCAGGAAAACTTGTTGCGTGCGGGCATACGACCAGAAGCCAAGCCCGATTGGGGTGTAGAGTCTGCGGATATTCAAGGGTCGCTTTCTCTGTTAGAAAATGGGGACGATGTGCACGAATATGTTTTGAGTGAGATTGGGACAGGTCAGGATTTTTATAAAAATATAGTCGCTACTTTGCGTGGTGAGGAATCCTTATTCATCAAGCCTGAAGAAGCACGCGATGTGATTCGCATTCTTGAATTGGGAGATATATCGTGGCGGGAGCGGAGAACAGTTCCCGTAGCCGGCGAATTAATTTCAACAAAATATTAATAAAAATCCCGAAGCTGCAAGGTTTCGGGATTTTCATTTATTTAATTTGTCCTATTTAGGAAGAGGACCTATCTTTGGTGATTAATTCAGAAAACATTGGTAAAATACGACGCAATAATTATTGGGGCAGGAGCATGTGGATTGATGTGCGCAGCACAGGCGGGCTTGTTAGGGAAAAAGACATTACTGCTTGAACGCAATGACAAACCTGGCGCTAAGATTCTGATATCAGGAGGAGGCCGTTGTAATTATACCAATATGGGTACGAGCTTAGAGAATTTTGTGTCTGAAAATCCTAAATTTCTGAATGCGGTATTTGCGCAATGGTCAGTAACAGATACCATTGACTTTTTCCAAAATTTTGGAGGAATAAAACCACAAGAAAAAACACTCGGCCAACTTTTTCCCACATCGAATAAAGCTAAAGATATCGTCGCTACCTTCACCAAATTGCTGTTCGACACGGGTCAGGACTTGTGGTTGAATACTTTGGTCAAAGCGGTGCAAAAGATAGATGATGGCTACGAGCTTTCGGTAGAAAGAAATGGGAGAGAAGAAAAATTAAATGCTCCAAAAATCGTATTTGCTTCGGGAGGTCTCCCAGTACACAAATTGGGTGCTTCGGATTTTGCGATTCGGGCAGCTTGCCAATTTGATATGGAAATAATGCAAACCGCACCGGCTTTGGTACCTCTAACTATCACGGGTAAAGATGCGGAATGGTATGCTTCCTTGTCCGGTAATTCTGTTTTTGCGCGCGTGTACAACGATCGTATATCTTTTGAAGAGAACATCCTTTTTACGCATTGGGGATTAAGCGGTCCAGCTATTTTGCAAATCTCATCTTATTGGCGCGCTGGTGAAATATTCACTATGGATTTGCTGCCAAAATTTAGCCTCGAAGATATCATCAAGCACGAGCGAAACAGTGGGGGCAAGCGCTTGGTGGGACAAATTCTCAATGATTATTTTACCAAAAAAATGGTCGATGCCTTGGGCAAATATCTTCCTCTCGATATTAAAATCGCCTCATTGAGCAAAGCTGATGCAAAATTAATAATTGATACCATCCACAAGTTTAAAGTAAAAGCTGCAGGCGATAAAGGCTACGACAAAGCGGAAGTGATGCGCGGAGGTATAGCTACACATGAACTCAATCCCAAAACATTAGAGTCTAAGAAAAATCCTGGCCTATACTTCGGTGGAGAGGCTGTAGACATCACAGGCTGGCTAGGCGGGTACAATTTTCAATGGGCATGGGCAGCAGGATACGCTATCGCGCAAGATTTGTAAGGAAGTTGCTTCTATTCTTTACAACGCTAGCGTACCCTCAAATTTTTCCTTACATCAAGTATTGTTTGGTTAATTATAAATTAATTTCTATTTTTATCGCATAACCATTGGTAAACCAGCCTAATCGAAGAATGTCGTATAATTAGTGATTTAAATATTCAGCAATTATATAAGTTTATATATTTACGGTTACGTTAACGGTTAACCGAATTGCGTAATCTGGGTTAAAGCAAAATTTCCAGTTACATTACTTTTATTCAGAAACCGAAAACGGCATCAAAACACAGATTTGGTGTACCTTGATCGCCCAATTACTATTGCAGGTCTTAAGAGTGAGATCGTAAAGCAAAAAGGCATTCTCCACCATGGCTGCTCTTATTCGAATCCACCTTATCAGCTATCTAGAGCTATTTTGGATGGTGGAAAATTGCAGGAGAACCTATGTCAAAATCCACAAAAAGAAAAAACCTCCCGCTATACAAACCGAATTATTCTAAAATAGGGGGAGGTAGGTTTTTGTAAATTCAAAAATACATACTGATAAACAGTGTGTTATAGATTTTTATTGACTAAAAAAATTTTTACCCGTTTGGTAGTGTTTAAAAATATATTAAAGTGTTTGCCAAACCAAAAGTTTTTGTAAATTGCGAAGGACTAGAAGCCTGTAGCTATGGGTTTGGTCCGACTATTTATGAAAAACATATTTAGATTTTTTTTGATCTAATCTCAAAATCTACAGTCTTTTAAATAGGAGAGATTATATGTAATGCATTATTCCTTTTGCTTTAATTTCTAAAAGGGAGTGATTCGTTTTACAACATAATATAATGCCTCTTAAAGATGGAATGTAGGTTGTAAATCTATCAAATTTTATGCGTGTTGCGCTGGTAGAAGATAATGCAATCTTCTGTTTTTTATTTAAAAGATTTCTAGAGGAGTATCCGGCTAGAAAAATTGAGGTTCAGCTTTTTTCGGATGGCAAGAAGGCATTGGATTATTTTGTTTCAACCAAAGATGAACCAAGTTTTCATCCTAATCTGATTTTTATTGATATAAATATGCCCATTATGAATGGTTGGGAGCTAATTGATAATTTAATGAATTATAAATTTGAATTTATCCATAATAGCCATGTTTACATAGTGAGCTCTTCAAAAAGTCCATTGGATAGATCAAATTATAGAGAGTATAATTTTATAAAGGATTATATAACCAAACCAATAGATAGAGAGGGTATTTATAAGATTTTGGATGAATATATCAGTGATGAGTCCCAATAATCCATTTTAAACCGAATACCTTTGCAAAACGAACATAAATATTTTTTTACATTTAATTGCTTTATAAAGTGGCTTTAGTATTTAAAGATGGTCGACCTGTAGTTCGATTAAGAGCTTTCAGAGCGATAGATGACCCAAAAACGTGTGAAAAATTTATAGAAGGGCACGCTCATGTGCTGACATCTATAGGCGTTAAAAAGGTGACCTCATCCAAAGATGAGTGGATGTACAATCCTGCTGCCTTCGTTTTGATTGTAGAATCTCTCGATGGAGAGTCCGTATATGGAGGTGCTCGGGTGCACGTAGCTGGAGGGTCACAATTATTGCCTATCGAAGAGGCTACGGGCAAAATGGACCCTAAGATTTTTGATCTGGTATGGCAGCATTCGCAAACGGGTACAGGTGAGGTATGTGGCTTATGGAATTCCCGAGAAATCGCTGGATATGGAGTGGGAAGTATCTTTTTGACCCGTGCCGCAGTAGCTATCTCGACACAAATTGGCCTAAATTCCTTGTTTGCGCTGTGTGCGCCGTACACCGTAAAAATGGCTGAATCTGTAGGTTATAGGCTAGAAAATAGCGTGGGCAACAATGGTACATTTTATTATCCCAAATTAGATTTATTAGCGACTTCGATGATTTTAGAAGATGTGAAGAATCTGCCTATTGCTGATCCCGAAGAGCGCGATTCCATATTTAAAATTCGAAATAATCTGGATGTCACTAAAGTCGAAATTCTCCGGAAAAGAGAAATTGAGATCGAGTATAAAGCAGAAATTGAGCATCTGGACAAATGGGATATCAATAAAGTCATTCAAAGCCTGCGGAAACCAACCATCCATAGTGTGTCTCAGGAGGATCTCAGTTTCTTATAGTCTTTCTGCACTGTAATTATAATCTAAATTAATGGAAAATTCTTTTAAAGCTGAAATCCTGCAAATTGGTCAGCCGGAAGATCAAAGGAAAATTGATGTTCTTTTAAACGATAAATCTATTCAGAAGTTTGATACGATATATACCCAACTGGAAGAGTTAATAAAAATTAAATTTCCAGCTGTCAATTTTTCAATAGCGGAAATGAATGAAGCTATTCGAACTCATCTGCAGGGAAGGAATATGGAGGAGTATGGCTTATGGGTTTATTATCCATGGAGCAAGCGTTTGGTACATACACTCTATGAAGAAGAATTTGTGTCGGTAAGGACGAACAGAAATCAGCTAAAGATTACAAAAGAGGAGCAGGACATTCTACGGACTAAGACTGTAGGAATTATTGGGCTGTCCGTGGGGCAATCCATTGCATTAACGATGGCGATGGAACGTATTTGCGGTACCATCAAACTGGCAGATTTTGATACAGCGGAATTAAGTAATTTGAACCGTATACGAACAGGTATACACAATCTTAATATAAATAAAACCGTCATTGCGGCACGAGAAATCGCCGAAATTGATCCTTTTATAGATGTGAAAATTTATCAAGAAGGGTTGACAGATCAAAATATGGAGGACTTTATGTTAGGCACCTCCAAATTGGATGTACTCGTGGAAGTGTGTGACGGTCTAGATATAAAAATAAATAGCCGAATAGCGGCTAAAAAGTTCCGTATTCCTGTAATTATGGAAACGAATGACAAATGTATGTTGGATGTCGAGCGTTATGATATAAATGAAAACTATCCAATCCTTCATGGGTTAATATATGAAGCAGAGGTGCATTCATTAGACAATCTATCAGGAGAAGATCGCATGAATCTGGTAAAGCAAATCGTGAATGTGGAGAATCTATCCGCGAGGATGCTGGATTCTTTTGGGGCTATGGGTAAATCTATACGTTCTTGGCCTCAATTAGCTTCTTCGGTGACCATGGGGGGAGCGGTTACTACTGATGTGACCCGCAAAATATTATTGGGTGAAGATGTAGTTTCGGGTAGATGCTATTTTGATATAGATGAAGTGTTGAGAAACAATTCGATGTATAATAACTAGATTATGCGTTTAAAAATGCGATTTATAGTAAGTTTGATATTTTTTCTTTCCATCACCGCTTTACATGCTACCCAGCCTGTATTAAGGATTGGGAGTATGAGTGGCGATAGGTATGTGGGTTCGTATCTTCATGTTTTTCAAGATTCTTCTAATAATTTAACTTTTGAAGATATTCTTCAAAGTGATTCACTGTTCAAGCAAAGTACAAGTGATGTTCCTAATTTAGGAGTTAATAATTTCAATAATTGGGTGAAATTTCAGTTTGTGAATGAGATACCCCATGATCATTTAATATTAAACATTTCTAATCCATCCATTGACCGGGTTAAGTTATACAAGGTTGTAAACGGGCAGATAGACAGTGTAGAATTTGATATTAACGGTGATCTTAAAGAAAGAGCGGTGGAGCATCAATTTTATACGTTTGATTTGTTTGTTCCACACAAAGATACCGTGACCTGCTATATCAAAGTGAATAGTGTGAAACAATTATTGCTTCCGGTCTCGATTTGTGCAGAAAAACCGATTGTAAGCCAGATACTCACTTATGATTTGAGTTCCGGTTTTTTTATTGGTATCATGTTGATGGTGTTGTTGTACAACCTATTTATCTTTTTAGGTGTAAGGGATAATCACTACCTGGCCTTTGTGCACTACATCTTTTGGGTTGCCGTAGTTCAAGTTGCCATTCTAGGATTTTTTCCACGTCTCATAGGTTCTCCTATATTATCAAATGTCAAATTCGTTGCTTTTGCGGGGGCGATGTCGGGAATTGCTTCTATACTGTTTATTAAATCATTTTTAAATACAAAGAGCCTTCACCGACGCGTGAATTGGTCATTGAATACTATACTCCTCGGCGATCTCATTGCTATAGTACTTTTGATTGCTGGCTTTCCGGGATTGAGCTACGAGATTATAAATTTTGTGGCAGGTTTAGGTTCTATCGTAGTATTGATAATCGGGTTTATTGCGCTCAAAAATGGAAACAAGTCTGCAAAATTATTTTTAATCGCTTGGGGAATATTTTTGGGGAGTGTAATCGTATATGTGTTGAAAGATTACGGCATCTTATCCTATAATAAATTCACATTTCATTCTGTCCAAATAGGGGTATCTATCGAGGCATTATTGTTGTCATTTGCGTTGGCCGACAAAATCAATATCTACCGCAAAGAGAAAGAAGAGTCACAAGCCAAAGCAATGCAAATCTTAATGGAGAATGAACATTTGATACGCATGCAGAATATCGAATTGGAGCGTAATGTGCAGGAGCGAACCAAAGATCTGACGACGGCCAATGATTCCTTAACGGCAGCATTACAACATCTGAAGGACACACAAAGTCAGCTGGTAGAAGCTGAAAAAATGGCTTCTTTAGGACAATTGACAGCCGGGGTAGCTCATGAAATCAATAATCCTATTAATTTCGTGACTGCCAATGTCGCTCCATTGAGAAGAGATATTGACATGATCTGGGAAGCTATTGCCGAATTCGAAAAACTGGCTCTCAATACCGAACTTACTACTGAAGAAAAGATGAAGTGGATCGCTGACTATAAAGGTGATATGGACATTGATTATGTCAAGACGGAAGTGGAATTTTTACTGAAAGGTATGCATGAGGGAGCTAGCCGTACCGCTGAAATTGTAAAAAGTTTACGTGTATTTTCACGAGTGGATGAAGATACCCTAAAATTTGCTGATATCAATGAAGGGGTCGATTCTACAATGGTGATTTTAAATAGCTTGGTTAAAGATAAAATTGATGTACACAAACAGTATGGAGACATCCCTTTAATTGAGTGCTATGCCGGAAAATTAAATCAAGTCTTCTTAAATATACTTTCAAATGCGATTTACGCGATAGATAAAAAATTTGGGGAAAGTATTGGGGGACATTTAGTCATCGAAACAGGTATATTTGAGACGGATTCTTCTATATTTATTAAAATAACCGATAATGGTATTGGAATTCCAGAGCATGTGAAAGACAAAATCTTTGAACCTTTCTTTACGACCAAAGATGTGGGCGAAGGCACGGGATTGGGTATGTCAATAGCATATAAAACTGTAGAAAAACATAATGGCAGGATTTTGGTGGAATCAGAAGTAGGAGTGGGCACTACCTTTAATATCATTATACCTATGAGGCACACTGAATAGAAATTGGATGGATATGGATAAAGTAGAGATTTTGTATGTAGATGATGAATTAAATAATCTTTTGGGATTCAAGGCTAATTTCAGGTTAGATTATACAATTCATACGGCTTCGGATACCATCGAAGCAGAGAAGATATTGGCAGAGAATCCTAATATCAGAATTATTTTTTGTGATCATCGCATGCCCCATGAGCTGGGTGTCGATTTTCTGTCAAGAATTAAGAAGCTATATCCACGTCCTATTCGTATACTTCTGACCGCTTATGCGGATATGAATGTAGTCGTCAATGCCATCAATAAGGGTAACATATTTAAGTTTGTGCGCAAACCGTGGTTGAATGAGGATATTATTTCTTCGATAGAGGAAGCAAATAAATTTTATATAGCCACATCCTTGTTAGATATAAAAAATGAAGAGCTACAGAAAGCCTACGATGAATTGGATAAGTTCGCCTATAGCATCAGTCATGATATGCGTGATCCACTGGCAGGAGTGCTCTCAGCCATTAGCTATGCATTGGGTTACGATCAAGTTAAGCCTATTCATGAACTTCTACTGCTGATGCAGGGATCTGTATTGAAATTGGATCAATACATTGACAGCCTCAAAGATTATTATCTGCTGCGCAGAGGAGAATTACTGTTGAAAGAAATAGACTTCCATGAGGTCGCTGACTCGATTAATGAATTCTATAAAATTTCTATTGAAGAGAATAAGGTGAATCTTAGCATAACGGTAGAACAGAATTCTTTGTTCAAAAGTGATTTATCCTTACTCGAACTTATATTGCACAATTTGCTGAGCAATGCATTTAAATATCAAAAGCTTGACGCAAAAGACAAATACATCAAAGCACAATTCAAAGTAGCCAAGGGTATGGCTACGATCATCGTGGAAGACAATGGGATAGGTATCGCCAATGAATCTGTCGAGGATATTTTTAAATTATTCTACAGGGCCAGCCACCAGGCTCAAGGCATGGGCTTTGGCCTGTATAATGTAAATAGTGCGTTGATAAAAATTAATGGAAAAGTAGAAGTGGAATCCGAATTAGGAAAAGGCACAAAATTTACATTGTACATTCCTAGTAAATAGCATTTACGATAATAATTTCTGTCTTAATAGAAATTCCAATTGCTCATTAGAATCTTCTAAACTTGAAAATTTGTCTAGTGTTGATTTCCTGTCAGCATATATTTCGTAAGCTTTCTGAATGGTCTCATCCAATTCATTTGCATTCCAAGGCTTCGTTAAGTAGTGGAATATTTTCCCTTTATTAACAGCGTCTATGACAGCCGTCATATCGGTATATCCTGTCAATAAAATGCGCATTGGCTCAGGATTAATCTCAATCACTTTTTCTAAAAACTCTACGCCAGTCATCTCGGGCATTCTTTGGTCTGTGATGATGATTTCAATAGGCGTTTTCTTAATAATTTCAATAGCTTCATTTCCACTAATAGCCGTATGAATATTGTATTTCATCCGAAAATTAGCCTTGAAGGAAACTAAATTATTCTCTTCGTCATCTACATATAAAATAGATATTTTACTCATGGTGTTTTTCAATTATGGCAAATGTATGTTGCTAAGATACAAATATGCAGTAATTAATAAAATTATACTAATCCGTTATGTATTAATGCTTAATTCAAATGATGGCTATCTTTGGTTTTTGGGATGACGAGCGGCTTTGTGGAAAGTATTATTTTTTGTATCAATATCGATATAACAATAATAGTCACAATCTCTAGGTAGGAGAGGAAACTTCTCGTATTGGTAATACTCAAGACTTCTTCAAGTTTATTTTTCCCTTCATCAACTTGAATGGAAGATAAAATTTTCAGTATTTTTTGTGCTTCCAAGCTTGTCGCTAATGCTGTTTCGGGCTTGGATTGTTGAATGTCTTTCTTAATGTCTTGACATAGCTCTTTGAATTTTTGAAAATTTATCTGCTCAGTTTCGGTGAGGTAGGTCTTGTCGTACAATGTGGTGAGGGAATCTATTTCCGCAAGTGCTGCTTTGGTAATCTGGGCTTTATTGGGCGCATTCGATTGGAGAACATGAATCACTTCTTCCATATCGTTTGAAAGTGTCAATATGTAATTTCCCACCACTACTCTGTCTTCATAAATAGAAGTGACTGCATTGTTCAGTCGTTTTATGGTCGAGCGCTCTTGGAGATTGGTAAGGAGCATCAAAACAAGAACAGAGAATAATAAAGTCGCAATTTTTATTTTACTAAGAGCCGTTAGGCCCATTTTTTTAAATATCATTATAGGTTCGTTTTTTAGATGTTATGTCAATTTACTGATTCCATTTGAAATACAGTAGTTTTAATACTAACAATCTAAATCCAATAGTGTGGGGATTAATCGTCATTAAATCTTCAAAATCCCTCTAAAACCCCGAACACCGTAATAGGATTCGGCCCCATTGTGGTAGGTAAATACGCGTCCAAAACGACGATCTCCAAATAATGCACCGCCTTTGGCCCGGATAGCAACGGGCGTCTTAATCCAACTGGAAGTTTTTAAATCAAACTCCCCGAGTTGCTGGAACGCATGATACTGTTCTTCATCCATCAATTCAATGCCTATTTCTTCGGCCATATGCACTGCTGAATTTTCGGGTTTGTACTGCTTTCTGGATTCCAATGCCTCGTGGTCATAGCACACACTTCTGCGTCCTTTGGGACTTTCGGCCACGCAATCAGCAAAAATAATTTCTTGCGTAACCTCATCTTTACCAATAACATCAGGTTCACCTCCTGTTTCCTCCATTTTGTAAATCGTGAGTAATTTGGAAGGGTTATTTTGAAGTTTCTCTTTTACGCTTTCCCAATCTATATTTGGATGGCGAGTTGTGAATTTTAAAAATCTCTTTTCCAGTGTATTAATTAATTCTTGAGCTGTTTCTTTAGATAACTGGTTCATAATGATTAGCGAATCGTCTACCTAAAGTTAAGTATTTCATGCTAAAAAATTAAGATGCGTTGAAGAAAGATGTCATAAACGAAGCCCAACCAATAATCATCAGCAATCCGCCTAGGGGAGTGATAGGGCCGATAAACTTCAAATTCTTTTTCCAATAATCGGCAAAAGATAGGAAATAAATGCTGCAGGAGAAAAGTAGAGTGCCTAGTGTGATTGCGTAAATCGCAAGGCGCTCGCTGTAGAGGTCAAAATCCAACTGAAAACCTAAAATGAGTAACGTCAGCGCGGAATACATCTGATAACGAACACCCACTTCAAAAGAAGCTAATTTATCGGCTGAAATTTTCTTTTTGAACAAATGCGCGCCAAATGCACCTAATATTATCGCGGTGATACCAAATATGGAGGCTATGATTAGGGTATACGTATTCATATTAATTGATAGCTTTTTGTAGAGTTTCTAGATCAGTTAGTCCGGTTGTAGTCCACGTTTCTTTTCCAAATTTATAGATCGAAATTTGCGGTATGCCCGAAATGCCCATTTGTTTGACCAGTGTCTTATTCAGATCGGTATTTATTTTAAGGACTTTCACGGTGTCTTTATGTTGTGAAGCCACATCAGCAATGATAGGGGCCATCTCTTTGCAAGGCACACACCAGTCGGCATAAAAATCTACCAGTACTTTTGGGTGGTATTTAATGAAAGCTTTAAATTCTTTGAGAGTCAGATTTGTTAATTCTTCTTCTGTAGTGACCAAAGGCAGATTGGATTTTTGCCAGTCGATGACTCCACCTTGGATGTCGAATACTCGAAATCCTTGTTCGGTAAGATATTTTGCAGCTTTTGCAGAGCGATTGCCGGATTTGCAGTACAAATAAACTGGCTTCTTTTTATTGAGCTTATTGCTGATTTCGGCAAACTGATCCTGCTTGTTCCAATTGATATTTATCGCATTGGGAATATGATTCAGATCGTACTCATTTTCCGTACGAACATCCAGCAGTTGTACGCCTGTTTTCTTGATTTTTTTTAAGGCTTGATCATTTGAAATCTTCGTCTGTGCGAAGGTGGTACATGCTATAAATATGCTGATCGCTGTAAGTAAATGCCTCATGTGTAATTAAGTTTTTTTGTAATATGATAAGAGGTGCGTTGAGCACCTCTTTAATTTTAAATTCCCATTTCTTTGATGATAAACTGTGCGTTGTCGATCTTGTCAGCGATCCACAGTACATAGCGAATATCCACACCTATTGAACGGCTGTAACTTTCGTTCCAAGCGAAGTCATTGATGGTGGCATCATACGAGCGGTCGAAATTCACACCAATCAATTCTCCATAAGCGTTCATAATCGGTGATCCCGAATTACCGCCTGTTGTATCCATATTATAAAGAATGTTTACTGGTACATCATCCGTTCCTTTGCGGGTATAAGGACCAAAGTTTTTGGCTAGCCAAGCTTCCTGAATAGGTTGAGGATATTTAAATTCAGGATCTCCAGAATTACCCTTTTCTAGCAAACCTTTCACGGTAGTGAAAGGAGCCATATACGTAGCATCTGCCGGACTGTATCCTTTGATATTACCATATGTCAGACGCAATGTAGAATTGGCATCAGGAATAAAGTTTTTCGCTTGGAAAACTTCTTTCACTGCTACATAATCACCCATCAGGCGATTAAGGACGCCTTCACGACGCTTTAACTCTTCGCGGTATGTTGTATATTCTTCGTTAAGCTGTAGTTGGATTTTTAATGCTTCATCCGAATAATTCAATAGAGATTTTGCATCTTTCAATACTGAAGCATATAGCCCATCTGCAGAATTTAACTTCGACTCGTTGATCGTTTGCTCAATATAAGAAACCGCTTGTGTAGCATCTGCAAAATTCTTTTTCTGTATCGTTTGGATGCGGTGATGACCTGTCAGTGCCATCGCGTCAGCAAACATACGTGCAGCAATAGCTTTGTCTGCAGTGACATTATAGCTTTCGTAGACAGCGTCCAGCTGTTTTTTGACATTGGCTATATTCAAGTCGAAAAACTGTTGTCTTTCGCTATCGCTTTTATGATTGGCTACAGCTTTTTTGAACGAGTTAATTAGACTGGCTACATGCATAGTACGTATGCCGGTATACAGGTTGTTGAACCAAAGTTCACGCAGAGCATCAGAGAAAACCAATTGATAATGTGCGTCAATATCCTGCATCAAATTGCCATATTTTGATTTGAGCTCTGGCTTGCTAGTGATGAAGTTAGCCAATTCCTGATCTTCTTTTTTCTTCGTGGTAATCAGATCAATATTTCGTAAGCCTTTAAGTTTTCCACGGTAATTTTTCATTACGTTCGCATTTCTTTTGATGCGTGTGGCTAAGGCCAATTCTGTGGCTTTATCGTTCTTTCCGGCTAGAGCCATTTGTTGATTCTGAAAATCATAAAGTTCAGAAACATAAGGTAGCAAAAATTGCTGTTGGTATGCGATGAATTGAGCCGGTCTGTGTCTAAATGTGCGACCCGGATACCCTAGAATAAAAACAAAGTCATTTTCCTCGACACCCTTTGGATTTACTTTTAAATGTTTTTTGGGTTGATAAGGAATATTGTCTTTTGAATATTTGGCAGGTTTGCCGTCCGGCGCTACATAGGCACGTAAGAAGGAGAAGTCACCTGTATGGCGTGGCCATACCCAGTTGTCCGTCTCTCCACCAAATTCGCCAATATCTTGACGAGGGATATATACTAAACGTACATCTTCGATAGTTTTATAGCGGAAAAGAACATAGGACTTACCGATAAACATTTCCGATACTTCTGCTTTTATGCTGGGGTCTTTAGCTTCCGCTTCGCGGGCTATGTCCTGACGCAATTTTGTGATGGTATTAATGCGTTCGATGGGATCTGAAATATTAGCTACTGCATTTAATATGCGCGTGGAAACATCTTCGTATGAATCTGTGATACGAATGGTGAGACCTTTGGCTTCGATTTCTTTTTCTTGCGAACTTGCCACAAAGCCATTTTCTAAATAATTATTAGCAGGCGTAGAAGCCAGTTGCACCGCGCTGAAAGCACAGTGATGGTTGGTAATGATTAGGCCATTGGGCGATACAAAAGAACCCGAACATCCTGATACTTGCACCAAGGCGTCAACTAACCCGATCTGACCTGGATTATAAATGTCTTTTTCATTAATTTTTAGACCCGCTTTCTTCAAGCCTGCACGACTCAATTCGCTCAATGGAAACATACCTTCATCGGGTATGGAGGCCGTGAATACCGAGGCTGAACCCATAAGAAGGGCAATCAAAACTGCTGATTTAAGATTTAATTTCATACTCAATTCGATTTTCTCAAAAATACTAATTCTTTCTAAGCTTTAGGGAGTTTTTGTGTGACATTAATACCCATTCGAGTCCGGTTTTGCTTATATCTTTTCTATCTTTGTATAATAAAAATTTATACGATGACTTTAGTTCAATTGGAATATATTGTCGCAGTGGATACTTATAGAAGTTTTGTTGCTGCTGCGGAGAAGTGTTTTGTAACTCAGCCCACTTTGAGTATGCAGATCCAAAAATTGGAGGAATCTCTAGGGGTTAAAATATTTGATCGAAGTCGTCAACCGGTGGTGCCTACAGAAGTAGGACTTAAAATCATTGAGCAAGCTCGTACGGTATTAATAGAAAGCCAAAAGATCAACGAAATTTTACAAGTAAAAAAAGGAGAGCTAGAGGGAGAACTTCGAGTAGGTGTCATTCCGACGGTCGCACCATATCTGCTGCCGGATGTGATAACGGTGTTTTTAAAAAAATACCCAAAGGTAAAGCTGCAGATTTGGGAATACACAACCGAACGTATCGTGCATGAGTTGAAACAGGGGTCCCTGGACTGTGGGATACTGTCGACGCCTTTGAGCGAATCCAGTATCGTGGAAACTCCGATTTTCTACGAAACCTTTGTGGCTTATGTTTCTGAAAAAAGCGCCCTGTACCAAAAGAAATCTTTGAGCACGGAGGATATTGGTGAAGAAAAATTGTGGCTGCTCAATGAAGGACACTGTATGCGTGGACAGGTATTGAACATCTGCAATTATAAACATAATTATGGTTTAGAAGGCACTTTTGAATACAATACCGGATCAGTGGAAACGCTCAAACGTATGGTCGATATCAATTCTGGTGTGACCATATTGCCCGAGATGAGTATCCGAAATTACAATGAGGACGAAATTGCACATGTTCGTTATTTCAAATCGCCAGAGCCGGTACGTGAAATATCGGTGGTGACCACACAAAATTTCGTGAAAAAACAAGCCGTACATACACTCATAAAAGAAATTTTAGATATCATACCCGAACGTTTCAAGTCTAAGAAAAAGAAGGAAGTAATGGGATTTGATTTATAGGAGATACGATGAAAAGATTTTCAGTTAAGTTACAGCAGTTGAATAAGTGGAGAATGCAGAAAGTTTCGAATCGAAATTTTATCATTATTCTGGCTTTTGTGGTGGGTATCGTAGGTGGCATCGCGGCTTCCTTGCTGAAAGGGCTTACCCATTGGATTGCTTCCTTTTTACAAGACGATATTGATTGGCATTATAAGTATTCGTTGTATTTGATATTTCCCTTGATAGGGATATTGCTTTCAGTGATATATTTAAGAAAAGTATTACGAGGAAAGAAATTTGAGCATGGAATAACACCGATCATCTATGCTATATCGCGTAAATCAAGCCGTATCGAGCCGCATAATGTGTACTCCCAAATTGTGACTTCCGCGCTGACAGTAGGATTTGGTGGTTCCTCCGGACTGGAAGCACCTATAGCGCATAGTGGTGCGGCAATAGGCTCCAACATTGGTCGTTTT
The DNA here is from genome assembly GCF_004342685.1 of Sphingobacterium alimentarium. GTDB lineage: Bacteria > Bacteroidota > Bacteroidia > Sphingobacteriales > Sphingobacteriaceae > Sphingobacterium > Sphingobacterium alimentarium. The sequence goes on from NZ_SMBZ01000008.1 coordinate 19,113, forward strand.
TTCGGATTGAGCTATAAAGAAGTAACTATGTTGCTCGCTTGTGGTGCGTCTGCTGGTATATCAGGGGCATTTAATAGCCCAATTGCCGGAATGATCTTTTCCATAGAAATCCTGCTTACTGAGTTTTCTATCCCAGTATTGATTCCATTATTGATATCATCTGCGTTGGCCGCTGTAGTTTCCAAAATATTATACAGCGAGCCACTGTTCTATACGAGTGTCACAGGTTGGGAGGTAAACGCACTCTTATTCTATATTTTATTGGCGGTAATCGTAGGTCTGTACACCATTTATTTTTCGAAATTCAGTCAGTATATCAAGAAATTATATAGCAATATCCATAGCCCTTATATGCGGGTATGGGTGAGTGGCTTATCCTTGGGTGTATTGATATTTATATTTCCAGCACTGTATGGTGAAGGGTATTTGACTATTCAGCAACTGTTAGATGGACAGTTCAATGCGATTGTGAAAAATAGTTTATTTGCGGACTACCGTGATATTGGTTGGGTGATTGTTGCTTATACGGTTCTTACATTATTTGCCAAATCGCTGGCAGCTTTGGTTACCGTGAATAGTGGCGGTAATGGTGGTGTATTTGGTCCAAGTTTGGTGATGGGGGGCTTGCTGGGCTTTGCCTTTGCCTATGGTATTAACATGACAGGATTGATGCAACTTAATGTGCCTAATTTTGTGATGGCTGGTATGGCTGCGGCGTTGAGTGGTATTATGCATGCGCCTTTGACGGGGGTGTTTTTGATTGCTGAGGTAACGGGAAGTTATGCCTTGATGGTGCCGCTGATGATAGTTACTTCTATCTCATACCTGATCAATCGCAATGGTATGCATCATTCTATTTACACCAAGGTACTGGCCGAATCAGGTGATTTAATTTCTTATGAAGATAAGGATCGCTCTGTCTTGAGTATGATGAAGCTGCGCTATGTGATTGAGACCAATTTTATTAAACTTAGCCCGCAAGAAACACCGACAGAGCGTAAAAAAGATATTATACATTCCAAACGTAACATATTTCCGATCGTAGAGGCTGACGGCAAATTTTTGGGAATCATATACAGTGAACGCTTGTTTGCGATATTATTGGGTGAAGAAGAAGGCGCAAACCGAAATTTTGCAACTTTGGCCCAAAAGCCGAACGATATCATAAATGTCAATGAAAATATGGATATCGTGATGAAAAAAATGAATAGGGAGGATGTCTGGATATTGCCAGTTATTGACAATAATGGTAATTATCTTGGGTTTATATCCAAATCAGCTGTATTTAATAAGTATCGTGCGCTGCTGATGCGGCAGGGTAGTTATCTCGAATAAAATTAATGGCTCTTAATTTCTAAGAGCCATTAATTTTGCAATATACTTTCCGACAATATCAAATTCTATATTGACCGTCGTACCTACCTGTACCTGCTGTAGATTGGTATGTTCAATGGTGTACGGAATTATCGCCACAGAAAATCGGTCGTTTTGTGAGTTCACTACGGTCAGGCTGATACCATTGACAGTGATTGATCCTTTTTCTACGGTTATATTATTTTGAGAAGAATCGTATTGAAAAGTGAATAACCAGCTGCCATTTTGATCGATACGCTCGATACATACTGCAGTCTGATCGACGTGCCCTTGTACGATATGACCGTCAAATCTACCATTAGCTTGTGTACAGCGTTCTAAATTGACAATATCTCCAGGATTCAAAGCACCTAGGTTTGTTTTTTGTAATGTCTCGTCGATAGCAGTTACCACATGTTGATTGCCTTGCACATCCACGACAGTCAGACACACGCCATTGTGCGATACACTCTGGTCAATCTTTAGTTCGTTGGAGATTGCCGACTCTATATGAAAATGTATATTAGACTGATCGCGTTGAATCGATTTTACGACGCCCAGTGTTTCGATAATACCTGTAAACATATTTTAGTTTTTTACAAAAATACGCAAAGTAGAGGAGAAGGTCTAGTGCTGGGATGATTTTAAATAGAAGCAAAAAATCAATAATTTTATGATGTAATTAAAATGTTACAATGCAATATAAAAGTGATTATTCCTGCTATTATTGATTGGTCTATTGCGATAGGTTGATAGCTAAAACCATTGAAACTAGCTCATAAAATGAAAAAAAAGCCATTTGCAATTTCATATCTATAGGTGAAATTTTTATGTAAATTTAATTGTTTACAAGTGTGCAATTATCAAAAATATAATAGATGTAATTTTTTTTTCGGAAAGTATTTGTAAAAGTGTATAAAGTACACTATCTTTGTGTCATCATAATTTAGGTTTATAATTGGTTATCGAAGGTTTTCATTCTCCCCGTTTGAAAACCTTTTTTTTCTGCTTAGAAAGTAGCAGTTTATAAACTTATAGGTAATAATTTTATTTGTCGACAAAATAACATTTGGTATATACAATATCAATTACTTACCTTTGCATAAGGTTTAGGTTGATTTACCTCGAAAGAGGTTTTTAGGAGCCTAAGAATTCGCTCGAATTTCTTAGGCTTTCTTATTTAATATAGATTAGCCAAAACGACCTCTTTTCCCACAGTCTATTCAGTTCCTACAAAATTAAAAAAGCCCCCTTAGTTAACTAAGAAGGCTATGTATGTACCCGCGGCGGGAGTCGAACCCACATCGGCAGAACCGGAATCTGATATTCTATCCATTGAACTACGCAGGTGTATCCCGCAAAAATATAATTTTTAAGCGAAACTCAAATTAGTTTTTAATATTAATGTTCGTGATCTTCTTCCACAAGATGCGCATCAAAGCGTAAGTCCAGGTCAACCTCACCTAATTTGATGGAACTGTTGTTCCAATCTGATGCTTTAAGTTGTTGTTTGGCGTTGGAACTCAAATGACGCATAATATAGTTCAATTGCAGCGTGTTGCTTGCTTTTTTAACGGTAATATATGCCGTGATTCCTACATTATTTTCGTCACCGTATTCAAAATCCAATACGCTGTCGTCTGCTCCCAATAAAAAGGCCTGATGATTATCCGCGCGATTCAAAAATGTTTGTTGGGATTCACGACCATAGAAGTCTGTCGTCTTTAACTCTAATTTATATGTCTCACCCACATGCAAGTGTAAATGTGCGCCGACTTCTGGCTTATAAGAAGGACCTTCAAATTTAATACTGCTGGTTTCTTCTCCTACGATAGGTGTGTAGACCGTTTTTCCATCAATTACTTCTTTCTCCACGGGCGTGAAAGTCAATGTTGCCGTGCTTAGTTGCTCCTGATCCACTTCAGGTACTGGATCTTCTTTTGTACATGCCGAAAATGTGAAAACGCTGATAAGTGCTAATAAAATGTAGTTTTTCATGATTATAAATCGTTTTAGAATGTATAGTTAATTTTAAGTGTTGTGTTTCTTCCTATGCTGTGGCTGTAATACCGAAATCTATCCAAATAGTCTTTGTATGCAGTGTCGAATATATTTTCTACGGATAATACGATGCCTAAACTTCTTTCTGCCTTTAATCTCCAATTGCTGCTGGCAATTGCATCAAAAGTATGGTAACTCGGTGGAGGTGGAGCGAAGTCTGAATTCGGCTCATACCGCGTCTGACGTGCTTGATATTGATGCTTCAACTTGATATAAGCTGTATGAGGTGTTTCACTGGCAAACTGATACTTCACAGCATGCTGAAGTCGTTCTGCGGGAATATAGGGCAAATAACTATCTTGTGATACATTTCTGGCGCGAACAAGAGAGAAAGCAATATCATAACTCCATGATGGGTTCAATTGCATGGCAGTTTGCAGATCTACGCCGTAGAATAATGCATTGTCCTGTTGATATTGAAAAATAGGAAAGGTTCCGCGAATAGTCTGACGTACAGAATCGGGGTTGGGCTGGCTGTAAATAAAGTCGGCAATACGTTGGCCGAAAATATCTGCATTGAGATGCAGCCAATTGTTGCTATAAGTGAAGGTATTGACCCATTTCAGCCCTTTTTCACTTTTTAAATTAATATTTCCTATTTCATATGTTCCTGTGCCATGGTGTATTCCATCGCTATACAATTCATTGGCAGAAGGCGCTCTCCAAGCTAAGGATAGGTTGCTTTTCCAGAGCAACTCAGGCGTTAAGCGCCAAGTATTTCCCAGAACGGCAGAAACATTATTGAAGTTCCTTTGATCCTGGAGAAGAAAATGTGGAATCGATCCATCCTCTGCTATTTGGTCATAAGCAAAGCGATATCCGGCTGCGTCAAAATATTTGTAATCATACCGTACTCCCAATTCAATATAGTTGCGGCCATAGGGAACTTTATGGCTAGCGAATACGGCAACATTATGATTGTCAAAATTTGGGATAATAGGTGTTGTGCCCGTTCCCGTTGTATTGTTGTTGACTTGTGTGGATCCGAAGATACCAACTTGAGTATTGGAAGTCTGGTATACAGCCTCCATCTGTTGTGTGGTCAATACCATATCAGCCATGGGTGTATTGTCGGATTCCACCCGGCGAAGATCATATTCACGACGATGGTTTTGCTGTATACTATAGTATGTCTGTATTTTACTGTTGTCATCAATCTGGTACTGATAGGTCAGTTTCGCCAATTGATGGCTCACCCTTTGTTTAGGCGTCAAAATAGAATAGGAGAAATCGTATGTCTCTAATGGTCTTCCATGCGCTATACGTGCAAATATATCCTCTTTTGTAGCTGTATGGGCACCTTGGAATATTCCGAGTTCGGTTCCAAAGTGGCTCGCATAAATGGATATATCATTTTTTTGACGTTGGTATCGGACTAGGACATTACCCTGTAATTCATTCTTACCAGTGTTGCCAATGATATAATCAGGAGTGCGGAGACTACCTGCTTTCAATGCTGTTAGCCCGGAGCGATAAGAAAAATGATTTTTCCTGCCTTGGATTTGGCTGTTTAAATATCCGCCTTTTCCATTGCTATGCGCTCCCATATTTATGGACCCACTAAGGGATTTATTTTGCACTATTGGCGCATCCTCGAGTACGATAAGTCCCGCCAATGCATCAGCACCATATCGAAGTGCTTCGGCATTTTTTAAAATTGAAATTTTCCCATGCCCGAAAGGATCAATTTCCGGAGCATGATCCAAACCCCATTGCTGGCTTTCGTGCCGCGTACCCTGGTTCAATAAAATAATACGATTGCCGTATAATCCATTAATCATGGGCTTGGCGATGGTGTTTCCCGTGCGTAGTACATTAACCCCAGCGATATCAGCCAAAACATCAGCCAGATTTTTGCCCTGTGATTCTATACGGACATCTGCTTGTAAAGTATGTGCCTGATTTGTCGGGCTTATTTTCTCAATATTGACTTCCTCAAGGGAATTGAATTTAGGTATCAAATAGATCTGGACGATGCTGTCTTTGACTAGATCGACGCTGATTTTGTGCGGCTGATAGGCCACATGAGAAATGTCTAAATTCAGCGTTCCTGAAGACAATCCCCGAAATTGAAACTCACCTTTATGATTAGACAACACAGTAACTTGATTGCCTATGCCTATATGCGCATGTGCAACTACTTCTTGGCTAACTGCATTGATGATTTTACCAGTGAGCTGTAGATTGGATTGCGCGTTTGCGGTAATAGCAATCGTAAAAATGTATATAAGTAGAAGTATGTGTCGATTCATATATTCTGTTGCATTGTACTGCGCAACAAAATTATAACAAATGCATCAATGTTGCAAATTAAATGCATCAATGTTGCAAAAAGATTTTTCAAAAAGTTTACTTCTTCGGTTTATTGACTCACAATTGTACTTCTGGGGTAGTAAAAACAAAAGATAGAATCTTCTGAATGAGAATATAAGTTGAATATTAGCTATTCAACTTATATTTCTTCAGTAAGAGTATTATAAACACCAATAGAGCAAGCGTAAATAATATCCATGAAAGCAGTGAGATGCCCCAATAGCTTGTCTGCTCGAGTCTAGTTACAATGCACCCCCCGATAAATAAGGAAGAGGAAACCCAGAGCATACGGTTTAAGGAGTTGTTTCTAAGCTCTTGAGCTCTATATTTTTCAAATTCACGATGCTGCACATCCACCTTAAATTCCCCTTGATTGACCCGGTCAATTATCGAAGAAAAAGGTTGAGGTGCTGAGTGGAGCAATCTGCGTATTTCCCAAAGTGTGCCCACATTATCTTCCAATATTTTCTGAGGAGAGATACGCTGTGTCGCAATTTTACTGATGTAGGGCTTCACTTTATCCACAATATTAATGCTCGGCGATAATTCCCGTCCGATGCCTTCCATCAAAACGACACCTTTGACCAGCAAATACACATGTTCGGGCATAATGATGTTGTTGTCATTTAGCAGATGGGAGAATTTGCTGAAAAGAGCTCTTATATCCAATTCTTCGAGCGAATGAGTATTAATGATGTCCAACATCTCTTGGAAAGCTCGCATGAGCAGCTTTTCATCTTGTATGTCTACGTGCAAAGCCATTTTTTTGAGGGTATTAACCAATCGCTGCGCATCTTTATAAATAAAATAAACGACAAAATCCTCCAGCAAATCTTTGTCATTCGGAGACATTTTGGCTACTGCCCCCAAGTCGATGAATGCAATTTTGCCGGATGGCGTGACAAAGATATTTCCAGGATGTGGGTCGGCATGGAAGAAACCATGCTCCAGCATTTGCTTCAAATACAGATTAAAGCACTTATCCAGGATATCTTCAGGATGCTGCTGCTGCGCGATAATGGCTTCTTTATCATTAATCTTGACCCCATCAATGAAGGATATACAAAGCAGATTGTCATTGCTCAATTCTGGATATACCTGCATGGTTATGATATCGGGATTCTCCCTAAAATTGCGGGCAAAAAGCTGAATGTTTTTTTGCTCATTGATGAAGGAAAGCTCTTCTTGCAAGCTCTTGGCAAAAGCGTCAAACACATGTTTAAGATTGATTTCCCTAACTACAGAATAATAGTTGGTAAGCAACTCTATGATGTCCTTCATCAGAAGGAGGTCCGCATGTACGATATCCTTGATGCCCGAACGTTTGACTTTTAGAATGACCTGTTCGCCCGTCTGCAGTTTAGCTTTGTATGTTTGAGCGATTGAAGCAGACGCAATCGGCGTATTGTCTATTTCGGAGAAATAGTCTGGCACAGAGATTTGTAATTCACTCTCGATGTGCGCTATTAAATCAATCTCTTCCGGCAGCACATTGTCCTGCAACTTTTTGAATTCTTTAATTAAAGCTATAGGAAATAAATCCTCACGGGTAGACAGCGTTTGTCCAAACTTGATGTAGGTCGGTCCCAACTCTTCGATGGCACGCCTTACCCGCTCATAGAAAGCAGTATCTTGAATATGTTTATTGTCGCTGCCTTCAGCATTGTTGTTGTCCAGTTTGGCTTTAAAATCTTCAAATCCATATTTCGTAAGGATCTGCATCAGCTTGGCAGCTCTCTTGATTTTTGCTTTTTGTCTATCTAATATGCCCTCCATTATAGATGCGATTGATTTATACTAAAATACAATAATTCAGACAAGGATTATGTCCTTTTCCCTGATTTCTTCCGTTTAAAAACACGTAGATGGAATTTTTAGTTTTTAAAGATTTTGGGATAAGTATTCTAAAACTCACAGCAACTCCCATACAAACACTTAAAATGTCGCCTCACAAAATTTCACGAAAGAGTAGGTATAGTGATACATTGTTGTGAAATTTTTAAGCGACGATTTTTTGAACACTTTTTTTAAAAAAAGTGTTATGCCTCCGCGGCATAGAGCGGAACAATATAAATATTTGTGCTACTAAAAGAACTTTTTGTATTACTTCTTCCAAAGCGATTGATCAAATCGATAGCGAAGAGTAAAGGCCTGTTGATTATCCACACCACCTTGACGAAAATGGAAAGAAGCGGTAAATTTACCATCAATATGCTTTCCTTTGAAAGGTATCCAGCCCAGATCTAATCGATTGTATTTATCACGGTGATAGAATGAATCGCCATAGGGTAAATTGATTGCATCGCCCAAATAAAGGGTATTGTGCACAAAGAAATTTCTGTAACCAAGATGTATATTGTTAATAAAGGCTTTGCTTTGGTTGCTGTAATCTGTTCGTACACGGTCAAACCCCAATACTGCACCTGCATCCACGGTCAACGAATCCAAGAATGTATTTTCACTAAAATCCAGTCCTAAGCGCAAAACAAGTACCGCATTGTCCTGAATATGCACATCAGGATCTTCAACGCTTGTCAGTGCATTATGGTACAGTGCTCCATCATTCGCTAGATAAGCTTTTCCAAATTTGTAATGCCCGGATATACCGACTATAAATCTTTCCCTATTTGCTGTACCTTGTTTACTCAACCAGTCAATAAAAACCGCTTGATGGAAGGTTTGGCTTTTGTAATTAAAATACATGCCTTCGATATTGGGCCGATCATAGTGTAGGGTATCCGAGAGCACAAGTAAGGGTATGTTTTTTAGTTTTTCGTGTCGCGGAATGAATCCAATGCCAAAATCAATGCGCTCTGTATTGTAATTATAGTAAGCTATGGGGTTAACTTTCTTTTTGTTTTCAGAATTAATTCCAAAATCTTGATTATAATGTATTCCTCCTACAACTTGGTGGGTTTGATCCAGCTTAAGGTAAAGTTGAGGCGAAAGTGTTGTTCCAAAAAACGTTTTATCGATAGTGTGAGGTGCTTTGTACTCTCTATTGTCAGCATATCCAAAGAAATCGATTTTAGTCCCCACTTCTTGGGCAAAAACTTGAGCTGAACAGGAAAATAAAAAAATAAGTATGGTGACTCCGATGTATGATAAATTCATGTTTTATGGTTTTGACAAAAATAGAAAAAGTTCACCTAAAAAATTAATCGTGCTTTTCAGTACCATTTGCAGATATTAAGCCCTAACCACATGGCTAATAGTCCAATAAAAATACTTGCACCGATATATAAAAATGCTGTCAACGTATGGCCCGATTGAAATAAATGTATGTTTTCTGCGGAGAAAGCTGAAAATGTTGTATATCCTCCACAAAAGCCCGTGATGAGCAGGAAATTCAATTGCGGATTCGACAAATACTGTCGTTCAAAAAGTCCTAATATCAACCCTATTAGCAAACATCCCACGATATTAACCACAAATGTGCCTATAGGAAACGTCGATTGAAAATACTTATTCAGAAGAAAGGAAGTAAGGTAGCGACATATACTACCAAGTCCGCCTCCAAGACCCACCAGAATAATTGTTTTTATCATGATTATATTCGTGTTATGAGGTTGCAAATAATCCTTACGAATATAAAAAAACTAAGCAATAGGATGCGATATAATTGTGTGATAGGGTTAATCTGTGAAAGTTCTAGTTATTTCCTACTCATCAAAAGTTCCTTCGGGCACGTAAAACGTTTCTAAATCTTTCTTCGTATGTATGCTTCGGCATCCTCCATTCTGCAGTAGAACAATTCTGCTGGCGATATCCAACACGGAATTGTAATGGTGATCTGATATAATAAATCCTTTGTCTGGGAGATGGGTACGGATGAGCTGCTGTATTTTTTCTTTCATATGCGGAGCTACCCCAGAGAAAGGTTCGTCCAGCAAGTAAAAGTCAGCATCCTGCTGAAGCAGCAGCATGAGTTCCAGATAGCGCTGTTCCCCTACAGAAAGTTCCGCAATTTTTTGATTAATTACTTTTCGGATTATTTCATCTTGTGATAGAGTTTCCCTTTTGCTAGCGTCTTTGATCATTAAGCGAATTACTTGCTTCACATGTAGATAGCTGGGCATAAATTTATGCTGAGGTAGATAGCAGACTTCTTTCGATAGATAACCTTTGGTATAACGCTTGTCGTTAATCTTTATATATCCAAAATTCGGTTTGACGGTGCCAAATATGATTTTCATTAACGTGGATTTGCCGCAACCATTTCTTCCCAGTAAGGCTACAACTTCCCCTGCATGACACTGGATGTAGACACCCGTCAGCACGGGTTCAGAAACATCATAAGAAAACGCGATTGAATCTGCGTACAGTTGTTTTATAGTACCGTCCATAGTATAGCATAGCCTAAGAGTCCAAAGAATAAGTTGATAAAGAAAGTTCCCAATATCATGCTGGACTTGCTGTAACCAATATTAAGGTATAGAATCCAGCTGTTACGATAAAAATATTGATAAAGAAATGCGGTGCAAAAGTATCCAAATGTAGCAAATACAAAAGGGTAGTAGGTTGGATTAGCAATACTCAATACCGCAGAAATAGGGATATTGACAGGTAATAATTGTCGATAGGCAAACCAGTAAATTCTCATAACTTTAGGTGAATGACCTTAAGTTATAAAAATGCATCACGCGATTTTATTTTTTCACAATATTTAACACAAATACAAAGAGCCATCGGGTGAGGATGGCTCTTTGTATAATAAATTATATTATTCCTTGCAGAGAAGCGCCTTTGACGCCTAAGCGTTCAATATTACGCTCCACGGTTTCATCTTTTATTAAGTCAGGTGCATGATGCGGTTTGCGTCGCGCATCGATAATGACCGGACCTTGACATCCCCAATGTTTGAATTGGGTGAATGACTTGATGCCGTAAATATCATATGCAGGATTAGATTTTGTAAATGTTTCCCACACAAAATTGTTTTCATTGGCACTTGCAAAGTCTGCATTGTTGACTAATACAATCAGTTGAATGCCTTCAAAATTTACGTACTTAGCTGCAGAGGTCCAATCTTCCAACACCTTTTCCTCGTTTGCATACGTTGTAAAATCGGCACCTTCTACGACCAAAATTCCCGGTAGGGCCAGTTTGGCTTTGTTGAAAGGTCGCGGTAAGTCGAGGGAGGCAGAAATCTCTTTGGCCAATTCTCTTTTTTTAGCACCCGCAGCAGCTATTACCACCTTCGAACCCGCATTCAACCCATCACCCGTATAGTCTAAGGTATCGATAGTGGTATTGGTTTGAAAATGCAGATCACGGGTCAAATCGATGCGTTCCAATATATGTGTGAAAAATCCTTCTACATCATGAATATCCAATTGCGGATTATCTTCTGCTGCCGCAATAAATAAGTATTTCGCTAGGCTCAATTGATTTTTACCCAATACTTGATTGGCGATGGTAAGGATTTCCTGTGGTCTTTGGACTTGTTGGTAAGGTGTGTATGACTCACGGCCAATAGCAAATAAGAGTGGGTGTACGCCTGCTGCATCGACGGCATGTACGGCTTTTAGGCCATTAATTTCCTGAGGAATAGCAGAACCTGTAATCTCATGTATCAAAGCGCCAAAGCTCGTGTCTTCTTGCGGAGGACGTCCTACAACGGTAAATGACCAGATAGGATACTTTTTATGGTACACATTGTGCACCTTCATTAGTGGGAAATCGTGAACCAAGCTGTAATAACCGATATGATCCCCAAAAGGCCCTTCGGGTTTATTCTCATTTGGATAGACCGTTCCTGTTATCACAAAGTCCGCATCTGCGGAAATACAGAACCCTTCATCATCGTAGAAATAGCGGAAGCGTCTATTACCCAGTGCACCTGCAAAAATCATTTCGGAAAGGCCTTCTGGCAATGGCATCACCGCAGATAATGGATGGGAAGGAGGACCTCCTACGAAAACACTCACTTTTAGCGGTTTGCCTAAGGCATTGGCTTTCTGCTGATGTACACCTATTCCGCGGTGTAACTGATAGTGCAGACCGATCTCTTTATCCTGTACATAGTCATTTCCAGATAACTGTATACGGTACATACCTAGATTGGCTTTCATAATGCCGGGCTTGGAAATGTCTTCGGTGTATACTTGAGGCATCGTGACAAATGCTCCGCCATCCATGGGCCAGTTGACTATCTGAGGTAGTTTACTGATTTGTGTTTTGCCATAGAGAATCGGGGCTCCAGACTTTTTTTTCCAGGGAAGCGCACCTAAAGCTACAGCCGAGGAACCGATATATTGAAAGGGATTTTTAAGTACGGCGGTAGGATCCATTTTCACATCAACCAATTTTTTGATGTGGTCTAGGGTGTCCCGAAACATGAATTTCGAGCGTTCTAAAGTACCAAATAAGTTGGATACAGCTGGAAATTCAGAACCTTTGATGTTCTCAAATAACAAAGCAGGACCTTGGGCATCGTATACACGCATGTGTATGGCTGCCATCTCCAAATGAGGGTCTACTTCTTCTTTGATGCGTACTAAATGACCGTGTTTTTCTAAATCAGCTACACAGGCTGCTAAACTAGGGTATCCCATGATTTTCGTAGTCTTTGTGAACTACAAAAATAGCAGATTATTTGACTTTATCGGTGATAGACGTTAAATGCTTTCTAAGGCTGACCACCTGATAGGCGAAGTAACTTTTTTCCATTTGAAATTATCCAGGTCTTCCCGTTCACACAGTTCGACGATATATTGAGCGTACTGATCGTAGGGGATACCGGATAGATACTTGTTGCACCACTTCACTAGCGGCTTATTATGGATAGGCACGATGGTATGTCTTTTATTATTCCCATACTTCTCCTCATACAACAACATAAGCTCTTCGAGTTCATAGGTTTGATTTCCCGAAAATTCAATGTTAGTATTTATATATTGCACAGACCAATCCGTTTTGCGCAGCCAGTCCATTAGATCGGGTAACTTAACAGGATTAACTTGAATTTTTTTGTGAGGTTTGTAAAGATAGATAAAACGCCTTTGAAGCATTTTGCGCATAAACTCTTCAAAGGAAGTGCCTTGACCGATAGCAATATCTTTCAGCACGATGGTGTAATTAACTTCCGTTTCTTTAAAAAGTTTTTCTACCGCCCTCAGGTATTTACGATCATAGATGGTACCTATATATACGATGCGGTTGCAAGCGTTGCGTTGTGAAAACTGTATAAAATTACGAAGGGACAGCAACTCATAATTGGCACCCACGTGATCATAGAGCTCGGGTGACTGGGTGAAATAGAAAGCCACCTCGCATTGAGGTAGTGTGAAAGTTACTTTATCGGGATTATACCGTATCATATCTAAATTATGCAATTGTGCATTGACCTTGCCTTTGATTTTTTTTGTCAAAAGATGGGCATCCCGCACAATACCGTGGACCAAGTTGTGATCGTCTTGAAGATATATTAAACTCGATTTTCCCAAATAGGAGTTAAGTCCACAAACTAATATATTCATTTCTATTCCCGCACTAATTTCATTTATAATTATAACCTCAGGTTGCCTTATTTTGTTTTTCCAAATATTGTTAGAATTGTGTAAATATTGGATATGTTTTGAATCTTTATCGTTATAAAACAATATCTTTACGAAGTAACAATTCTAGATCTAGATCTAGGGGGACTTCGCAAGATTTTATAATGAGTAGAAAGGTAATATTAGTTTGGTTTCGAAATGATTTGCGTATAGCTGATAATGAAGTTTTGCACAGTGCCGTAGAAAAATCCGCTTTTGTAATTCCTGTTTATATTTTCGATCCCCGCTATTATGTCCAAGGTAGACAGGGTTTTAAGAACACTGGGGAGCTGAGACATGAGTATATCGTACATTCAGTAGCCGCATTAAAAGATAAACTCCAATCGCTGGGAGGTGATTTGTTAACGTATGAAGGCTATCCTGAAGAGATACTTCCCCAATTGGTACAAAAGTACGAGGTGGATGAGGTCTACCACCACCGCGAAGTCGCACAGCGCGAAACGCGCATTTCCGAAATCGTAGAAGAATCATTATGGCAAGTGAAGCGCAATTTGCGTCATTTCATCGGTCATACCTTGTTTCATAAGGAGGATTTACCTTTTCCTATACGCGATATTCCTAACGACTTTAATACATTTAAAAAGAAGGTAGTAAAGGAAAGTTTTGTACGCGCATGTCTACCGGACTTGCAAAGTATTTCCATACCACCACATCTCGAAAAAACGGATTTCCCTTTTCCACTTCAATATGATATTAAGGATTATGGCGAAGGAGCAGCTCAGGAAGCATTAAAAAATGTGCTTTCACATCCCGATAATCGCAAAGACTTGTATACCACATTATCACCGTATTTGGCACTGGGTGTGTTGTCGGCAGCAGAGACCTATCATTTTTTAACCAAACATGAGTCCGTGCAGAACAAAAAGAAAATAGCGCATATTGTGGATGGGTTGTTTTGGCGGGATTATTACAGATTCATGGTCAAGAAATTTTCCAACTGCTATTTCAAAGATGAGAAGGAAGCGGAGAGTAATGAAGCAGTAATTCAATCTTTTGTCCAGGCACAAACAGAAGATGAATATGCGAATACATTGCTTACTAAGCTGCATGATGAAGGGATGCTGACACGTGCCGAACGGGAGTATGTGGCATTGTATTTTGTATACGAACTGAATCAACCCTGGTTGACAGGTGCAGCATATTTTGAGCAGCAGCTCATAGATTATGCGCCCGCTACGATATATGGGTATTGGTCCCACATTGCGGGGCAGGGTACCAGCGTGAAAAACAACCGATCAGAAGAGAATTGGTTAAGAATTAAAAAAGCTAAAAAGCAAGAGGTTTAATGGAAAAATTATCCATAAAAGCCAAAAATATTTCTGCTACCAAACTTTGAATTTTGTAAGGCAAAATCTTCAATTTCAATACGAATAACTGCTTTTTTATTGCTAAATTTGGCAAATTATTTAGACGATAACAAAATAATGGATAAACTTACATATTTGAGTAACGCCGATTCAAGCTACATTGACGGTTTATATCAAGCCTACAAACAAGATCCAAATTCTGTAGACTTTGGATGGCAAAAATTTTTCGAAGGATTTGAATTTGGTCAGAGTTCTGAGGGCGTAGTGGTTGAAGATGAGAATGTTTCAGAACACGCGCTAAAAGAAATCAACGTATTGAATATGATTCACGGTTATAGAGACCGTGGTCACTTATTTACAGATACGAATCCTGTACGTGAGCGTCGCAAGTATTATCCAGGCAAAGAGTTGGAAACATTTGGTTTGTCCGAGTCGGATATGGATACGGTGTTTAATGCAGGTATTGAGATCGGCTTGGGTCCCGCTAAATTGCGTGACATCCGTCAGATGATCGAAGAGACATATTGTCGTTCAATCGGTGCGGAATTTAAATATATTCGTAATCCAGAAAAAATTAAGTGGTTGCAAGACCGCATGGAAGCAGATCGCAACAAACCGAATTATACGGTAGATCAAAAGAAACGCATCTTGCAAAAAATCAATAGAGCTGTCGTTTTTGAAAGCTTCTTGGGTACAAAATTCTTAGGTCAAAAACGTTTCTCTCTAGAAGGAGCAGAGAGCTTAATTCCTGCATTGGATTCTGTTATTGAAAAAGGTGCTGACTTAGGTG
This sequence comes from Sphingobacterium alimentarium, assembly GCF_004342685.1. Taxonomy (GTDB): domain Bacteria; phylum Bacteroidota; class Bacteroidia; order Sphingobacteriales; family Sphingobacteriaceae; genus Sphingobacterium; species Sphingobacterium alimentarium. Next base: position 34,496 of record NZ_SMBZ01000008.1, read on the forward strand.
TTCAAGAATTTATGATCGGTATGGCGCACCGTGGTCGTTTGAATGTATTGGCAAACATCATGGGCAAACCATACAAAACTATTTTATCTGAATTTGAAGGTAAAATGTACAAGCAAGAAGATTCTGAATTGCAATTTGGTGGTGACGTGAAATACCATTTAGGTTACTCTTCAGATATCAAAACGGATAGCGGTAAAAGTATCCACTTGTCATTAGCACCGAATCCATCTCACTTAGAAACTGTAGGTTCTATCGTGGAAGGTATCGTACGTTCTAAAATAGACATGAAATACGATGGTGACTCTTCTAAAATTGCACCTATCTTAATTCATGGTGACGCGGCTATCGCGGGTCAAGGAATTGTATACGAATTGACACAAATGTCAAAATTGGATGGTTACAAAACAGGTGGTACTATTCACATTGTAATCAACAACCAAGTTGGTTTTACGACCAACTATAAAGATGCCCGCTCAGGTACGTATTGTACAGATGTAGCTAAGATTACATCTTCACCGGTATTCCATGTGAATGGTGATGATGCTGAGGCGGTAGTATATGCGATTAATCTAGCGGTAGAATACCGTCAAAAATACAAAACTGATGTATTCATCGATTTATTGTGTTACCGTCGTTTTGGTCACAATGAAGCGGATGAGCCTAAGTTTACACAACCTCTACTTTACAAATTGATTGAAAAACATGCAAATCCAAAAGATGTGTATGCGAAGAAATTGATAGAAGAGGGGTCAATCGATGCAAATTACGCTAAAGAGGTAGAGAAAGAGTTCAAAAACTATCTACAGACACAATTGGATGCAGCGAAAGCTGTTGAAGTGTTGGAAGATGAGGTGCCAATGTTTGGTGGAGCTTGGAAAGGTTTACGTCCAGCTAAAAAGGCTGATATTTTCAAGGAAGTTGATACCAAAGTTGACGATAACACATTCTTGTCATTAGCAAAAGAAATTACTTCTCTACCTAAAGAGAAAAAATTCTTCCGCAAGATTTCTAAATTGTATGAAGATCGCGCAGCGATGATCGATAAAGATTCTTACGATTGGGCGATGGGCGAGTTGATGGCGTATGCGACTTTATTGAATGAAGGCAAACGCGTACGTATTTCGGGTCAGGATGTGCAACGTGGAACATTCTCGCACCGTCATGCGGTATTGACTTTAGAAGATTCAGAAGAGAAATATGCACCATTAGCACAAATCAAAGGTGGTGACAAATTCAATATTTACAACTCCCTACTTTCGGAATATGGTGTTCTAGGTTTCGAATACGGTTATGCTTTGGCTAATCCACAAGCTTTGACAGTATGGGAAGCACAGTTTGGTGACTTCTACAACGGAGCACAAATTGTTGTCGATCAATATTTGAGTTCGGCAGAGACCAAATGGAAACGTTCGAATGGTCTAGTGATGATGCTTCCTCATGGAATGGAAGGTCAAGGTCCAGAGCACTCTTCAGGCCGTATCGAAAGATTCTTGGAGCTGTCTGCAAATGATAATTTGATCATTGCTAACTGTACTACACCGGCCAACTATTTCCATTTATTGCGTCGTCAATTGGTACGTGATTTCCGTAAGCCATTAGTGGTATTTACACCGAAATCATTGTTGCGTCATCCAAAAGTGGTTTCTAAATTAAATGATTTTACAAACAGCAACTTCCAAGAAGTAATTGATGATGCTGCGGTAAAAGCGGCTTCTGTAAAACGCGTATTGTTCTGTTCAGGTAAGATCTACTACGAATTATTGGATCGTCAACAAGCTGAAAAACGTACAGATGTGGCTATCGTTCGTATCGAACAATTGTATCCATCACCAGTAGAACAATTGAAAGCTATCCGTAAGAAATATAGCAAAGCAAAAGAGTTCATCTGGGTACAGGAAGAGAATGAAAACATGGGTGCATGGCCTCATTTCTGCCGCAAGTTCAGAAGAACAGATATCGAATTTACCGATGTCATCGCTAGAACAGAAAGCGGAAGCCCTGCAACAGGCTACATGAAACAACATGTTGCGCAACAAGAAGCAATTATTAATAAAGCATTTGCATAAACAAAAATAAAAGACTGGCGTTGTAATAAGTAATATTGCAACGTTGGTTTTAACGAATAAACACATGAGCTTAGAAATCAAAGTCCCTACAGTAGGTGAATCAATCACCGAAGTAACATTAGCCCAATGGCTAAAACAAGATGGCGATTACGTCGAAATGGACGAGAACATTGCCGAATTGGAATCAGACAAAGCTACATTTGAATTGCCTGCAGAGAAAGCTGGAATTCTTCGTATCATCGCACAAGAAGGTGATACGTTAGAAATCGGTGCTGTAGTATGTACCATTGAAGATGGTGATGCTCCTGCTGGTGATAAAAAAGCTGACGCTCCTGCAGCTGCAGAATCTGCTGCTCCAGCGGCTAAAGCAGAAGAAGCATCAGAAAATCCTGACTCTTATGCTGCCGGTACAGCTTCACCTGCTGCCGCAAAAATATTAAGAGAAAAAGGAATTGATCCTTCGACAATAAAAGGTACGGGCAAAGAAGGCCGTATCACTAAAGAAGATGCAGAAAAAGCACAAGCTAAACCTGCAGCTCCTAAAGCTGAATCAAAACCAGCAACTTCAGCTCCAGCGGCAGCTCCTACAGCAGTAGCGGGCGCGCGTAATGAGCGTCGTGAGAAAATGAGTTCACTGCGTAAAACTATCGCTAAGCGTTTGGTGTCTGTGAAAAATGAAACGGCTATGTTGACTACATTCAACGAAGTGAACATGCAGCCTATCATGGATCTGAGAGCAAAATACAAAGATATTTTCAAAGAGAAACATGGCGTAGGTCTTGGTTTCATGTCATTCTTCACCAAAGCGGTGACTACAGCATTGAAAGAATGGCCTGCAGTGAATGCACGTATCGAAGAGAATGAAATCGTTTATTCGGACTTCGCAGACGTTTCGATCGCTGTATCAGCACCTAAAGGATTGGTTGTTCCTGTTATCCGTAATGCGGATTCACTTTCATTACAAGGTATTGAAAAAGAAATCATCAATTTAGCGACTAAAGCTCGTGATAATAAATTAACTATCGATGAGATGACAGGCGGTACATTCACTATTACAAATGGTGGTGTGTTCGGTTCGATGATGTCGACGCCAATCATCAATGCGCCTCAATCAGCGATCTTAGGTATGCACAATATTGTACAACGTCCTATCGCTGAGAATGGTCAAGTGGTAATTCGTCCTATGATGTATATCGCATTGTCGTACGATCACCGTATCATTGACGGTCGTGAGTCTGTAAGCTTCTTAGTACGTGTGAAACAATTGCTAGAAGATCCTGCTCGCTTATTATTAGAAGTATAATTCTATCGCATGATAAAGTAAAGCCTAATCAAATTTTGATTGGGCTTTTTTGATGCAATATTTTATTGTAGCTAATGCTAGCTAATTCTTTAAATTCTAGTGAGTTATAATTTGTTTTTCATAAATGATTTATTATATTTAATATATCTATATATGGATAGGGGAGTTATTAACTGCCCAAGCTAACCAAAGTCCATCACATATTATTTTGTGCTAATTTCCGCTTTATGAATAAACTTATTCTTGTAGAAAGTATTGAGTTGGGGAACTTGGTAATTCAAGGTTTTATTGTTGATAAAGGTAATAATGTATTATCCTATTCTATTTTCGTAAGTGGGTTCGAAGAGCCGTTGATTGATATGTCCGTAGATGTAGAAAAGAATGTTCATATATCGGTCAACAAAAATGCCGCTCAATATATTAATTCAAAGAAAACACAGGATAAGAAAAAACGGAAGGAATATTTCAAGCAATTTTATAAGTATATTCTGGAAAGTGAAAAAAGAGCCTCTTATATGGTTTTCAAAAAACAAAAACTCAATTATATCCGAAACTCAGCCGATTTATTAGAAATAAAAAAAATGTACATCAGCGATTAAAGTGCCTTTCGTATCCCTTTAATATAACTAGCTTTATTCTCCTATTCAGTAAACACTTTCTCGAAAGCCATTCGCACATTATCTCCCCTGAAAGTCACTTCACCACAATACGCATACCCTAAGCTTTCGAATATTCTCAACATCGCGAGATTGTCGTAATTCGTATCAGCTTTGATGCTAGTGATCTGCTGCTGCCGCGCTACATCTTCAATACACAACAGCATGTGTTTGGCTAGTCCTTTACCAAGATAATCATCATGTATGGCGACACGGTGAAATACAATAAAGTCACCCTCCGTCAGCCATTCACCCTTTAATCGAGCATACTCGGGCTCATCATTGAGTAGTGCGGCCGTATAGCCAATAACCTTGTTGCCCGCGCACAGTACATATCCCACACCTTTTGCGATATCCTGAGCGATGACCTCCTGATTGGGGTAGCCGTTTTGCCATTGTAAGCTTCCTTCAGCTTTGCGCCGTTGTATAGCTTGTACAATAATTTGCCACACAGATTGCACATCTTCTGATGTTGCTTTCCTAAAATCATATATGTCGTTGTTGCTCATGAGTAGATATGTTTCGCTCTTTTTGATTTATATACCTATAAAATTAATCATCTTGTGTCAAAGTTTTATATGGAGAAAGGTTCGCTTATAGCTAAAATTTATGTATGAGGGTTTCCCGTAAGGATTATACACTTCTTTTTACGAAATTTATACAGTTTTAAAGAGCTACCATGACCAATTTACCGACGAACATTAACTTTGATCTCTCCCAACTGAAGGCTGTCTATCAAGAAGGTAAGCATGTTATCATTGAATTAAACAACATGAAAATTAAAATTTATAATTCCACGTTTACTTCGAGTGAGATATTAGCCCTAATCGCCAAGGATGGCAATTTAAATGTAGAGAATGGATTTAATAGTAACGAATTTTAAAATATATTTCGGCTTTTGTCAAAAAGCCGAAATACTAAAGGTTGAGTAGGAGCGAGGTAAGAAGCCTTTATTTTAACGGATGCTTGACGCCCGTGAACGTCATCTTAACAGGCAATATCTTACCATCTTTGTCGAATTTCATTTCCTCAATACAGGTCACCCGGTCATGTGCACTTGTCTTGCCTAAGGGCCTACGGTGATATACAATGTAGTATTTATCTTCATTAGGTACTTTGATGATGGAATGATGACCAGCACCCGTGGCTACTTCGGGATCTTGCTCTAGAATGGTGTCGATGCGTTCAAATGGCCCCAGAGGATTGTCAGCAATAGCATAAGCCACTTTATACTCTGGACCCGTCCAGCCTCCTTCAGACCACATAAAATAATATTTGCCATTGCGAATAAACATAGTAGGTCCTTCTACATAATCTTTAGGGGTAACTTCCTTGTAGTAGCTTCCATCATCAAACGGAAGGAGTTTCGTGAAATCATCACTCAACTTGACCACGTTACAGTGTTTCCAACCCCCGTAGTACATATAGAAAGTCCCATCTTTATCCCTGAACACATATTGATCAATTGGCTGTGCGCCGTTTATATTATCATTGATGAGCGGTTTGCCCAATAAATCTTTATAAGGACCCTCTGGGCGATCTGCTACCGCCACACCGATGCCACCCAGTTCTCCGGGATGTACATCATTGGCTGCAAAAAAGAAATAATATTTCCCCTTGTTCTCAATAACTGAAGGAGCCCACATTGCACGCTTCGCCCATTTTACTTCTTTATTATCCAGAATATTGGGATGCTTGGTCCATGTCACCAAATCTTTAGACGAAAAGGCGTCAAATTTTATCTGTTCGTCATATGGCGCAGAGTAGGTCGGATAGATCCAATATGTATTGTTATAAATAATGGCTTCCGGATCGGCATAATTGCCACTAAAGACTGGGTTTTGTTGACTAAAAGCATTTAGCGAAAGAATCAAAGCAAATGCCCCTAAAATAGATTTTCTCATAATATTCATGGATTCGTGTTTATCTGGTCTCTTAAAGATACAATCTTAATCGCATTTACCGTATATCCAACGGTAAAATATTATTTACAAGAAGGAAGAAGGGATGCTTACTTCAGCAATGAAAGACATTTCTGCCATAAACTTTGAGGAAGTTGGATGTAAAGTTCGTTGTCTCGCCATTCTAATGGATACACCCGGACGGCATTGTACTGACCAGGTGCGCCCTTGCCTATGGATAGATCAAAATGATGACGATGATAAGGACATACCAACTGCCCTTGTTCGCACCAGCCTTCCCCCAAATTGGCGCCAGCATGCGGGCATTTCGCGGAGGTAGCATACCATTCGCCATGATCATTCACCAAGCAAAAAGCTTTCCCATCTATCCGCAAAAGTTGTATTGCCGCTGATGAGGTTAACGCTGCTGAAGGTATTTTGTGCCATTTCATATGCATAAATATAAGGAAATGAAATAGTCTTGTTTGTGTTTTCTTCTGCATCAGATTGCTTTAATTGAGTATATTTATGTTGTATGAGTACCCAGGAGTAAGGGAATCTATTACTACCTATTGGCGCAGATTGAAGTGTTTTATGTGAATAAAGTTAAGCATAAGACTATATCCAGCATGGTAATGTATCGTCCTATGGAGAATGTGTTCAATTGCAGGATATTCTTTTTATAAATCGGATTATATAGTTTTTGTAAGTTATTGTGCTTAATTGAAATAAAATTTTGTATGAAGATTAGCCTTATATGGTAGTATATAACAAACTGTCGTTAAACTCAAAAAAGATATATGTCCGAAGGGGACCTATATCTATTTAGAGCTCACTGACACAGTTTGCTTTACACTTCCTCGTTTATAGATTTTAATACTTCATTATTATTGTTTTTGGGAGTATTAAAATAAGATACCAAATCGAAATGTATGTTTATCTATCTCTTCAGCTTTTCTATAATCTTTGGTGAGAGATTGAGCGCGATTTCTTTGCTAAAAGAAATTTTACATTTTGTATAAACTAATTTATTTACCTCATTTAAAGTTTCTTCTTCAAAGAGATAATAAAATGGAAGATTTGTTTTATCTGTAATCATATTTAGGGAGAAATTGCTACCTATTAAAAAATAAAAAGGTTAACGTTCTATAAATAAGAAGTTAACCTTTTAAATCTGTGGAGTCGGAGGGATTCGAACCCTCGTCCAAACATAGTATGATTTACGCTTTCTACATGCTTAGCTTCTCTTTGATTGTCGGGAGAGGGAAGGTGAGTCGCTTACCTATACCATTCTCCGTATTTGCTGGGTCTCATCAGTGCTTAGCAAAATCACACTGACCAGTTCTATTGTTCGATGCCCCGAATGTTAAACCAAAGAACAGGATCTAACGGGACAAATAGCTATGTTAAGTCTAACTTAAGCAGCTAAGGCGTAGTTTTCTTCGCCAGTTATAAATGTGAAAGTTCAGATTAAAGTGCTCTACTAACAACGCACTGCATGCTTACATAACCATCGCTATCCTGTCAATTCCGGTCGACCCCTGATAATTATGTGCCTGCAAATTTACACAAAAAAATGCGTCAATCAAAGCTATTGCATTATTTCACGCGACCTACTCTAAAAATTATTGGAAAAATCACTCGTCTTACTTCCGCACTGCCCCAGGCCTTTTGCAAATCCTCGTGTATCAGATCAATGGGATTGGTGTTATTCTTGTCTTTGTAATGCTGAACGGCAGAACAGGTATTAAGGTAGCCCAACAGATGTTCAAACTTCCACAGTTTGATGTTCTGTATTGCCGGGGTTTCCAATTCACGAAAAGGAAAGGCAATATGCTGGTATCTGTTCTCGAGATGTTTGCGTTCGGCATCCCAATATTCACCTATTATATTTTTGTAAAAGTAGCGGATTACTGCGTCAATCTCTAGCGTGATATTATTCAATTCATACCCAATCATGGCGATAATGCTATTGGGTTTGCCTACACGTTTCACTTCTTCATTAAATTTGTCGATGTCAAACCAATGCACCGCCTGTGCTACGGTGATAAGGTCAAAGCTGTTGTCCGGAAAATTGGTTTTTTCGGCGGGTTGAATCGTATAATTGATGTTTTCTGTTGCGAAAGCATGTTCCAGCTGCTGGCTGCTGATGTCCGTGGCTTCTACACGTACAAGCTGTCCATTTCCTGTGCCGCAGTCCCATGCAACTGATTTATCATTCAACAAAGGATAGATAAAATCAAATATCGCTGCAGGGTAATCTGGCCTATACTTGGCATAATGCTCCGGGGAAAATGAAAAGTAGTCCTTCATAAGTCAAACCAATTAGTCTATTAAATTTAACTTATTTTAGTCGTATTCTCAAATGTCCCTTATTTTCTGCCTGTATGATCAGTTACTTAACCCCCAACGGTCTTCTTATCAATCGGTATAAGCACAACAAGCCGATATGGTTTAACCGATCTTGAAAGATGTCATAGTCAATGACCCACCCAATGCTTTATCATTAAAAATTGACAAGTCCTCATCCTTTTCCTGCAAAGCAAGTGTATAAAGCATTGGGAGATAATGCTCCGGAGTCGGGATAGCCAGTTGAAACGCTTTGCCTTGATTATGGTATTCTATCAAAGGATTATGATTTCCGGATCGGAGGTGCTCTTTGATTGTTTCGTCTACCTCGCGTGCCCAGTCGTATGCGTATCCCACACTATTAAGATGCTGCCAGGATACCATGCGGAGATTGTGCACCATATTGCCACTTCCTACGATCAATACACCTTTGTGGCGTAGTAGGGCTAGCTCTTTGGCTAAGGCATAATGGTAAGCCGGGGGCTGTCTGTAGTCAATGCTCATTTGAATGACAGGAACATCAGCCTCAGGGTATAAATGTTTGATAACAGACCAAGCGCCGTGATCCAATCCCCATTTATCATCCAGATGCACATCAGTAGAAGTGATAATTTCTTTGGTCAATTGTGCGAGCTCAGGGCTGCCCGGAGCAGGGTATTGTACGTCAAACAGCTCTTGCGGAAAACCACCGAAATCATGTATTGTAGTAGGCATATCCATGGCTGTGACATAGGTGCCCGGGGTTTCCCAATGCGCCGACACGACCAATATGGCCTTAGGTTTTTCTATATCCTTTCCAATTCGTCTAAATCCTTGCACAAATTCGTTTTCCTCAATGGCATTCATGGGGCTACCGTGTCCTAAGAAAAGTACAGGCATACTGGTGGAATTATCCATATCTAATGAAATGCTATGCAACTTATTTAGTTTGTGTATGCCGCCTTTTAATAGGGAGGTCTGCGCATCTGCTGCGGTTGATGGAGAATTTAGAGGATTCATTTACTATTTAAATTTCTTGTTTTACAAATTTCCATATAAAAAACAATATAGTAAATAGACGAATTTCTGCGGATTGTCATAAAATATGGCTAGTAATTGAGGAGGAAATAACTAATTCGGCTTATAAACCTTATTTATTTTTCGAAAAAGTATAAAAAATGAGTGTTGCACTAGCTCTTTTGGGCTGTTATTTGATTTATTTATGAAATAATTAATCTATTTATTGCTGTTTGTTGGGGTTTTGTTTTGACTTTTGATGTTTAAATTTTATATTTTATAGCATTTTAAAGAGAGTTTTAATAAAATATTAGAATTTACTTGTTTTTGTTGTGAATTTACTTTTATTTTGAGGTATTAAATTAAATCTAACCAAAAAAAATGGAAACTGGTCAAAAAAAATCAATTATTCCACTACTTGTTGTGGTAATTCTTGTGGTTTTGTGTTTATTTAACCCTTCTCTTCCGGATCCTTCAAAAAATATTGAATATAATGGGGCGGATATTGCTTGGATGTTGGCTTCGACGGCACTTGTTCTTATTATGACACCAGGTCTAGCGTACTTTTATGGTGGAATGGTGAAGAAAAAGAATGTAATATCGACCATGCTCCAAAGTTTTATCTGTATGGCGGTAGTTGCAGTGCTATGGGTGGTCTTCGGATTTTCTTTAGTATTTGGTGACTCCATCGGTGGGGTAGTCGGCAATCCGATGACCTATTTCATGTTTGATGGTGTGCTGGATGGAGAGCCTTGGCCTGGTGCGCCTACTATTCCTTTTACGCTATTTGCGATGTATCAATTGAAGTTCGCTATCATCACACCGGCACTGATCACTGGCGCTGTTGCCGAGCGTGTCAAATTTACATCTTACGTATTATTTATTTGTTTGTTTTTCGTTTGTATCTATGCGCCATTAGCACACGCTACTTGGCACCCCGAAGGTCTTTTGTTTAAGCTGGGCGTGCTTGATTTTGCTGGAGGTACAGTAGTGCATATGTCGGCGGGTTTGACAGCTTTGGCGGCCGCATTATATATGAAGCATGGACGAGAATTTAAAGAGCATACCCCTGCACGCATTACCTATGTGCTCTTGGGGACGGGGTTGCTATGGTTCGGTTGGTTTGGTTTTAATGCGGGATCGGCCTTCGGTGCTTCACAATTAGCCGCTACAGCCTTGGCAACGACTTCTACAGCTTCAGGTGCTGCTGCCTTGACATATATATTCTTCGATGCGGCGAAAGGGATTAAGCCTTCAGCCATGGGAGTATGTATTGGAGTTGTTGTGGGGTTAGTTGCTATTACACCTGCTGCCGGATTTGTGAGTGTGCCCCATTCGCTGGTGATAGGAGCAGTAGCGGCCGTAGTGAGTCGATTGTGTATTGAATGGCGTACTAATTCGCAAGTGGACGATACGCTGGATGTCTTTCCAAGTCATGGTGTAGGGGGGATGGTGGGAATGATTATGACGGGGGTGTTTGCGCACAATTCCATCAATAGCGCCGTAGAATCTAATGGGCTTTTTTACGGTGAGACTAGCTTGTTTTATGCCCATATAATAGGTCTGATCGGAGCGAGTGCTTTTACCTTGATCGTTGCTTTTATCTTATTGAAAATAGTAGAACTCATTACGCCATTGCGTGTGAAAGAAGAGGATGAACTTGTCGGATTGGATATATCGCAACATGGTGAAAAATTATAATATACATTAAAAAAATCCCTCCTCAATACTATCTAAATTATGATTTACTCGGCTAAAGTAATAGCCGAGTAATTTTTTTGCGATAAAAATGACCTGTGTAGCTACAGTAGTTTTTAATTTTCGTAACTTTGCAGCATCAATTCAAACTATGAGTGACGCTATAAAACACGAGTGTGGTATCGCACTAATCAGACTACTTAAACCCCTCTCATATTATCAGGAAAAATATGGTACGCCTTACTACGGGATTAATAAGTTGTATCTTCTTATGGAGAAACAGCATAATCGTGGTCAAGACGGAGCGGGTATTGCTACTATCAAATTTGACGTAAAACCTGGTAACAGATATATAAGCCGCTATAGAGCCATGGGTTCTACGGCTGTAGCTGATATCTTTGAGTACGTTCAAAAGAAATTTGCTGCCGTTCAGAAGGCTCATCCAGTAGAATCAAAAGATACACAATGGTTGAAAGACAATGTTAGTTTTACAGGTGAGGTATTATTGGGGCACTTGCGCTATGGTACACACGGCAAAAATAGCATTGAAAGTTGTCACCCTTTCCTACGTCAAAACAACTGGATGACCAGAAATTTGGTGTTGGCAGGTAATTTCAATATGACCAATGTGGACGAGTTGTTACAACAACTTTATGATCTTGGTCAACATCCAAAGGAGCAGGCGGATACGGTAACGGTTCTTGAAAAAATTGGTCATTTCTTGGATGATGAAAATCAAGAGTTATTTGATCAATTCAAAAAAGAAGGCTACTCCAACATCGAAATTTCAGCTCAAATTGGCAAAAACCTTGATGTCGCTAAGATTCTTACTCGTTCGGCCAAAACTTGGGATGGTGGTTACACCATAGCTGGTATCATGGGCCATGGTGATGCTTTTGTGATGCGTGACCCTTCGGGTATCCGTCCTGCATTTTATTACCAAGATGAGGAAGTATTGGTGGTGGCGTCTGAGCGTCCGGTGATCCAAACGGCATTTAATATTCCATTACAAGCTGTTAAAGAGATTAAGCCAGGGCATGCGCTGATTGCCAAAAAAGATGGTACTATTACGGAGGAAATGTTCAGACAGCCGGTAGAGCAAAAGTCATGTTCGTTTGAGCGTATCTATTTCTCACGTGGTTCGGATGCTGATATTTACCAAGAACGCAAGAAATTGGGTAAATTATTGTGTTCACAAGTGTTGAAATCTATTAATAACGATATTAAAAACACGGTTTTCTCTTTTATCCCGAATACGGCAGAAGTTTCGTACTACGGTATGATGGAAGGGATGAACAAATATGTGCGCGATTACCAAAAAGAAGTGCTTCTAAATCGTGATGAGAAAATTTCGGACGAGGAGTTGAATGAAATATTGAGTTTACATCCTCGTTTTGAAAAATTAAATATCAAGGATGCCAAGTTACGTACTTTCATTACGCAAGATGCAGACCGCCAGGATATGGTACAGCACGTGTATGACACGACGTACGGTATCGTGCGTGACCATGAAGATACTATTGTGGCGATCGACGATTCTATCGTGCGAGGTACTACGTTGAAACAGTCTATTCTGACTATTTTGGATCGTCTTCACCCTAAAAAAATAGTTATTGTGTCTTCAGCGCCGCAGATTCGATTCCCGGATTGCTACGGGATTGATATGTCACGTATGGGAGAATTCGTTGCATTCGAGGCTGCTATCAACTTGTTGAAGCGTAATGGCATGTCACACATTATTGATGAAGTATACCAAAAATGTCTGGCCTCTATCACACTGCCTAAAGATCAGGTAGAAAATTATGTGAAAGCTATTTACGAGCCATTTACGGACGAGGAAATTTCAGAAGAGATCGCTGCTATCGTAAGACCTCACGACTTGAAAGCTGATTTGCAGATTATTTTCCAAACATTGGAAAATCTTCATGTAGCTTGTCCTGATCACAAAGGAGATTGGTATTTTTCAGGAGATTATCCTACACCGGGAGGTAATAAAACTGCTAACAGAGCGTTTATGAACTGGGTAGAGGGTAAAAACGTAAGAGCTTACTTCAGCACTTAATAATCCTATATATATTAAAATTAAAAGCTAATCGAAATAAACGATTAGCTTTTTTTATGTAAAGGGAAAAATGTGTTAAATTTTTAAGACAGCGTTTCTAAAACCACTGTCGCTGGATTAATCCTCCATTTGTACCAGATCATCGCCATCATAAATCCATTCCCATGGACCTATCGTCGTTTCTGGTCTTTTGATTACATCATCTTTAATCATACTATTTATTTTAATTATTCAAATGTAATAGTCCCAGATTAGGATAATGTTATTCCGATATTAAATTTACGTTACTGCATAATCTTGCCATCGACATAGTACCAGTAATTTTGCTGTTGTTTGAAAGTTGATTTTTCGTGATGTATCTGTACTTGGCCATCCATATCCAAGAAGTGCGCTTTGAATTCTACAGTGTGGGTGGAGGATTGTACGATTTCCAGTTGCATCCATTTATTTTCTTGTGCCCATATGGCAATATCCTTCTTGTTTTGAAAACGTCGTGTCGTAGGGTGAAAAGTATTGTAAATAAAGTCTATTTCCTGTCGTACAAAGGCGCTGTATCGGGCGCGCATTAGTTGCTCGGCTGAGGCAGTGTTCTTCGGATCTTGATGGATTTTTCCACAGCATTCGGAATATTCTTTCTGGCTATTGCATGGGCATTGTTGGGGTGCTGTCATATGTGTTTTGTTAAGTTTACAAACTTAATTTTTTCTTTTTAGATGTGTATGAATCACTTGAGGGATTATAATAAAAATGTGACAAACTATTTCTGCAAAAATAGCGTTCTACTATAAAATATCAGACTATGGCTATATTAAAGAATGAAATTATTGGCGCTTGGAAGTTGCTTTCCTATATAGAGGTGCCAGTAGGAGGAGAGGAGTATCTATTTCCTTTGGGGACTAACCCAAAAGGAGTTTTGATTTTCAACCCTGATGGGTATATGTCTGTACAATTAAGCGTAAAAAATCCGGTGAAATATAATTCCGAGGATCGATTTGCGGATACGGATGAAAAAATGGCCACACGCGCTAAAGAATACATTGCTTTCACGGGCAAATATACCGTCAACGATATGCTGGCGCAGGTGAATTACCATATCGAGACATCCCTAAACCCTAACTGGGAGGGGGTTACGCAGGTGCGAAAGTTGGATTTTGAAGGTGATATCTTGTATCAAAAATCACTTGAACCCATAGCTTCCAATGGACAGATGGTATACGCCTATATGACTTGGCAAAAAATAACCAAGTCGATAGATGAAGAAAAGATGAGTGCGGAAATAGAAGAATTATATTAAACAAAAAAGGTTGGAAATTTTTCCAACCTTTTTTGTTTTATGCTGTGGTGATGTATTTGTTGTCACCTTCTACAATTATTTGAATTAAGTCTTTCTGGCGTAAGCTTTTCGTTGCTGTGTCCCATTTCTTTCCTGAGAGACCAGACTTATCTTTGGCTTCCGCCAATGTTTGTCTTTCTTCGGATAGAATAGCTAATACAATTTTCTCATCATCTGTAAGCTCTACCACTGGCTCGTTTTTCTCAGGGCGCATTTGCGGGAAGAACAACACTTCTTGAATCGAAGCATTATTGGTCAAGAACATGATCAGTCTGTCCATACCAATACCCAAGCCCGAAGTAGGAGGCATACCATATTCCAACGCTCTTAAGAAGTCTTGGTCAATAAACATGGCCTCGTCATCACCTTTTTCAGACAGTTTGAGTTGATCTTCAAAACGCTCGCGTTGATCGATAGGATCATTTAATTCTGAATAGGCATTGGCGATTTCTTTACCACATACCATCAATTCAAAACGCTCCGTCAATTCCGGATTATCGCGGTGTTTTTTGGTCAATGGAGACATTTCAATCGGATAGTCAGTAATAAATGTAGGCTGTATAAAATTGCCTTCACATTTCTCACCGAAAATCTCATCGATTAACTTCCCTTTACCCATAGTTTCGTTCACCTCGATACCCATGCCTTTTGCAGCAGCGCGAATTTCGTCTTCTGTTTTGCCTGAAATATCAAATCCCGTGAATTGTTTGATGGCAGCAGCCATCGTAACACGTGGGTAAGGTGCTCTGAAGTCGATTTTGTGCTCCCCAAAAGTAGCTTCTGTAGTGCCATTTACGGCAGTAGCACAATGTTCTAATAAGCGTTCTGTAAAGTCCATCATCCAGTTGTAGTCTTTGTAGGCTACGTAAATTTCCATCGCTGTAAATTCTGGATTGTGCGTACGGTCCATACCTTCATTACGGAAGTTTTTCGAAAACTCATATACACCGTCAAAACCACCTACGATCAGACGTTTTAGATACAACTCATTCGCAATACGCAAATACAAAGGAATATCCAAAGCATTGTGGTGTGTAATAAACGGGCGTGCTGCAGCGCCACCTGGTATGGCTTGCAATACAGGCGTTTCTACTTCCATGTAACCTGCATCATTAAAGAATTGACGCATCGCGTTAAACAACTTGTTACGCTTTACAAAGATCTCACGATTTTGCGCATTTACAATCAAATCCACGTAACGCATTCTATAGCGTTGCTCTGGATCCGTAAACGCATCAAACGTTTTTCCATCTGCTTCTTTTACGATAGGAAGTGGGCGTAAAGACTTCGTCAGAATGGTTAATTTTTCTGTATGAATAGAGATTTCGCCGGTTTGTGTCGTAAACACATACCCTTCTACACCTACAATATCACCGATATCCAACAATTTTTTGAAGACAGTATTATAGAAAGTTTTGTCTTCCGTAGGACATAGATCGTCGCGCTTTACATATACTTGTATACGACCAGTAGAATCTTGAAGCTCAATAAATGAAGCATTACCCATGATTCTACGGCTCATTATACGGCCAGCAAAACGAATGTTTTTATAGTTGATTTTATCTCTTTCGTAATTAGCTAGTATATCTGCCGCAGTGACATTCACCTTGTATTCATCAGCTGGATAAGGGTTTATGCCTAGATTGATGATGCTTTGTAGGTTTTGTCTACGTTGTAGTTCCTGTTCGGATAGTGAAATACTCATGTTTTAATCTAAATTTGAAATAATGAGCAAAAGTAACAAAAAGACTAGATAAAAGTGTTTTTTATACGTATATTATGCTAAAATAATGTAACTTTGTGCGTCTCCACTTAGCAGGAGGCAGGTGAAAAAATAAGGTTGTGTTGATAAATATTATTTTGGATTTAATTTTAAAATAGATTATCTTTGCACCTCAAATGTTAGCATATATAGTAATCATAAGATAAAATGAAAAAAGATTTACATCCATCAAACTACAGATTAGTTGTATTCAAAGATATGTCAAATGACTATGCTTTCTTAACTAAATCATGCGTAGATACTAAAGAGTCAATTACTTGGGAAGATGGTAACGAATATCCATTAGTGAAATTAGAGATCTCTCACACTTCACACCCATTCTATACTGGTAAAATGAAATTGGTTGATACAGCAGGTCGTATCGATAAATTCCGTACCCGTTACAACAAGAAATAATTATAATTTAAGTAATTATATAATCAAAAATCCCGATATGAAATTATCGGGATTTTTGTATTTTTAAGGAATGGGTTTATCACTTGTTTTATGGGATTGTACAGAGGATAGGAAGAGTCTGTTGCCGCTGGTGGCGACCCGTCCTGTTGGCAATCTTCGTGTAGGCGCATTCACGCTAGATCAAAAATGGTCTTCAGTCTTTCAGTCCGATGTATCTTATCTGACTGTAGATCACCTCTCTACAAAATTTCCTTTAGCTCCTCTGCAGTATGAAGTGCTGGTTATTCAAGCGGCTATTCTACCAGATGCAGAATTAGTTGCGGCGCTAGCGCGACTTCAATCCCTCGAGCGCCTGATAGATACTGAAGGAAATTGGATCGCTTTTAAGACCTATTCTACAAGTAAAGAAGATATAATCCGGGATTGCACAAGCAGCTCATTTGAATTGGTAAAATATTCAGGCGTGCTGAAGGCGTTGCATCATTTGGAAGATATATTCATCCACAATGCGGCGCAAATTGACTTTGATGCTGCTTATATAACATTTGAACCCATTAGTCCCACAAATTCTCATGTTTCCGTTATAGGAAATAGGCATCATATCGCTGCCTCGGCACAGCTAGCTAGTTGTACGTTGCATACCGATAAGGGATCGATTATCATCGAAGAAAATGCCATCGTGGAAGCGGGCTGTGTAATTCATGGGCCTGCCGTCATCGGCAAAAATTCGAGAGTGAAGGCTGGGACAGTGATTTATCACAACGTCACGGTGGGTGACAATTCAACGGTGTGTGGCGAATTAAATAATACAGTAATCTGGGGCAATTCGGCTAAGGGGCATTATGGTTACCTGGGCTGTGCGGTACTTGGAGAAGGCTGCAATCTGGGCGCCGGCACAAGCAATTCGAATCTCAAAAATGACTGGAGTCCCGTGAAACTATATTCCTACAAACACAATAATTACCGAGATACGGGGTTATTAAAATGTGGGGTCTTCATCGGCGATCATAGTATGTTGGCAATAGCTTCCAAAATCACTACTGGAAGTGTAATAGGAGTGGGCACTCAAATAGCAATGTCAAATTTTATTCCGAATTTTGTGCAGGATTTTTCTTGGCTGACGGATGCGAAAGCCGAAAAATACATCTTTACTAAATTCGTAGATATGATGGAACGGAAGGCACAAGCCAAAGGGGAAATCTTTACTGCTGAAGACAAAGAAATATTGTACTATATTTATACAGAGAATAGGGATAATAAGAAATTGAATTAATCAACCTTAATATATTAAAAACTATGCGTAAGAAAATCGTTGCTGGTAACTGGAAAATGAATTTGAATTTTGAAGAAGGCGTAAGTCTTTTTTCAGAGATTGTTAATATGGTGAAAGATGAGGTCGTGGGCAACCAAGAAGTTATCGTTTGTTCGCCTTTCATTCATTTATCTACCGTAGCAAAATTAGCAGAAAACGTAAAAAATGTAAATATTGGTTCGCAGAACATTCATCAAGCTGAATCTGGCGCTTATACCGGTGAAGTATCTGCCGCACAGGTGAAGTCGGTAGGAGTAGAGTATGTGATCTTAGGTCACTCTGAGCGTAGAGCTTATTTTGGTGAATCCGATTCTTTATTGGCTGAAAAAGTAAATAGCGCTTTGAAACATGATCTAAAGCCTATTTTCTGTATTGGTGAGACACAAGGAGAGCGTGAATCCGGAAAATACTTTGATATTATCAAAACTCAATTGACTGCTGGAGTGTTCCATCTTTCTAAGGAAGAATTTGCGAAGGTTGTATTGGCATATGAGCCGGTATGGGCTATCGGAACGGGCTTAACAGCTAGTCCTGAGCAAGCACAAGAGGTTCATGCATTTATCCGTGAGACTGTGGCGAATCACTACGATGCAGAGACAGCAGAAGCTACAACAATTCTTTATGGCGGAAGCTGTAATCCTTCTAATGCGCCGACATTGTTTGCACAGCAAGATATTGATGGTGGATTGATCGGTGGTGCTTCTTTGAAATCAAGAGATTTCTTAGAAATTGTAAAAGTATTTAACGCTTAATATGAAATATACTGCGGTTAACTTTGTGAGTTTGGATATCCAGGATTGGCAGAAGGATTTGTTAATAGCTGAGCTAGGTGATATTGGGTTCGATACATTTGAGGACAAGGATAAGGGTTTTTCGGCCTATGTGCCGAGTGCTAATCTTGACTTGCAAGCATTAGTGACAGTACTATTATCCAATGCTGTCGACTATACCATAGATTACGAAGTCCAAGATATAGAAAATCAAAATTGGAACAAACTGTGGGAAAGCAATTTCAATCCTATAGTCGTGGATGATCTGTGCTATGTACGTGCTACATTTCATGAGAGTAAGCCAGATTTTCCATATGAAATAGTGATCGATCCGAAAATGTCTTTTGGTACAGGTCATCACCAAACCACTTCCATGATGCTATCTTACATCCTAGAAAATGATTTCTTGGACAAGGAAGTATTGGATATGGGCTGTGGTACAGGTATATTGGCGATTCTTGCTTCCAAAAGAGGAGCAAACACTGTCCTGGCTGTAGACTATGACGATATATGTGTCGATAGTGTGATCGAGAACTCCCAGCTAAATGCGCTCAACAATATTGAAGCCTTATTGGGATCGAAAGAAGTCATAGCTGGCAAATCTTTTGATATCATCTTGGCAAATATTAACCGTAATATCCTATTGGATCAAATGTCAACCTATGCCGATGATTTGCGTGTGGGTGGTGAATTGTATCTAAGTGGTTTTTATGAAGAGGAAGATTTACCTATCCTCAGACAATGTTGTGATGATTTGTCCCTTGATTACGTAAGTCACAAGGTAATGGACAAATGGTGTGCAGCAAGATTTATTAAAAAGTAAAATATGCGCATTCACTTTATTGCCATAGGAGGTAGTGTCATGAGTAATTTAGCCATCAGTTTGGCTAGATTAGGTCACCAGATTTCAGGATCTGATGATCAGATCGTTGAACCTTCTAAATCAAAATTAATTGGGGCAGGACTGTATCCATCGACGATAGGCTGGGATGTAGATCGGATTACGGAAGAGCTGGATGCCATTATTCTGGGCAAACATGCTGAGGCCGACAATCCCGAGCTGCGCAAAGCACAGGAAATGGGTATTAAAATATACTCATTTCCTGAATTTATCTATGAGCAGTCCAAAAATAAGACCCGTGTAGTCATAGCTGGAACTTTTGGAAAGACGACGATTATCAGCATGATTATGCATGTGCTTAAGAAATTAGGTCATGATTTTGATTATGTGATCGGCGCCAAACTCGAAGGTTTTGATTCCCTCATAAAATTAACGTCCCAAGCGCCTATTATTCTGGTAGAAGGAGATGAATACTATGCCTCGTCTATCGATGATCATTCGAAATTCCATTATTACCAGCCCAATATTGCTATGATTAGTAATATACATTGGGATCCTTATAATATGGAAATCACCGAGGAGGCTTATTACCGTCAGTTTGAGGAATTTATTGATACTATCGTGCCTAAAGGCACTTTAGTGTATAATAAAGAGGACGCGAATGTCGTGAAAATAGTGGGTGAAACCAAAGATTGCAAGATCAACAGGCATGGGTACAAAATGCCAAATTATACCATCAATAAAGGGGTGACCTATATTGAGGTCGGTGATATACAGATTCCACTTCAAGTCATAGGCAAGCAGAATCTATCCAATATTGCCGGAGCATATACCGTATGTGAGTGGTTGGGCATCAAGCGACAGGAGTTCTATGAAAGTATAAGCGATTTCAGAAGCTCGATTCGGTATCTTGAATTTGTAAAAAGCGAGCATGGATCTGTAGTGTATCAAGACTTTGCGCATACTCCGACAAAACTGAAATCGAGTATCCATGCGGTCAAAGAGCAATTTTCAAATACGAAACTTCTGACCGTAATTGAACTGAATCCTTATGATGTAATGAATTTCGATAAGATAGAATTATATCGTGACAGTATGGTTGAGTCGGATGAAGCGGTTGTTTTTGTAAATAAAAATAGCATTAAAGAAAAAAATATAATTTTAAGTAATGTTGTCGATAAAATTATAAGTAATTTCAACCATCCCAAGCTCTCCGTGTTCACAGATATACACGAAGTCTATGAATTTCTTGAGTTCTTTAATAGTCAAGGGATTAATTTGTTGGTGATGGGATCAAATAGTAATTCGGTTGTGAATATTATGACGTTTGCCGATAAATTTCTTATTCAAAAAAGTCAAAAATTTTGACCGTTCATTTTTAATTTAATAATTTATTATTTAACTTGCACGTTAAATAAAAGAAACATTTACCAAATGAATACTTTAGGGAAAAAAATTAGATTATTAAGACACCAAAAGGGTTGGAGTCAGGAGGATGTCGCAAAGCGATTAGACATTTCAATCCCCGCATTTTCAAAAATTGAGACAGGAATCACGGATGTAAATCTTTCTCGTCTTAATCAAATTGCGAAATTATTCAATTTATCATTAGTTCAATTATTATCTACTTCGGATGCCAACGAAGAAAAAGAGAAATTTGAAGAAATTAATGAATTGAACCACAGACTTCAAGCACGCGAAGCAGAAGTGATCGACTTACAAAAAAAGGTAATTGACCTATATGAGCAGTTGCATAAAAAATAAGCCAAAAGAATAAGGGCAACTTTCCGAAAAGTTGCCCTTATTCTTTTGGCTACACTGATATTAGTTACTCCTTCTTAGAATTCGTCGTCATCGTCATCTAAGTCATCATACCCGCCAATGGGATCGATCTCGATATCAAAGTTATCATCATCGAAATCATCATCATCGTCATCAGGCCCGTTGAAACTGATAAATTTCTCATCAATATCCAACTTTTCGATAGTTTCATTCATCATAGCAATACTTACTTTCAATTGATTATTATATCGTAAAATTATAGAACAAAAGCTAAACTAAAAATTTTTTTTAAAAAATATCTATTTGATTGTCAGGGTTTTAATTTTAAAAAATATACTGAAATCTAAATAATTATTCTATGATTTCGCCAATGCTATTCTCTTCATTGATGATGTCCTTTAATTGCGGCAGATCTTTCACCGAATTAATACCAAAGTGATTCATAAAGGAGTCACTCGTGGCATACAATAGGGGTTTACCAATAGATTCTGCTTTACCTACTATTTTTATCAGATCTTTCTCCAACAGGCGTTGTATCGAATAGTCACAGTTTACACCACGTATTTGTTCCACTTCCAATTTGGTGATGGGCTGACGATAAGCGATGATGGCTAATGTTTCCAATCCCGCCTGACTTAATTTTTTACGATCACGATGTGCTTGCAGTTGGTTCAGGACGTCATGATAACTTTCCTTGGTCAGGAACTGGTACTTATTATTGAAAGTATGCAGCGCAAATACATAGTCCTCACTTGCATACTTTGCTTTCAGCTGATCCAAGAAGGTAAGTACTTCATCTTTATTGATGGTAATCATCAATCCATCCTGCAATATTTGCTTGATCTCCATAGCGGTCAACCCTTCTTCAGAGGCAAATATCAACGCTTCGATATTAAGTAGTATATCTTTCACTTAGTAATCAATTACTTGTTCGACCATAGATTGTGGCATTTCTCGCCATTGATAAGTCTGTGTGCGCAATTGTGGCTCAAAACCAGCTTCTGCAATTGCTTCCTGAATGGATTTGGAGGTGAATCGGTGTGGTGCGCCTGCGGCAGATACCACATTTTCTTCAATCATGATAGATCCAAAGTCGTTTGCTCCACTGTGCAAACATATTTGGGCTACTGATTTACCTACTGTCAGCCACGAAGCCTGAATATTTTTAATATTTGGAAGCATGATACGGCTTAAAGCTATCATGCGAATGTATTCGTCGCTCGTCACATTATTGGATATACCGCGAAGACGTTTCAGCAAAGTGCCATCATCTTGGAATGGCCAAGGTATAAATGCAATAAAGCCATAATGTTCTTCTGGTTTTTCAGATTGTACTTCTCTAATCCATACCAAATGTTCAAAACGCTCTTCGATGGTCTCGATATGTCCAAACATCATAGTAGCCGAAGTAGGAAGATTAATCTGATGCGCAGCACGCATGACATCCAGCCATTCTTGACCACCGCATTTCCCTTTGGAAATCAGACGGCGTACACGGTCGTTCAATATTTCTGCTCCTGCACCCGGTAAAGAATCCAATCCAGCTTCCTTTAATTTTGTCAAGACTTCAAGATGGCTCATGCCTTCCAGCTTCGCCACGTGTGCGATTTCGGGCGGCCCTAGGGAATGCAACTTAAGGGTAGGGTAGAGTTCTTTGAGCTGACGAAATAGGTTGGCGTAAAAATCTAATCCTAAATCCGGATGATGACCGCCCTGCAAGAGCAATTGGTCACCGCCGTACTTAAATGTTTCTTCGATTTTTTGTTTGTACGTCTCTATATCGGTTATATAACTCTCTTCGTGTCCCGGTCTTCGGAAAAAATTACAAAACTTACAGTTGGCAATACATACGTTGGTGGTATTGACATTACGGTCAATCTGCCAAGTGACTTTGCCATGTGGAACTTGTATCTTTCTTAATTCATTAGCTACATAGGCT
Source organism: Sphingobacterium alimentarium (assembly GCF_004342685.1). GTDB lineage: Bacteria > Bacteroidota > Bacteroidia > Sphingobacteriales > Sphingobacteriaceae > Sphingobacterium > Sphingobacterium alimentarium. The sequence goes on from NZ_SMBZ01000008.1 coordinate 57,683, forward strand.
AAATCCACTGTAGAAGCATGATGGTACAAAAATATACCCTCTTCTTTGGTCAGAAACTCAAAGTTTAATGCTCGTTCTAATAAGTTTTCTACATTCATTGCTAACAAAGATACTGATGATTTTTATGAACTAAAAGCAAATACCTTGTTAAGTGATGTAGAAATAATTTTAGGAAATCGTTGGGCTGGATAGTGTATCGAATCTTTTCGGAACAGAGGGAGCTTGTCTAAGGGGAGATATGCAAAAAGAGAGGGTTTTGCAGGCCTCTCTTTTGATTTTATCTGTAATTATATTGTTCTACCTGGGTATATTTCTAATGCTTTTTGCAAACAGGTCAATGCTTTATTCAAGTCATCTTGATTCAATACATAGGCCAATCGAACTTCATTGGTTCCTGCACCTGGCGTACTGTAGAATCCTGTAGCTGGAGCCATCATTACGGTCTCGTTTTCATAATCGAATGATTCGAGCATCCATTGACAGAATTTATCTGCATTGTCAATAGGTAATTGAGCGACAACATAGAAGGCACCTCCTGGATTAGGACAAAATACACCTTCAATAGCATTCAAGCCTTTTACTAAAGTGTCACGTCTTGCAGTATATTCTTGGGATACAGCTTGGAAATACGAATCCGGTGTATCTACAGCAGCTTCACCAGCTATCTGACCTTCTAATGAAGGGGATAGGCGAGCTTGCGCAAATTTTAAAGCGGTTTGGTATAGTTCTTTATTCTTGGTGATAAGGCATCCAATACGTGCGCCACAAGCCGAATAACGCTTCGAAACGGTATCAAATACAACGACATGATTTTCCAATCCTTCCAAATGCATTGGAGAGATGAATTCTTTGCCATCATAACAGAACTCACGGTATGCTTCGTCCGAGAATAAGAATAAATCATATTTCAGACAAAGTTCTTTCAACGCTTCCATCTCTTCGCGCGAATACAGATATCCTGTAGGATTATTCGGGTTACAAATCGCAATCGCTCTTGTTTTGTCAGTGATTACTTTCTCAAATTCGGCAATAGAAGGCAATGCGAAACCATTATCAATATAAGAAATAATAGGTTTTACAACCACATCCGAAGAACAGGCAAAACCGTTGTAATTCGCATAAAAAGGTTCAGGAATAATAACTTCTTCACCTGGGTTCAGGCAAGCTTGCATAGCTATAGTTATCGCCTCAGAGCCGCCATTGGTCACGATAATATCAGTAGGTTGAATATTGTAATTGATTTTATTATAATATTCGGTCAATTTGTTTCGGTAAGATGCAGTACCTTCTGATGGAGTATATGCCCATACTTTGAAATCAATATTCTTAAGTGCATTGAGCATGATTTCGGGAGTTTCGATGTCCGGTTGGCCAATGTTTAAGTGGTAGATTTTTTTTCCACTTTTTTTGGCTTGATCCGCATAGGGTGTTAATTTTCTAATCGGTGATGCGGGCATATCTATACCCTTTTGCGAAATTTTTGGCATATTATTGAGTTATTATTTCGTTGGCAAATATAGTGTAAAATAGAAGCCGCATCAAATGTAATTTGGTGCGGCTTCTATTTTTTGTTTGTTAATTTTTACTCTACGTTACCTTTTATTGTAAGCGTTTTTACTGGTGTTTTAGTATTTGACTTGACAATAAACGATTTGGTAAACGGACCTTTCGTAGCAGCATTATAAGTTACCTTAATTTTGCCTGTATCTCCTGGTTTAACAGGTGTTTTTGAAAAGTCAGCTACCGAGCAACCACATGAAGGAGCTACTTCTGAAATGATGACTGGCGCTTTGCCGGCATTGGTGAAAGTGAATTCATACGTTGCAGGTTTATTGAAAGCGATAGTTCCGAAATCATGCGATTCAGTTTCGAACTTAAATTCTCCGACTTGCATCATTGCTGTTAAAGTAATGAATGCAACAATTGCAGTTGCGATGCTTAAGATTTTTTTCATTTTTATACCTTCTTATCTATCTGTCCTATTTTGTTTAATACTCAATGATAATCAATTTTACTGCCAAAAATAAATCTTGTCATTTTTAATTGGTAAACACCACAAGATTTTTACATGACTTTATCCTTTTACAATAGAATTAAATTATTCCTTCTTTCAAAAGATCTTGTATATGGATGATTCCGCTATACTCCGCATTGGCAGTGACGATGAGCTGGGAGATGTTATTGTCTTTCATCGTATGAAAAGCCGTGATGGCTAATTCACCTTCTTCAATTTGCTTAGGATTACTGCTCATAATATCCTTAGCGGTCAATTTGGAAGTATCCTCATAGTTTTCCAACATTCGACGAATATCACCATCGGTAATGATACCAATGATCTGATCATTCTCAATAACGGCCGTAGCTCCCAATCTGTATTTAGTAATGGTAATGATGGTATGGCGGATGCTGTCTGAAGCCAATACGGTTGGCTTGCCATTATTATTGGATAGATCGCCAACCTTCAAGTATAGCTGCTTACCCAAGGCACCTCCAGGGTGATATTTTGCAAAATCTCTATCTGTAAATTGTCGCAGCGTCTGCAAGCATACTGCCAATGCGTCACCCATCGCCAATTGTGCAGTTGTACTCGTCGTCGGCGCTAAATTATTAGGACATGCTTCCCGCTCTACCGTGGTGTCCAGTACATAGTCTGCCTGTTGGGCCAAGAAAGAATTGAGATTGCCGACTATGCCGACCATTCGGTTGTTGGCTTGCTTCAAAAATGGAATCAATACCTTAATTTCAGGCGTATTGCCACTTTTGGAAATCACAATCACTAAATCATCTTGCTGTATAATTCCCAAATCCCCATGTATCGCATCAGCGGCATGCATAAAAATCGATGGTGTACCGGTAGAATTTAAGGTGGCAACAATTTTCTGTGCAATAATAGCACTCTTGCCAATACCCGAAACCACCACACGGCCTTTCAAATTCACTATAATATTAACCACCTCGGCAAAATCATCTGTAATTTTATGCGTCAACGCTTCCAAAGCTTTAGCCTCCAATTGAAGCACCTCAATGGCCTCTTTTTTTATTTCTGAATTGCTTTTCACGGAAAATCTCCTTATTTTTATATGATAATTGACAAAAATAAAGTATTTAAATTTTACAATGGTCAATAGTCTACTTATATTTTTGTAAAGGCGCTGATGGAAATAGAAAAATCATTGTACGACAATCTTCAAGAATTCTTTGGTTTTGATACTTTCAAAGGAGATCAAGAAGCGATAATCACTAACATTCTTAATAAAAAAGACACTTTCGTAATAATGCCGACGGGCGGAGGTAAATCGATATGTTACCAACTGCCAGCCATGATGAGCGGCGGAACTGCCATTGTCATTTCTCCGTTAATAGCCCTGATGAAAAATCAAGTGGATCAGTTACGTGCTTTTGGAGGTCGTGATAGTATTGCTCATTTCCTGAATTCATCTTTGACAAAAGGAGAAATCACGCGAGTGCGGGCAGATGTGACGGCAGGTCACACCAAATTATTGTATGTTGCACCCGAGTCTTTGACAAAAGAAGAAAATATAGCGTTCTTACGAACTATTAATTTATCTTTTGTAGCGGTGGATGAAGCGCACTGTATATCGGAGTGGGGCCATGACTTTAGACCGGAATATCGCAAAATACGTACTATCCTCAATGAAATCGGAGACAATATTCCGATCATTGCATTGACAGCGACAGCTACACCAAAGGTTCAGTCGGATATTCGTAAGAATCTGCAAATGAATGATGCTACACTTTTCAAATCATCCTTTAACCGTTCGAATCTCTACTACGAGGTACGTCCGAAAAAGAATGTAGTGAAAGAAATTGTAAAGTTCATTCGTAATAATGCGGGCAAAACGGGGATCATCTATTGCTTGAGTCGTAAGAAGGTGGAAGAAATCTCTGAGGTATTGAATATCAATGGGATCAAAGCTCTTCCTTATCATGCTGGATTAGATGCCAAAACTCGTGCGGATACGCAGGACAGATTCTTGATGGAGGATGTGCAGGTTATCGTGGCGACGATTGCTTTTGGTATGGGGATTGACAAGCCTGATGTTCGCTATGTCATTCACCATGATATTCCAAAATCCATGGAAGGCTATTACCAAGAGACAGGTAGAGCAGGACGCGATGGAGGTGAAGGCTACTGTCTATCATTCTATTCCAAAAAGGATGTAGACAAGCTAATCAAATTTATGAAAGACAAACCTGTTTCCGAACGGGAAATAGGTACGCAGATATTAAAAGAGGTTATTGATTACTCGGAGTCTTCCGTATGTCGTCGTAAGCAGATTTTGCACTATTTCGGTGAGATATTTGATGAGACGGGCTGTAATAGTATGTGTGATAATTGTCGTTCTTCCAAAACTTATTTCGAAGCCGAAGAGGATTTGGTAAAAGTATTGAATTTTATCAAAGAAGAAGGGGACAGATTTGATGATCAACATGTCATAAATGTACTTATTGGTCAGAACAATCAGCCTGTATCAGCTTATAAACATTCGGAGCATAAGCTATTCGGAACCGGAAAAGAGAAAGGTGTTAATTATTGGAATTCGCTGATTAGGCAGGCAGAGTTAGCTGATTTTATCAAAAAAGATATTGATCACTATGGTCTTTTGGTTCTGACGGACGAAGGAAGACGCTATATAAGCAATCCGTATCAAATAAAGTTTATTCTCAATAAAGAGATTGAATCGGGAGATGATGAGGATGGCGAGGATTCATCGCAAGGAACTGCAGCGTTGGATACTGTATTGTTGAAGATGCTAAAGGATTTGCGCAAGAAAATTGCAAAGCAGAAATCTTTACCTCCATTTGTGATTTTTCAAGATCCTTCGCTGGATGAGATGTGTACGCATTATCCGGTGAGTCTGGACGAACTTAAGCAAATCCATGGTGTGGGTGCCGGCAAGGCCGTGAAGTTTGGTACAGCCTTCGTAGAGTTGATCCGCAAATATGTTGAGGACAACAATATCGAACGTGCGCAAGATCTGGTCGTGAAGGGTACAGCCAATAAATCCGCATTGAAAGTAAGTATTATTCAAAATATCGACCGTAAGATTGGTTTGGATGATATCGCTGGTTCAAAAGGATTGAGCTACGAAGATCTATTGAAAGAAGTCGAATCGATAGTCTATTCGGGAACGAAAATCAACATAGGTTATTTTGTCGATGAGATGATCGACCAAGATAGGCAAGATGAGGTTTTTGAGTATTTCAGGACTGCCGAGGAAGACTCTATAAAAGCAGCATTGACGGAGCTAGGCGAAGAAGACTATACGTACGAAGATATTCAGCTTATGCGTATTAAATTTATTTCAGAATTCGGAAATTAAAACAAAATAATGATTGATAAATATATTCCTGGTATAAAGAATAGTTCCTCGGAGCAATTCTTTTTGATGGCAGGTCCATGTGCGATAGAAGGAGAAGAGATTGCTTTGCGTATCGCAGAGAAAATCGTAACTATCACCGATAAATTGAACATCCCATATATTTTTAAAGGATCTTATCGTAAAGCAAACCGCTCGCGTGTAGACTCATTCACGGGTATTGGTGACGAAAAAGCGCTTAAGATTCTGGAGAAAGTAGGCAAGGAGTTTGGTGTTCCTACAGTGACAGATATTCACGAGAGTCACGAAGCTGCTCTGGCAGCAGCCTATGTAGACGTGTTGCAAATTCCAGCGTTTTTATGTAGACAAACAGAATTATTGGTGGCGGCGGCTGAGACAGGTAAAGTCGTGAACATCAAGAAAGGACAGTTTTTGTCTGCTGAATCCATGAAATTTGCTGTCGATAAGGTAAAAGATTCAGGAAATGATAAAGTTTTCTTGACAGACCGAGGTAATACATTTGGTTATCAAGATCTGATCGTTGATTTCAGAGGGTTGCCAATGATGCGTTCGTTCGGAGTTCCTACGATCATGGACTGTACGCACTCTTTGCAACAGCCTAATCAAACTTCAGGCGTAACAGGCGGTAAACCAGAGCTTATCGAGACGATAGCTAAAGCAGCTATTGCGGTAGGAGCAGATGGTTTATTCATTGAAACACATCCTGACCCTGCGAATGCGAAATCTGACGGTGCAAATATGTTACACTTGGATTTATTGGAAGATTTGTTGACCAAATTAACCCGTGTGCGTCAGGCAATTTTGTAAAAAAAAAATAGTAGAACGAATAAGCAAAGGAGTTGTCAATATGCAGTGCCCCCAAAAAGTTAGACACTTTCTGGGGGCATTTTTATGAACAAGAAAAAGACACATAGCTTTGAATTTAAGTTGAGTTGTGTAAAACAAATGGATGAGCAGTATCGCTCTGCAAAATCTCTTAGCAAAGAATTGGGAATTACCTATTCACTACTTGATACCTGGTATAGGATATTTAAGCATCAAGGAGCTTCAGGACTTCTTCCCAGAAAAGGGAAAAGGATCTTTAGTCCGTCTTTTAAGTTGTCGGTCCTTCGGGCAATCCGTGAAGAAAGATTATCTTTGAAAGAGGCCCGCGTACGCTTCGACCTTTCCTCGGATGCCCACATCATCAACTGGCAGAAAAGGCTGGATGAGTTTGGTCCAGCAGGATTGGAGCCGCAGGCTAAAGGAAGACGACCTATGACTAAAAAAGCGAACCAACAGATCAAGCGGAAAGTTAGAAAATCGAATAAGCCACTTAGCCGTGAGGAGGAACTTTTGCAGGAGAACGAGTATTTAAGGGCGGAAAATGCATTGCTAAAAAAGCTCCAAGCCTTAGCTCAAGAAGAAAACAAGCGCAAGCCATAATGGAGCTAAGGCATCAATTCGACCTAGATATCTTGTTGAGTTGTGTTAAAATGGCAAGGAGTACTTTTTATTATTACTCCAAGAAAGCCGGGCAACCGGACAAATATGAACGGGTCAAGAGCCTGATCAGCAGGATATACCATGACCATAAGGGGCGCTATGGCTATCGCCGTATTACCTTACTGCTCAAACGGTATGGAATGGCTATAAACCATAAGGCCGTGCTTAGGCTGATGGAAGAAATGAAATTGAGGAGCCTGATCAGAGTGAAAAAGTACCGGTCATATCGGGGGGATATAGGAAAAATTGCTCCCAATATTCTTAACAGAGATTTCAAGGCTGACAGACCATACCAAAAGTGGGCCACAGATGTTACAGAGTTCAAAGTCAAGGGAAGGAAGCTCTACCTTAGCCCGATCATTGATCTGTTCAATCAGGAAATAATCAGTTATGAAATTACTGATAGGCCGCTCTTCAAGGGGGTAATGGACATGTTGAAAAAATCACTACCCTTAGTAAAAGGAGCCGAACAGTTGGTTTTACATTCCGATCAAGGATGGCAATACCAAATGCAGAAGTATCAACAATCGTTAAGGGAAAACGGAATCTCACAAAGCATGTCCAGAAAAGGAAACTGCCTGGATAATGCTGTGATGGAAAATTTCTTCGGAACAATTAAGTCAGAGCTCTTCTATATGAATCAACTGAGAAATTAAAAAATGATATAAAAGATTATATCTCATATTACAATGAAAAGCGAATAAAATTAAATTTAAATGGAATGAGCCCGACAGAATATCGAGCTCATTATTACAAATCTAATAACTAAATTTGTCTAAACTTTTGGGGGCAGTCCAATATAATACAACTCCTTTTTTTATGTCTTATAACCTAGAATTGTAGAAAATAATAAACCATCCCCCGGTTTCTTCCATTTGGATGGTGAAAAAGTTGTTTTTGAGCACCCGTTTTTTTTGAAAATTACGTTCGTATTTTGTCAAAAAAATACGTTACTTAGGGCAATCAAAAATTATTAAAACCTTTTCAATGGAAAAAATTATATCAACAATCTCCAGCTATGTATGGAGTGACTTCTTCATTTACTTTTGTTTGATTGTAGGTCTTTATTTTTCAATAAGAACGGGTTTTCTCCAAGTAAGGTATTTAAAAGATATGTTGCGATTGCTATTTAAGAAGAAGCAATCCGAAGAAGGTATATCATCATTTCAGGCATTTGCATTAGCCATTTCAGGACGTGTGGGTACAGGAAATATCGTAGGTGTGGCAACAGCCATTTATATGGGAGGTCCTGGTGCGGTATTTTGGATGTGGATAATAGCTTTTTTAGGTTCGTCATCGGCATTTATAGAGTCCGCTTTGGCGCAAGTCTATAAGCAAAGGGAAGGATCTAATTTTCGCGGCGGTCCAGCTTATTATATTGAGAAAGGTTTAGGTGTGAAATGGTATGCATTGCTTTTTGCCATCATCACCATCATAAGTACAGGATTTTTGTTGCCTGGTGTGCAAAGTAACGCTATCAACGGAACTATAACGAATGCATTCAATTATTCCAACGAGGTCATAGAACTTGGCGGAATGGAATTAACCGTAAGCTGGGTCGGCATAGTTGTAGTAGCTATGTTATCTATTATTATTATCGGTGGTGTGAAACGTCTCGGCCAAGCCTCGGAATATATAGTACCTTTTATGGCAGGAGCGTATATATTAATGGCAATAATAATTATTGGTCTTAACTTTTCGCAAATACCTGCAATATTTTCATTGATATTCTCCTCTGCTTTTAGTGTTGATGCCACATTTGGTGGGGTGATCGGTATGGCTATTGCTTGGGGAGTCAAAAGAGGTATTTATTCCAATGAAGCGGGACAAGGTACCGGTCCACATGCAGCAGCAGCGGCGCTTGTAAAACATCCTGCGCAGCAGGGACTTGTGCAAGCCTTCTCTGTATATGTAGATACGTTGTTTGTCTGTACAGCAACAGCGTTGATGATTTTATTCACCAATCAATACAACGTGGTAGAGACATTTGACGCAAGTGGAAAAGCAGTGACACTCCTTGCTAACAATATTCCGAATGTAGGAGCTGATGGCTATACACAAGCTGCCGTTTCTTCAATTTTTCCAGCTATAGGTAATCAATTTGTTGCCATTGCGTTGTTCTTTTTTGCCTTCACGACGATAATGGCTTATTATTACTATGCCGAAACGAATATTGCTTATATATTCAAAGGGAAGAAGATTAAATCTTTGATTTGGGTATTGCGAATAGTATTTTTGTTTTCTGTTTATTTCGGCACCATTAAGACCGCAGAATTGGCTTGGAACTTGGGCGACATTGGCGTAGGTTTGATGGCATGGGTCAACTTAATAGCCATACTTTTATTGAGTAAGACAGGAATGAAAGTGTGGAAGGATTACGAAACGCAACGTAAGCAAGGAATTGAAGATCCTATATTCGAGCCTAAAAAATTGGGTATTAAAAATGCAGATTTCTGGGAAGAAAACAACAAATAATATTTTAACAACATACATATGAATCAGAAAAGTGGAGCAGGTAATTTTTGGGCTTTATTACCGTTAATAATTTTTATCATTGTCTACTTTTCTGGTTCTTTATATCTGGGTGATTTTTACGCTTTACCCGTTTTAGTGGTTTTTGTCATTGCACTATTTGTAGCTTTTTTCCAATATCCGAAAAAGAGTTTTGACGAAAAGCTTAAAAGTTTTGCCAAAGGCTCAGGAGATGAGAATATTCTTATTATGATTCTGATCTTCTTGTTGGCGGGCGCCTTCAGCGAGTTATCCAAATCCATTGGTTCGCTTTCTTCAACAGTCAATTTTGCCATGACCTACATCTCACCACAATATATTGTGGCGGGTATATTCCTCATAGCTTGTTTTATCTCGGTTTCTCTTGGGACCTCCGTAGGCACTATTGTGGCGCTGGGGCCGTTGGCGGTAGGGTTTGAAACCTATATTCCGGGCATTGCAGCCATCGCTTTGGCGGCAGTAGTAGGAGGAGCGATGTTCGGGGACAATTTATCCTTTATTTCAGATACGACAATCGCTGCTACACGTACGCAGAATGTAAGTATGCGGGATAAGTTTAAGGCTAATTTCAAGGTAGTATTTCCTGTAGCGGTTCTCGTTTTCATCATTTACTGTTTCCAAGGAGCTTCCTTTGTGGAAAATGTAGGAAATATTGAGGTAAAGGATTATGAGTTGATTAAGGTGCTTCCATATGTTCTTGTGTTTGTGTTGGCTTTGGTCGGTGTGCAGGTGATATGGACATTAGGTATTGGTATCATCGGGACATTATTGATAGGACTCTACACCAATTCGATTAACGTATTGGACTCCATCAAAAGTATTAATTCCGGATTTGCTGGGATGTTTGAGTTGAGTTTGCTTTGTTTGATCATTGGTGGAGTAGTGGGGATCATTCGTTATAATGGTGGTATTGATTTTCTATTGAATTCCGTATTAAAAAATATTAATAGCAAAAGAGGCGCTGAAGTAGGGATTGCTTCCTTGACGGCTCTCGTTAATTTTGCATTAGCGAATAATACAATAACTATCGTGATTGTCGGACCGCTAGCCAAAGAAATTTCTAATAAATTTAATCTTTCCCCAACTCGCGTAGCCAGTATTTTGGATACTACTTCGTGCTTTATCCAAGGAGTGATTCCTTATGGTGCGCAGATTCTCGCTGCATTGGCTGCCTCCTCGCTTGTGTTGGGTGAGGCCGTTGCGCCTACCGTATCACCTATCGAACTTATATCTTATCTATATTATCCATTTTTGACTGGAATAGCGACACTTTGCTTTATATTGTTTCGTAAGAATAAATAATTCTAAATCTATTTTTATATATAAGTGCAACCGCTTTCTCTTTGATTTTAACATATAAATATTGGAGCGAATCTGTCTACTAAAAATTAATAAGTATGAATCAGATTTGCATATCTAAAATAATGATGGATATTCTACTGTAAATAGCTTAAACTACTATAAAGTTGTTCCTAACTATAGTAAAGACAATTATCCTATGAAAGACGAGGAACGAGGAGAACTCTAATAAATGAATAAAAGTAGTATATCTCCTATTATTTATGAACTTAGACTTCTCTCTTTGCTCGAAACGACGCATTCGTATGGATAGCATAAGAACACTTTGACAAGCACCTGTCTATCTCAATACAACTGTCTTCTTGCTCTTGGCACTTCGCTTAGCAGCATCTAATATTTCCATTACGACCATATTATTTTCAAGGGAGGAAAGATCCGAAGGCTGAATACTAATTTCATTATTGATGATAGCGGAGAAATAGTGGAAGGGATCGTTATATGGCTGATCCAATGGTTTTAGTTCAAGTTTTTCTTCTTTATATCTATCATAACCTTCTGATTTTCTAACCCGTAAATTGCTGCTATTGTCGGCGTAAATCGCTCCTAGCGTACCATATATTTCTAAATCCTTACGACCGATAGGCCAGTTCCAGGAGGGTTGCAAAATCGCATTGCTGTTTTCATAAGTCAGAATGATCGTCGCGTCATCATCCACCAATGGATTGTTCTCTTTTTGCATTTGTTGAGTGACGGCTGTGACGGAAATGGGTTTTTTACCATCCATAAACCAAGTAATCAGATTGGCACCATAGCAACCAAAATCTGTCAATGCACCTGCTCCATTTTGAATGGGGTCGATCAGCCAGGATAAAAATTCGGGCTCTAAGTTAATGCGCACCGGACCTTTATGGCCATCCCGAATGATTACTTTTCGAACGTCACCTACTGCTTTATTCTTCAGCAAGTCATAGGATTTTTGCATAGTAGGATACCAAGTAGTTTCGTAATTGGTAATGAGATGAATTTTGTGCTTCTTGGCCAATGCTTCCATTTTCTTGGCGTGCTCCAAGTTGACGGCCAAAGGCTTCTCTACCATGACATGTATTCCTTTAGGAGCGCAAGTCTCCACGACTTCGAGGTGTTCGAATATCGTTCCAAAAGCCGTGACGGCATGTGGAGACGTAGCCTTAATCATTGCATCCATGGTGGGATAAACCATATCCATCGAAAATTTGTACTGCTTGGCATACCGTTCTGCTAGATCAGTGTTGGGTTCCATTATTCCGACGATTTGATAAGCATCGGATTTTGGACTTCCTAAGATCCAATGCACATGGGAATGAGTCAGTCCTACGACGCCAAGTCTTACAGGAGCATGTTGAGCGAAGCTAGAGGCCATGACAGCAAGCATAAGGCAAAAAATTAATGTGATTCTGAATAACATAATTAGCATATTTAAGGGCTATGGAGTAATTTCTTTTCTGGTACCTTCTTTAAAATTATAAAAAATATATTACTATTTTACAAAGATTATCAGAGGTTTATAATTGTTCTCATTACCTAAATCTTCATCGAACGATTCATCACGGTATGCTTTTTTAAGAGAAATATAATTGCGAAACAGCTCCCTATTATCCCTACTTCTAAGGCCCATCTTCCCAATGCACTTAATCCCATATCAAAATCACCTTCCACAAAAGCCATTGTTGCAATACTGGCCGATGTTACTAATGCCAAAAGAATCATTACGCCGGCAGTCAAAATGGTGCGATTAGTAAGTATTAAAATAGTACCCACGATAGATGCTAAAACAGATACGGAAATACCTTCAAAAGTAATAGTCGTAAAGTATTTTACGAGTTTATTTTGGGGTAAATACGAAGATGAGCCTATCAAAAGATGGGTTCCAAAAAACTTAAGACCAAGTGATACCAGAGCTGCTCCAAGGCATAGCGCAAGATAACCTAATAAGATATCTTTAATCCCCTGTTTCCATGTTTGGTGTTGATTAATTACCCCCAAAGATACCCGAACTGCAGCGCCGAAACCGGGGGCAAGCAATGATGCGGCAATGACGATATGAATTGCATTGGTGGCCAGACCAATGACCGCAATCATCCCGGAAAGAAACATCGTCATCAGATTGTTGAAAGTCATTTGACTTTGTTCGTTTATAGTGGTTAACGTTTCTTCCCAAATGGTCTGACTGCCATCAGTGGTGATGGCTTTGCTATGTGTATTGCTCAGCATACTGGACGATTCGGAAGTAGTCAGCGAATAATTAGGATCATCCAGTATGCCTTCCTGTTCTAATACTTGCATGACATTCCGAATTTCGTTATTCAACACATCAATCGAAATTACATCTCCAGAGGGATCTAAGGATATACCTTGTTGAAATCGAATTCCTAATATTCCTTTTTCGCTGGCCAACTTTAAAAGAATCTTTTCAGAAGCATGTCGTGGAGATATAATTTGAATCGTACGTGGCATATTGTCTTTATTAGATAAAACAATATTTACAGTTCATCCGTTTAAAATAAATTGAAAAACAAGTATAAGACTGAAAATAATACTAAGATGAATCACAATTTAATGAGACAGTTTACGCAGGAAGTGAATGGCGAAACGATAATATTTGATGTGCAGTATAATCCCAAGACGCATCATTTCACCGTAACAGAAAATACCCTTGTGCAGTACACATTGATTTTTGATCCGACAACTCGTACATGGACGACAACAGACGGACCAGAGCCATCACTGCCAATTAATGAACTAGCGGCATTGGTGCAACAAAGTTTTGGTGTGTTTGTGTAGCGGGCGTTTTGGGTGTTGCAGAAGGCGGGGATTTTTTGCACAAAAGTTCAATAGAAATAGTAATACTGACCATTGCACAAATGCTAAATCGAAGAACGTCAGCCCCGCTTTTGGCAAACCCTTGTTGAACTAAACCTCCGGTAGCCTTTCTATCGTCTATAAATCATAGCTTTATAGGTGAATTAATATACTATTATGGTAACAAAAAAAAGAACCGGAGGATTTACGGTACAATAAATTTCTCCATCGCGCCTGTCGTGAAGTTACAGGATTCGAATCACTGTTGCAACGATTTGAGCGTAATATTTCAGTCTTAGGCCGTAGTAAACGTACCTTCGAATGCTATAGCCGTCATGTGGCTGCGATGGCATTACATTTTGGATGTCTTCCCACTGAGATAGATGCTGAACAAGTTCAAGACTACCTTTATCACTTGCAGCAAAGAAGCAAAAGTCCATCTCAAACGTATTTTAAGCACACTGTCTATGGTCTTCGATTTCTATTAAAAACCGAAAATCTTCCGTACGACCATCTTCATCTACCGTCTATTTCCAAAGAGAAAAAGCTTCCTGTTATCTTGAGTCGGGAAGAGATTTGGCGTATGCTTCAACAAGCGGATTTACTTAAACATCGTTTATTGATTGGATTAATTTATGGCTGTGGTCTGCGTTGTATGGAAGTACGTAATCTAGCCTTAAAACATCTTGATTTTGATCGTAAGCTCCTTCATATTGTTCAAAGTAAAGGCAAAAAAGACCGCTATGTTCCACTTTCTGAGCACCTTATTAGAGGGTTAAAAAGTTATATTTCAGCAGAACATCCTACTACCTTTTTATTCACAGGCAATAGCAAAGAAGGCAAAGGTTTTGATTCGCGTTATAGCCAGCGTGGCGTTCAATGGGTTGTCAAAACCGTTTGTAAAAAGGCCGGCATCCTCAAGGAGGTACATACCCATACGCTACGGCACAGCTATGCTACGCATTTGTTAGAAGATGGTGTGAATATTCTACAAGTTCAAAAGCTTCTGGGGCATGAACGGGTGGAGAGTACGATGGAATACCTTCATGTTTGTCAGTTAGCCCAACAAAAAGTCCATAGTCCTCTTGATATCGTTTTTTCTTTATGCAGCCGCACTGGGAAGTAGCCGATGTGCTAGGAAAAGTAGATTTATCCCATCAAAACTTTACGGTTCACCAAGAGAAAACACTAAGAGCTTTAACATTATGTAGAACAGCCGCTTTGGGAGGTCATGTTGATGCATGTGATTCTTGTGGGAACATAAGTATTAGTTACAACAGTTGTCGAAATCGTCATTGTCCGAAATGTCAAGGTCATAAACGTGAAGAATGGATTCAAGCTCGAGAGCAAGATTTATTGCCTTGTTCGTACTATCATTTGGTTTTCACTTTGCCCGATACGCTTAATGGTTTGGCCATCTCACATCCGCATATCATTTACCGCCTGTTGTTTGAAACCACTTGGTCTACCTTATCACAGTTTGGTAAAACCAAAGGATTACAATCGGGTATGATTTCCATTCTGCACACTTGGGGACAAAATCTGAGTTTACATCCGCATTTGCACTGTATTGTTCCAGGTGGAGGTATCGATGAAAATGGGAAGTGGAGAGGTAAAATTAAAGCTGATAAATATATGTTTTCAGTGCTAGCATTGAGTAAAGTCTTTCGGGCTAAATATGTGGCGTTATTGCGTAAAGAGAAACTCACCAACTCTGCTATTAACCAGAGTTTGTTTGAAAAGAATTGGGTAGTGTATGCTAAACGACCATTTGGTGGCCCCAAGCAAGTGATAGAATACTTAGGACGGTATACACATAAGGTAGCTATCAGTAATCATCGGATAAAAAGCGTAAGCCATCAAGAAGTTACGATTAACTACAAAGACTATAAAGATGGAAAGTAAAACCAAGGAACTGAAGTTGAAACATGAAGAATTTGCCCGACGTTTTAGCTTGCACATTTTGCCGCGCAGATTTGTTCGTATTCGTCATTACGGTATTTTAAGTAGCCGCTGGAAACGAGGTAAGCTTCAGCAATTACAAGATACGTTAAAAATTACTAGACCCGAAAAAGCAGCCAAAATGCAACATCTTAAATGTCGCTGTTGTCATGAAGGAAACTTGGTTACGATATTGATTTTTGGAAAGAGAGGTCCACCAAAAGATTACCTTCTTGACCATAAACTTGTCCCTGTAAATTAGCTTTTATGGGTAAGGGAACTTGTGTTCAGAAGTGATGGTAATCAGTATAATAAACTGATTATTAATAGTTAAAACCATAAAAAACAAAAAAGCAGGCCTCCACCTGCTCGAATATCTTCTAACCTAAAAATGAAAACTCCATAAAGATAGGTATCCAGTAACCGGTTCCGTTCAACGGGCTTTCATCTCGAGCCCTACGGGCAAGACGAAAGCTTAGTTATTATCTGTAGCTGTGTTATTCTGAAAGTTCTGTCTTTAATTTTTCAAAGTCTTTAATGTGCTTGTCAATTTTTGCTTGGTTTTTGGTTGAGAGTAAAATGATTTTTTTCGTCCAGTAAGCATTGTGTTCCAAATTGTTTTATTGTCAGCTCCAATGATGTTGCAAGAATTTGTCGCCTTAAACATTTTACAATTGGTATTTATTAGTCTGGTTGCTAACCAAGCGTACTCTTTTGTTTCAAATTGATTTGACAAAAACAGATATTCTAAATTTTTAAGATGCCATAATGGCTGCAAACTATCGTCCGGAATTTTGAGATTTGTCAAGCTGAGAGTTTTTAAGTTTGTCAAATTCTTAAGCGGATTAATTGACTTTATTTTCAATGGCTTGTCGTGTCCGCCACCAAGTGTCAAATCGCATATTTGAGTTGCTAATGAAAGCTGGTCAATTTCTTTTAGTTTTGAAAAGTCTGTTATTTCAAGTGACTTTAAACATTTATTTTTGCTAATGTCCCAAAGTGATGTTGATTTGGTATTCTAATTCAAAATAATAGTCTCGGTCTTGTCGAGTGTTTCAAGAATTGTCAAGTCTTTTGCTAATACTTGATATAAATTTAGAAACTTTAAATTAACTAAAGGAAGTATTTTTCTTAATTCCTTATCGTTAGCACCAATAAGCCATAAGTTTTCAATTGACTATTCTTTTAGCCTGTCCAGATTCTTAGCTGAACCAGACATATGTAAAGACTTTTCGTTCTTGTCAAAGTCCTTCAAGTCTATTATAAATGCTTTTGGTTTCTGTGGTAAATTGTCTATTATTGTCATCTTTTACAGTTACACATAACATTGTTATTTCACGAAACTAATATACAAAATGTTTAGTAAAATAATCATTATAAGCGAATTTCGTTAATTATAATTGTTTAGTTTTTAAGTAGTTGGTTTGTAGATTCTTAAGTTTTATTGTTGAATGTTTAGCGAAACAAAGTGTGGCATTTGAATCATTATGAATGTATGGATAGCCAAACTATAATAATGAAATTAGAGAAAGTGAATCCATAAAAAAAGCCCAATCTTACGATTGAGCTTTCCATATAGTAATTAAGATAAATTAGTGTTTGAAGTGGCGAACACCTGTAGTCACCATCGCAAGACCTTTTTCGTTTGCCATATCAATAGACAATTGATCTTTGATCGAGCCACCTGGTTGCAATACCGCAGCGATGCCATTGTCGCCCGCGATTTCTACACAGTCAGGGAAAGGGAAGAAAGCGTCAGAAGCCATAGATGAACCTACTAAGTCAAAGCCGAAAGCTTTTGCTTTTTCGATAGCTTGTTTCAAGGCATCAACACGTGAAGTTTGACCCACACCTGAAGCGATTAAAGTGCCGTTTTTAGCAAATACAATCGTATTTGATTTTGTATGCTTAACGATTTTGTTCGCAAAGTACAAGTCTTCCAATTGCTCCGCAGTAGGGGCAACTTTCGTTACAGTAGTCATTTGCTCAGGACCTTCTACTGTGTTGTCTTTATCTTGTAAGATTACACCGTTCAATAAAGTTTTGAATTGCTCAGTAGGCAATTTTACTTCTTTACGACGTAAGATGATTCTGTTTTTCTTTTCTGTCAAGATAGCAACTGCTTCTTCCGAATAGGAAGGTGCAATTAAAACTTCGAAGAACAATTTGTTGATTTCGGAAGCTGTTTCGCCGTCTACTTCACGGTTTGTGATTAATACACCACCGAAAGCCGAAACTGGATCACAAGCTAAAGCATCAATCCACGCTTGTTTTACTGTAGTGCGTGAAGCAACACCACAAGCGTTTGTATGTTTTAAGATAGCAAAAGTAGGTTCTTCGAACTCGTCGATGATAGCTACAGCTGCATCTACGTCTACCAAGTTGTTGTATGATAATTCTTTACCATTCAATTTGTCAAACATCGCATCTAAGTCACCGAAGAAAACACCTTTTTGGTGTGGATTCTCGCCGTAACGCAATACTTGTGCTTTTTGCTCGGATTGTTTGAAAACTTCGATTGGCTCTTCTTGGTTGAAATAATTGAAAATTGCTGTATCGTAATGCGATGAAGTGTTGAACGCACGTTTAGCAAATGATTTACGTTGCTCTAAAGTCGTCACACCTTCTTGTGCGGCTAAGATTTCTTCTAGCTCTGTGTAATCATTTTTCGATGAAATTATTACTACATCGTTGAAGTTTTTAGCTGCTGCACGAATCAATGAAATACCACCGATATCGATTTTCTCGATAATATCTTGTTCTGACGCACCCGAAGCAACAGTTTCTTCGAATGGATATAAATCCACGATTACTAAATCGATTTCTGGAATGTTATACTCGTCAATTTGTTTTTTGTCTTCAGCTAATGGACGGCGTGAAAGGATACCACCGAATACATTGGGGTGTAATGTCTTCACACGACCACCTAAAATAGAAGGGTAGCCCGTCAAATCTTCGACGCGTTCTACACCTATACCTAAGTCACGGATAAAAGCTTCCGTACCGCCTGTAGAGTAGAAAGTAACTCCGTACTTATTTAATAATTGAATGAGAGGGGCAAGATTGTCTTTGTAATAGACAGATACTAATGCATTTTTAATCTTAACAGGATGATTCATTGTTTTTTATTTGGAGCAGCAAAGGTAGTTATTTACCTGCTTATTTCATAAGGTAATGGCTTAAATAATTTGTTGCTATTAATAAGTTTAGTTTTTCGTAAATCACTTAAAGTTAGATAGGTATGGGATAATCCGTGCGTAAGCCGCTTCATTTCGGCGGAAGGAGAAATCTGTCATTAGATTTCTCCCTACACTTTGTTTGGTTCGAAATGACGGACAATTATATTTATAGACGTTTTTTTACATAAAATAGTACCAGTCATAGCGGGATTCTTAATCCAAACTCACGTAATGAAAACAAAAAACACACCCCTAGGGATGTTTTGCTTAATTGTATTTCTTTAATAAATTCTCGATTACTTTAGGGTAGTGCAAGTGCTCCAATTGTTGGCCCTTGAATTTAATAGTTTCTAAAGTGTCGTCCTTTTCTACCTTAAATTTTCCTTGATAGATAGCTTCTCCTTCGTCAAAGTGTTCATTCACAAAGTGAATCGTAATGCCATGCTCCTCGTCTCCTGCTGCCAAGACAGCTTTGTGCACCCGGTCACCATACATGCCTTTACCGCCGTGTTTTGGTAATAGGGCAGGATGTATGTTGATAATTTTATTAGGGTAAGCTTTTAATAAATTTTCGGGCACCAACCACAAGAAACCTGCCAGCACAATCAAATCAATATCTAAGCGCTTCAGTATATTGACCACATCGTCTGTATGATAGAATTCTTGTCTGTCAAATACATGGGATGGTATTTCAAAGTTATCAGCTCGCTGCAATACATAAGCTTCTGGATTATTGCTTAGTACGAGCGATACCTCAGCGTCATCGGAATATTTGAAATGCTCCATGATTTTCTGCGCATTCGAACCAGAACCTGAAGCGAAAATAGCAATGCGTTTTTTCACGTTGTTATTAGTTATATTGTTTTCTCAAATATAAGCATTTTGCCCTTTAATAGGATGTTTGCTTCGTTATTCTTGATTTAGTTACTTACTATTCGCAATTTGTTTAAGAATCTTCGCACTAATCTCACCCACCGAAATGCCGGCATTGGATAAGACCACGATAGCGGATTTCTTGTCTGGGACAAGGCCAATAAACGAGGAACTGCCGCCCGTACCGCCTTCATGTGTATATTGAATAACATCATCCACCATATTCATATGCCAAGCCAAACCGATGTCTGTCTGAGGTGGCAGATAGAAGGTAAATTGTCTGGTCAGCATCATGGCATTCTCCAGGTTGGATTCTGGAAGCTTGAACTGATATTGCGCGAAGCGCAAAAGGTCATGGACCGTAGATTTGAGCGATCCAGCAGCTGATAGCGCCTGAAAATCCCATGTAGGGACTTCTTCTCCGTCTTGATTGTATACTTTTGCTGCTTTGTGGATTTTAGGGCTAATTTTCTCTACCGTATTGGACATGCGTAGAGAATCTGTAATGATTTCTTTGATGTTTTGCGCGTAGGATTTTTTGGTAATAATACTGATCAGTTCTCCTAATAGTCCATATCCCAGATTGCTATACTCATATTGTTCACCCGGCTCGTTGTCGCTTTTCACATCTTTCAAAAACTGAAATAAGTCTTTACGGCTGTAAGTAGCATACGGGTTTTTAGGGTTGAATTTGGCTACTTTATCCAAGTTTGATGGCAGGCGCGGAAGACCGGACGTATGGTTGGCTAATTGTTTGAAAGTGATTTTTTGGATTAAAGGATTTTGCGCAACCGAGTCAGGCAAATATTTTGCAATGCTGTCATCTAGGTTTAACGTGCCTTTCTCTATCAAGTCCGCCAATAGGGTGGAAGTGAAAATTTTGGAAAGCGAACCGATTTCGTACAATGTATTGCCATCTGGCAAGGAGTTTTCATTTCCGGCAACTGTATGACCGTAGAAAAAGGTATTTACAGTATTTTTGTTTATGACACCTATGGATAAAGATTTCGTGTTTGGGTTAGACAGGTATGCCTGTGCTATAGAATCTACAAAGTAATCCAATGGATTCTGCTTGGTGACGCTAGATTGTACTTCTTCCGTCCTTTGGGCAGTCTGGATATGTCCTTGCTTGACCAAAAAGTAATAAAAATTGAAATTCGAATCTACGCCTAGCTGTATAGAATATTTTGTATTTCCTGCAGTAAGATTGTATCCGGCAATATTATTCGAAAAGGTGACCACTTGGGCATCAGTAATTTTACCCAAAGAAGCAAGGTTGCTGATCAGATTTGTAAATTCGTTTTCTTTCAATTGCTCCTTAAACGATGGGGAGGCTAAAGTGTAAACGGAGTCAGGCTGTTGCGTATTTATAAAATATTCAATACGATTGAATACGGTGCGGTTTCTTCGTTCTACAGGAGACTGCGCGAACAAGGTAGTGCCGATGAGCAAAATATTACAAATTAATAGTAGTGTTCTATGTATCATGTTGCAAAACTAACAAACAATTGGTTATAAGCCAATTGTTTGTTTTAATCTTGCGTAGCCTGATTTGCTAATATTTACTTTGTCACCGCTGATTAGAATGCCTTTATAGCTTTCTTTTTCCATCGGTTCTATCTTTGCCAATTGATCGACTTTAATGATAAAGGACCGATGTACGCGTACAAATTGTTTCGGGTCTAATTGTTTTTCAAAAGATGACATCGTCTTGTTTTTCAAGAACATACCTTCTTTTGTGTGAATCTTTACATAATCATCATAAGCTTCCAAATATATGATCTGCTGCACAGGAATCAGTTTTATTTGTGTGCCATTTTTCACAACAATACGTTCTAATGTCTCTTCATCCAGATCTTCTTTCAAAGCTTTGACACCTTGTTGTTTTTGTTGGGTGATGTGCAATGAGCGGAACTTAGCGATGGCTTGTTCGAATCTGTCCTGCGAGATTGGTTTTAGTAGATAATCCACCGCATTCTTTTCAAAAGCGCGAAGCGCAAATTCTTCAAATGCTGTTGTAAAGATGATATGCGGATATTCATCCAATATTTCGAGCATTTCAAAGCCTGTCAGCTTAGGCATTTGTATATCCAAGAATACCAGATCGGGCTTGTGCTGTTGTATAGCCTTCGCTCCTTCAAAACCATCCCCGCATTCAGCTACAATTTCAAATCCCTGGTCCTTAAGTAAGTATTCGTGTATAATCATCCGAGCTAATGGCTCATCATCTATTATTATTGCTTTAATCATGTTGAGGTATTTTTATGATGGCGGAAAATTGATTCTCTGTTTTCCGTATACTTAATAAATCGGTACGGCTATATATTAAAAACAAACGTCTCTGAATACTTGATAACCCAAAGCCCGTTCCCTTCTTGTTGTAGAATTGATCGGTATCGTAAGGGTTAGTAATTTCGATCGTTAGCATATTGTTTTCTAAGGATATTTCAGTGATAATATCTACATTACCTATGATGTTGTAAAGTCCATGTTTAATTGCGTTTTCCATTAGAGGCTGTATAATCATGCACGGAACTTTGGCTTGTAACACTTCGTCATCATAGTCAAAACTTGTTTGAAGACGATGGCCAAACCTTACTTTTTCGATTTCTAAGTACAGCTCAAGATGCTTGATTTCATCCAAAAGTGGAATCAATTGTTTGTCGTCCTTACGCATCGTTCCTCTCAGGAAATCCGAAAGTTGGAAAGTCATTTTCTTTGCCAGCTCAGGTTTTGCGCCTATAAGCGCAATGATGGAATTAAGGCTGTTGAACAAAAAGTGAGGCTGCAGCTGTTGACGCAGGTTGTAAAGTTCAGCTTCGCGAACCAATCGTTCGGATTCCAGTTTTCGACGATCATTTTCGATGGCTTCTTCCTGCACATTCCAAAAGATATTGATGATCATGATACAAGCAAGCAGCAGAAAGTTAATAATAAACTTGTAAGGCAGCTTTTGGTAATAATGTGCAATAGAAGGCGTGTCGAAAAATTGGTATAGGGTAAATATGGAAACACCTAGACTTATAATGGTCAATACCAAGCAAAAGCCAATAATCTTAAAATATTGGCCTTTACTTGGATTGTAAAACTTCATCGAACTAAAAATGAGATAACAACATATTGTCATCACCACTGCGCTGATCAAGGGCTCGATTACCGAAACTTTCAGTGGTTTGAATTCCCACCACAACAAAAAATAGGAAACGGAAAAGTATAAAACAAAAATAACTCCAACAGTAAAGTGGATTAATGCTGATTTGGAATTTATTTTGAGGGACGATGCAAACATATCCGCTAGCTATTTTTTATGGTTACGGTACCAAATATTGATGTTCCTGTTAAGTATAATTTTTTGGATTCATCATATGGATGATTAATCATGATTCTTCGGTCGTCCATATCTCCAAATATAGAAGAAACTGACGGTGTCACTATCCAGTGTGGCGGAACTATAATCTTGGTGCTACCAAATAGTTGGAAAGTATCGATTACGATAGGCTGTGAAAAGTCAGCTTGTAGTAAGTTGATTACCGAGCCACCAAAGATATTTGTAATAGTTCCTCCCAAAAAGTTTTTGGAAAGGATTATTTTATTTGCACTTCCAAAGAGTGCTTCCACTTTAAGGTAATTCTCAGAAAATTGGAATTGACTCTGTGCTCCCGAATATTTATTAGATGCATCAGCCGTCGCAGACTGTGCCTGCGATGGATCCGTGTCATCCGTTAGATTCACGACTCTTCTGTCCCAATCGTATTCATCCGTAGGATGAGGCGTCGGAGTGTCATTTGGTGGAGTAGGGAAGTTCGGTGCTTTTCTATTTCTATTTATGATATATATACCAATGATTATCGCTATCGCAGGGAATAATACTTGGAACGGGTTGAAATCGCCAAATATTTTGCGTAGCAAGAATATACCGCCAATTGCTATTAATATAAATGAGGACTTTTTCTCAAATTTTGAATTGATACCTATCACTAGACCAACAATAATCAAAATCATCGGAACACTGAACAACCAAGATGGGAACAAAAAGCCTAAGTCCAGATTGTTTAATAATAAGAATACCCCAAATAATATAATAATTGCGCCAACAGTAGTCGAAGACTTATTGTTGCTTGGTGGTAATTGTGGGTTCGGATTTGTATGTGTTGTCTTTTCCATTTCAATATATTTATTGGCTCAAAAGTAAACACCTATTACTTATTCTAACATTAGTATTAGGTGTTTGAGGTAGCTTATTCGGTAAAAGGTACGATTATGTCGGTAAAAATACATTGATAAAATTTGATATAAAATGGTTATTAGCAAAAAATAATTATTTTTTACAAAAAATTTGGTTCTTTAGTTAGATATATTATATATTTATGACATTAAAATATAGGATTTAAACTTAAATACTTACTAGACTAATGGGAGATTTTGAAAACAAAGAACGTGAAGAAGTATTTTCAAAAAAGGTGAGAGCTGGAAAACGTACTTATTTTTTTGATGTAAAGGCAACACGATCGAATGATTACTATGTAACCATTACAGAGAGCAAAAAGCGTTTTGAAGATGGTCAATTTATCAAACATAAAATTTTCTTATATAAAGAAGATTTTGAAAAGTTCGCAGAAGGACTATCCGACGTGGTAGAGTACATCAAATCAAACCAAGAGGTCATAGAGAAGAGATACGAGCCTAACCAAGACGATTCTGCATACGAAAGCACAGGAGAATTTGTTGCAAAAGATAATTTTTCTTTCTAACACGTTGATTCCTGTCTAAGATATAGCCACTTGCACGAGTGGCTTTTTTAATTTTAAAGATGTTACAATAAAACCTTATTTATTGTTTTCTAATCCGTTATTTTCGTACTATATAATTATTACATATGACAAATAAGTGGACTCAACTTGCCGTTGTGGGGCTGTTGTTTTTTGGAACACAGTCCTTTGCGCAGAAGAAATTAAGTTTTGATGAAGCCTGGGGTAGATCACAGACCGTCACGCAGCCTATCAATGGCTATGTAGGATGGGCGGATAATGATCACTACCTCGAGTATAACCGTCAGGAGAACAGTACATACAAAGTACATGTCAAGACTGGGCATCGCGAGATCTATGTGCCCGCAGAGAATAAAAGTACGCGTGTAATAATCAAGAAAAATGACATCTTCCTGCAATCAGCCGATGGTCAGGAGAGACAACTGACAAACTCGCCGGATGTAGAAGAACAAAACCCTACATTATCTCCTGATGGCAAATACGTAGCCTTTACCCGTAAGAGTAACCTTTATAGTGTTTCGGTCGATAATGGAAGCGAAACGCAATATACGACCGATGGTACAGATGTGATCTATAATGGTTGGTCTTCTTGGGTGTACTACGAAGAGATTCTAGGTCGACGCACAAACTATAAAGCTTTCTGGTGGTCACCAGATAGTAAGCAGATTGCCTTTATGCGTTTCGATGATACTAAAGTGCCGATGTTCCCGATTTATGTGTCCAAAGGACAGAATGGGTACTTGGAAGAGACACGTTATCCTAAGGCAGGTCAAAGTAATCCAGAAGTTAAGGTTGGATTTGTTAAAGTAGGCGATACCAATGTGGTATGGGGTGATTTTAATGAAAAAGACGACCAATATTTTGGTGAGCCATATTGGAGCTTTGACAGTAAATCGATAATGGTGCAATGGATGAATAGAGATCAAACGAATTTGAAATTCTATAGCGTAAATCCACTATCGGGTACAAAAAAAGAAATTTATAACGAAGAGCAACCAACCTGGATTAACCTTGACCATGATGAGCGCATCACGTATTTGGCGGACAACAAACATTACATTCTTAAATCCGATAAGTCTGGTTGGGCGCATTATTATTTATACACACTTGATGGTAAATTGTTGAACCCAATTACTGCTGGAGACTGGCAGGTTTCTAGTTTGCAATTTATCGATGAGAAATCTAAAGTTATTTACTTCACCGCGCGTAAAGAAAACTCCGCTACAGTGGATCTTTACCGTGTAGATTATTCGGGCAAAAACCTTAAGAGATTGACGTTCGGTGATTATACCCACCAAGTGTCAGTATCTCCGGATGGCAAATATTTTATTTCAACTTATTCGAATGTAAGTACACCAACGAAAGTTGTATTGGCAGATAATAAAGGTAAAGTAATAAAAGAACTAGCGGATTCTAAATCCTCTGATTTTGTTAATTATAAGATTGGTAAAACATCGTATTTCACTATCAAATCGGATGATGGAAAATTTGATTTACCAGTGATTATCACATATCCTGTAGATTTCGATGAGAACAAAGAATACCCAGTAATCATGAGTATCTACGGAGGCCCTGACGCTGGTTCTGTAAGAAATACGTGGAAGAATACTTCCAACAGCCCTTACGGCGGACTTTCTCAACATTGGGCTAATGAGGGTATCATTCAGATTGAATGTGATCACCGTGCTTCTGGACATTTTGGCAAGCAAGGAGTAGCTTGGATGCACCGCAATCTGGGCAACTGGGAATTGGTGGATTATATTACTGTTGCCAAATGGTTGAAAGCAAAACCTTGGGTGAAAAAAGACAAATTATTAATCACCGGCCATAGCTACGGTGGATATATGACATGTTTGGCATTGACAAAAGGAGCGGACTACTTTGATTACGGTATCGCTGGTGCTCCTGTGACGAGTTGGGATTTGTATGATACGCATTATACCGAGCGTTGGATGGATACTCCACAGGATAATGCTGAAGGTTATAAAAACGGTTCAGTATTGACATATGTCGACAAATACAAAGGCGGGTTACGCATTTTGCACGGTGATATGGATGATAATGTGCATATGCAGAATACTATTCAATTGGTGGATGCATTGACCGATAGAAATGTGCCTTTTGAATTGATGATATATCCAGGCAGTAGACATGGATGGAGCCGTTCGAAGGTGAAATATGATTTCAAAGAACGTGTTCGTTTTTACTATCAATACTTACTGGAGAAGCCTGTACCGGCAGAATTCAACTAAATAATAAATACAAAAAACCTCATGCAAATGAGGTTTTTTTGTGCATTTTGCTTTCCTATTGTAAAATTACTATTGGCTTTACAAAAATTAATAAATTCCCCTGTTTTTGGATTGATGTAATCCAAAAAATATTTCATCTTTGTATTATTATTAATCAAGATGTTAGATTTTTTAAAAGAGAGCACTTTTCGTGCTAATGATGTGTTTTTTCGCGCTTTAAACTTGTTGAAGAAACATTATATTTCTGTGGCAGGTTTATGTTTTTTGCTTTTTGTCACTAATAATCTATCGACTTATTTAGCGCTTTATCTGAGTGAGCTGACGGGGAGTGCTGTACGTTTCGTGTTATTGCTTATTTTCGTCACCTTATTTTTTGGTTTGCAATTGGTTTTGATAAAGCGCGCCATACTATTGGCCAATAATGTAGAGAAGGCGCCATTAATGACATATATCCCATCTACCAAGCAGTTCGTTCACTTTATCTTAGGATTGATTAGCTACTCGCTGATCATGGGTGTGGTGTATATATTGTGCTCTATTGTCTGCATGCCGCTCATATATATGGGAGTTGGTTTAGATACCATTACCTATGAAATCAATCCCTTGCTTACCGCGTTGATAATGATGTTTATCCTCGTGCGGATATCTTTTTTTCCTTTTTTCATTGTAGAAAATAGTTTTAGCTTTGTTCGGTCTATTAAACTTAGTATAGCTTTTACTAAGGGAAATACGATCAATTTGCTTATCTTGATGGCTATTTTAGCGTCAACGTATATGGGACAGCTGTTTTTCGAGTATATGGAGTATAGTCTATTGGCAAAAGCCATGAGTGCTGTCAATACATTTGTAATAATTCCATCTGTGAGTTTGGTGTTAGCTGTGGCCTATGTAGGGATGATAAAAGAATATAAGGGTAGTTACGATCCCGAATTGTTGAAGAATATATTATAAGAGGAGTTTTGAAGAAGAATATTGCCATTTTAGGTTCAACAGGAAGTATAGGAACACAGACGCTAGATGTAGTTAGAGCATTTCCCCATAAATTTCAAGTTTCGGTATTAACGGCCAGCAATCGTGCAGATGATTTGATAAAACAAGCTTTGGAGTTCCAACCCAAAATTGTTGTCATCATATCCGAATCTGCCTATTCTCAGGTGAAGGAAGCTCTGGCACATACCGATATCCAAGTGTGGGCAGGAGAGCAGGCACTCGTTGAAGCTGTCGAACTAGAAGAGATTGATGTCGTGTTGAATGCTATTGTGGGTTCTGCAGGACTTCGTCCTACAGTTAGAGCCATTCAGTCGGGAAAAGATATTGCGCTAGCAAATAAAGAAACCCTGGTGGTGAGCGGGGAACTTATTATGAACTTGGTGAAGCAGCATAATGTGAAAATGTTGCCTGTTGACTCCGAGCACTCTGCCATCTTTCAATGTCTGGTAGGAGAACCAAGCCCTATCGAAAAAATCTATCTTACAGCTTCTGGTGGTCCATTCAGAGGTTGGTCTCGCGAACAACTTGCTCATGTGACCAAGGCCGAAGCGTTGAAGCACCCGAACTGGACAATGGGCGCAAAGATTACAATAGATTCGGCTTCTTTAATGAATAAAGGACTTGAGGTGATTGAGGCTAAATGGTTGTTTGACTTGTCGTTAAATCAGATTGATGTAATTGTTCATCCACAATCTATTATACATTCTATTGTCCAATTTGAAGATGGATCGATGAAAGCACAGATGGGTCTTCCAGATATGAAATTACCTATTCAGTATGCTTTGACGTACCCCGAGCGTTATGCAAATAACTTCAAGAGATTCGACTTCTTAGACTATAGTCAATTGACTTTCGAAAAACCAGATCTGCATACTTTCCGCAATTTACAATTGGCATACGATGCGTTGGCGGAAGGAGGAAATAGATGCTGTGTACTGAATGCAGCAAATGAAATTGCAGTCGCTGCTTTCTTAGAAGATAAGGTGTCATTTCTTGGTATGTCCAGCATCCTAGAGGAGACATTATGTCATATCGAAAATAAAAATAACCTTAGTTTGGAGGATTATATCGCATATGACCGAGAAAGTAGAATCGTGGCACAAGATTTAATCAATAAAATAAAACATAATTAAAAATTTTAAATGGGAATATTAGTGATGGTAGGCCAGGTGATACTGGCATTGTCAATTTTAATCATACTTCATGAGTTAGGGCATTTTTTGGCTGCGCGCGCATTTGGTATTAAAGTAGAGAAGTTTTATTTATTTTTTGATGCATGGGGCGTCAAATTATTCAAATTCAAATATAAAGATTGTGAATACGGCATCGGCTGGCTTCCGCTTGGTGGTTATGTGAAAATCGCCGGAATGATCGATGAATCTATGGATACTGAGCAATTAAAACAAGAGCCTCAGCCCTGGGAATTTCGTAGTAAACCAGCTTGGCAGCGTCTGATCGTGATGCTAGGTGGTATCATTGTCAATGTTGTCGTGGGTATTTTGGTATTTTGGATGCTCGTTTTCAAATATGGAGATTCGGATTTTGATAATACCAAGTTATATGGTGTGAAACCAGGTATTATTGGTGAGAAAATCGGCATTCAAGAAGGTGATAAAATTGTTGCTGTCAATGGTAATCCGGCTACCTTGTTTCTAAAAGATTTAATGACATCGGATGTGTTGATGGGCGATGCGGTACTGAAAGTAGAGCGTCAAGGTCAATTTGTGGATATCACTCTGCCTGCGACGATGCTGAATGACGTGGCTGATCACAAGAAAAATGAATTCATAACGCCGATATTTAAGATGTTGCCTGTTGAAACTGTCGCGGAAGACTCACGTGCGCAAAAGATGGGCTTACAAAAAGGGGATAGCATTACAGCGATCAATGGTGTGCCGGTATCTCGTCTGGATGTATTCCAAGATGAAATGGCTAAAAACAAAGGTCAAGAGATTAAATTGGATATTGTACGGGGCGCTGACACCTTACAGCTAGTTGCTGCGGCAGATACTACCACTATATTGGGTTTCTCCAATCTTCCTGTAATGATGCGTCAATATTCTTTTGCGGAATCTTTCCCGGTAGGGGTGTCTAAGGCTTTTTCGATTATAACGGACAATGTAAAAGGATTCGGGAAAATTTTCAAAGGTGAAGTTCGCGCGGATAAAGCATTGTCAGGACCAGTTGGAATTGCCAAGATGTTTGGTGATGAAGTTGATTGGACTCGTTTCTGGAATCTTGTGGGTATGCTTTCTATGGCATTAGCCTTTATGAATTTGTTGCCTATTCCAGCTTTGGATGGAGGGCACGTGGTATTCTTGTTGATCGAAATGGTACAAGGTAAGCCATTAAGTGACAAAGTCCTTGAGACAGCTCAAATGATTGGTTTCTTTATTCTAATTGCATTGATGTTATTTACCTTTGGTAATGACATTATTAAGTGGTAATACCAATTCTAGATAAACAAGAAAGCCGAAACTATTAGTTTCGGCTTTCTTGTTTATATGCTTTTGCTTTCATCTTAGCGCTTGCGAGAGGCTACTTACAAAATTGACCTGTCTGCCTTTGTTGATTTCGGTAATGAAGTCCGCCAAACTTTGGCTGTCGTAACT
>NZ_SMBZ01000009.1 GCF_004342685.1 Sphingobacterium alimentarium
TCAATCTGAATGGGCTACACAGTTTAGCCGGATGCTTATACTAGCCTTGGAATTGAAAAAGTCAATACCTCTTGACCAATATCTGGAACCGATGCGTGAAAGAGCTCAACTGGAAAACACGCTCCATAACTTAATCAACCAGAAGATAGATCCACAGCAGATAGAAGTTATCATCTTCCAAAAAAGGATCACTAAATACAGACAATACCTCTTTACATTTCTTTACAATAAGGATGTACCTCCCGATAACAATACATCCGAGCAAGCAATTAGAAATATCAAGGTCAAGCAAAAAGTATCTGGGATGTTCAAATCGAACAATGGAGCACAAAACTATGCGACAATAAGATCTGTTGCCGACACTTGTATTAAGAACTTACAATCTGTCCTCGATGCTTTCTACAGCATTGCTATTCTATAGTACCTGAGTGATTACGATTTAAATATGGAAATTAAAACTTCATCAAAATTTTTTGCTGAATTTATTGGGACATTTGGTTTAGTCTTATTTGGATGTGGTGCGGCAGCCATCGCTGGCGGTACAACGCTGGCCGGTACAGCCGGATTGGGTTTATTAGGTATATCTATCGCATTTGGTCTATCCGTTGTGGTGTTTGCTTATGCTATTGGAGGGGTTTCGGGCTGTCATATTACTCCCGCCGTCACAGTTGGTATGCTAGTAGCAGGGAAAATCTCCCTTAAAGATACAGGAGTATATATTGTTGCACAAGTGTTGGGCGCGATTGCAGGGGTTTTTGTATTATCTCAGATTCTTACTGGACAACTTGGAGGATTTACAGCAGGAGAGTGGGCATTTGGTTCCAACGGATGGGGCAAAGGTTATCAAAATGAGTATAACGTAGGTGCAGCCTTCCTCACCGAAGCAGTGTTAACTACGTTGTTTTTATTTGTGATTTTAGGTACTACTTCTAAGGTCGGCAATGGGACGATGGCTGGTTTGGCTATAGGTTTTACCCTTTTGTTAATTCACCTCGTAGCAATTCCGGTGACGGGTACTTCGGTGAATCCTGCGCGAAGCCTGGGACCTGCAATTTTTGCAGGAGGACAAGCTTTGTCACAAGTCTGGTTGTTTATAGCAGCCCCTATTGTGGGTGCTGTGGTTGGCTCCCTCGCTTGGAAATTAGTTTATAGCGATTCAGAAAAACTATAATATTCTTTTTTTAATAGGTTATCACGTGAAGCTCCACTAGGTGGAGCTTTTGTGTTTCATAGGACTTTAATTATTTGCGATGACAAGTGGAAATAACTATCTTTGTGATGATGGATAATTTCATTGTCTCAGCACGCAAGTATCGTCCCGTTACCTTTGATTCGGTAGTAGGACAATCTCATATTACCAATACACTCAAAAATGCCATTCACAATAATCAGTTAGCACAAGCTTTCTTGTTTTGTGGGCCTCGCGGTGTGGGCAAGACTACTTGTGCTCGTATTTTGGCAAAGACCATCAACTGTGAGCAGATTTCCACCCAAACGGAAGCTTGCGGAGAATGTGAAAGCTGTAAATCATTTCAAAATGGTGCTTCTTTCAGTATTCACGAATTGGATGCGGCATCGAATAATTCCGTAGACGATATTCGTAATCTGATCGAGCAGGTACGTATCCCACCTCAGACAGGCAAGTACAAAATATATATCATTGACGAGGTGCATATGCTCTCACAGGCAGCTTTTAATGCTTTTTTGAAAACATTAGAAGAACCGCCTGCGTATGCTATTTTTATTCTAGCTACGACCGAGAAGCATAAAATCCTGCCTACTATACTTTCCCGTTGTCAGATATTTGACTTTAACCGTATCCTCGTAGAAGATATGGCGAAGCATTTGGCCAATATCGCGAGCAAGGAGAATGTGACATTCGAACCGGATGGCTTACATGTCATCGCGCAGAAAGCGGACGGTGGACTTCGTGATGCTTTATCGATGTTTGATCAGATAGTGAGTTTTTCAAACCGCAATTTGACTTATCAAGCGGTTATTGAGAATCTCAACATTCTCGATTACGATTACTATTTCAAACTAATGCAGGCTATAGCGCAAGAAGATGCTGCCGAGACTTTGTTAATATTTGATAACGTACTGAATAAAGGATTTGATGGAGGACATTTTATCGCCGGATTATCCAATCACATACGTAATCTTTTGGTAACTAAGGAACCGCGTACATTGAAGCTCTTGGATGTCAGTGAAAATATTAAAAAGAAATATTTTGAGCAATCCAATTCGTTAAGTTCTGGATTATTACTATCCGCATTGAATATTGCTAATCAATGCGAAATTTCCTACCGCTCAAGCAAAAACCAAAGGCTTCAGATTGAACTGGCCCTGCTGAAGATGTGCCACTTGTCCAGTGCCATCAAACTGGGCGTAAATGGGATATCAACTGCACAAGCAGAAGTAAAAAAAAAACTTTCTGAGTCAGTAAAACCCGCTCCAGCAGCAGCATCAAAGGCTATTCCGACGCCTATGTCAACGCCTAAAGTCGAAGCACCCGTACCGAATACGCCAACTCCTCCCGCACCTGTAAAAGCAGCGGATCCAGAGAAAAAATCATTTTCTTCGGGCAAAGGCTGGGGAAGTTTCAAACCTTCGGTTGCGGTTCCAAGTCTGAATACTGTATTCGAGGAAAAATCCGTTGAAGAAGGCGAAGAATCTGATTTAGTTCAGGGAAGTGAATTCAGAGAAGTAACATTCAATGCATTTATCGGCAAATGGAATACTTTGGCTGAGCAGTTGAAAGCAGAAAATAGAATTACCCTCTATACGATTATGACTGCGAATGAACCTCGCTTGAACGGAAATATTATCGAGGTCGACGTGGAGAATATGGTGCAGAGTGATCAGCTGAAAGAAGGAAAAATTGATATTCTCAATTACCTTCGCGTAGAGCTCAAAAACTTTGCTTTAGACTTGACCACGCATCAGCTCCAACAAGCGGTCATCCGTAAGGCTTATACTTCGCAGGAGAAATATCAAGTCATGGTCGAAAAGAATCCCTCTTTAGAAACTTTACGAAAAACATTCAATTTAGGGCTGAGCTAACTTTCTCTTTCTTATCTTTGTACAGAATTTCGACGGTAGCATTTTCAATTGCTATTTGTCTCATTACATATAATTTAGAATAATGCAAAACAATTTCCAACGTCGTGATCGCGGCGAACAAAGAGAAACTAATCAAATGGTATTTGGTATTCGTGCTGTCATCGAAGCCATAGATAGCGATAAAGAGATCGAATCTCTTTTTATTCAACGTGGATTAAGCGGCAGCTTGCTGTTGGAGTTGAAAGCATTAATCAAAGAAAAAAACATCGGCTACCAACAAGTTCCGATTGAAAAACTAAACCGTATCACACGCAAGAATCACCAAGGTGTGATTGCTGTTATTTCTCCGATTACTTATCACAATATTGAAGATATATTACCGTCGATCTACGAGAAAGGGGAGACTCCTCTATTATTGATGTTGGACGGTGTGACGGATGTGCGTAATATGGGCGCTATCGCTCGTACTGCAGAGTGTGCAGGCGTACATGCGATTATTGTTCCTAAAAAAGGTTCTGCAGAGATCAATCCGGATGCCATCAAGACTTCGGCAGGGGCATTGTACAAAATCCCGGTTTGTCGTCAAGATTCATTGGGTAAGACAGGCCGTTTTTTGATTGATTCTGGTGTTCAGCTTGTCGTAAGTACTGAAAAAACCAAAGATTCGGTTTATGATGTGGATTATACGGTTCCGACATGTGTGATTATGGGAGCAGAAGATGTCGGTGTATCGGATGACTTAATTCGTATTTCGGACAAGTTAGCTAAGATTCCGATGTTCGGTGAGATCGGTTCATTGAATGTATCTGTTTCTGCCGGGGTGGTTATTTACGAAGCCATTCGTCAGCGAAATATTTCGTAGCAAATGCTTAAGCAAAGGCTCCACAGGCAATTTCGTGTTTATAAATATGTCGTTTATAAAGAAACACTTGTTGACTTTAAAGATCACTTTTGGTCTTTTGTAGGAGCTTTTATAGGGATTGGAATAATAGCCTATTTGCAATCCCTTCAATTACCTCAACTCGAAAATATTTTCTTAATAGGCTCTTTCGGAGCTTCTTCCGTATTAATTTATGGCGCTGTATATAGTCCATTAGCACAACCACGCAATCTGGTTGGTGGGCATGTGGTATCTGCGATAGTAGGTGTTACTGTTGCTAAGGTATTGCCGGATGTAATATGGTTGACAGCCCCTTTTGCGGTGGCACTTTCTATTGTCGCTATGCAGGTGACACGGACCTTACATCCTCCCGGCGGAGCTACAGCTTTAATTGCAGTGTCTGGAGGAGCAAAAATTACGGCTTTAGGCTATGTTTATGTACTTTCTCCAGTATTTGTTGGCTCTGTTATTCTGTTAGCTGTAGCGTTAGTTTTTAATAATATCACCAAAGACAGACATTACCCGGTGAGACATTCCCGACTAAGAAAATCTCGAAGAATGCAGTTGCGGAAAAGATTTTCAGATTAAATAAATTCTTTTGCATGTTTGTTCGTGTTTGAGCGCTAAAAATTTTATTTTAGTTATCTCAACCTATAAAATATGAATAATCATCTTTGCAAAATTGCTCTGCTTGCTGGTTTATGCTTTTCTTCACAATTTTCCATTGCTCAATCTTCCTTGGCAATTGAAAAGCATATTCTTACGGACCAAAATAACTTCTATTATATTGACTTTAGTCAGTATTCACAACCATTAAATAGCTTACCTATTGGCGTTTTTGATTCGGGGACAGGGGGACTTACTGTTCTTGATGCGCTCGTGAATTTTGATCAATTTGATAATAATACCAAACAGAAAGGTAAGGATGGAAAATTAGATTTTTCCTCCGAGAAATTCATTTATCTTGCAGATCAAGCGAATATGCCTTATGGTAATTATAACGCAACAGGTAAGGATGATTTGTTGAAAGAACATATAATCAAGGATTTTCAGTTTCTGTTAAGTAACAAATATTATCAAAATTCAGGTCAGACTTCATTTCAAAAAGATAAAGAACAAGTAAAAGCCATCGTCATCGCTTGTAATACGGCTACAGCATATGGATATGATGATGCGGTATCTTTTTTAAATAGAACAGGCTTGAATATCCCAGTAATCGGTGTGATCAATGCTGCAGCTAGAGGTACGCTTTCCTTTTTTGATAAAAGGGAGGATGGTGCTATTGCCGTATTTGCCACCGTGGGTACAATAGCTTCTAAAGGTTATGAGCGGACATTGAGACAACAAATAGCGGAAGGCAATTATACGGGTGATATCCAAATCTATAATCAAGGAGGATATGGCTTAGCTGAAGCTGTGGACGAAGAGCCCGATTTTATTCGCCAAAATGTAAAAGCGCCACGTGGCGAATATCGCGGTCCATCGTTAGACAATCCAAACTACAGAATCGACCGTACTTTATTAGAAGTTTATAATTTCAAAAAAGATAATAACAGCCTACTGTGTGATAATCAAAATGTAGATGACTGTTCCATTATTCAATTGAATGATGCAGAAAATTATGTACGCTATCATTTGGTATCCTTAATGGAGCAGATGAGAAAATCGGAGAATGCGCAGCCCCTAAAAGCTATCATCTTGGGATGTACGCATTATCCTTATTTGGTTAAAGAAATTACACAAGTATTCAACGAGTTGCGAAATTATAGAGGGAAAGATGGTAACTATGTGTATAGACATTTGATTTCTGAAAATCTCCATATCATCGATCCGTCGACCTATGTCGCGCAGGAATTGTATAGCGCGTTGGCTAGCAAAAATCTATTCAACAACCAAAACCAAGGTTTGCTCGCTAAGTCAGAATTTTATATTTCGGTACCGAATGTGGCTAATAAAGATGTGAAATTAGATGCGGAGGGAAGATTTACGTACGATTATAAATATGGAAGAAATGCTGGCGAGATTCAGGAGTATGTTAAAGTTGTTCCTTTTGATAGAAAGAATATTTCAGGCGAAACATTGCAGCGTTTTGAATCACTTATTCCGAACACCTACAAGTTAATTCAAAATTTTTCAAAAGAAAATCCAAAGACAAAGTATATCAAAGCAGCAGATAAAATTTAAAAAATAAGTCCTCCAATCGGAGGACTTATTTTTTATCCATACAGCTCTTTGTAATTCGCACTATATTTTTCTATAATCTTTTTACGTTTCATCTTGAGTGTAGGGGTGAGTTCACCACCTTCAATCGTAAACTCCTCAGGGATGATGCTGATTTTTTTAATCTGTTCCCAATTCCCAAAATTAGCGTTGATTCGATTTATCTCCTGGGTTATTTTTTCCTGTACTTTTTCACTTTTCAAAAATGCATCTTTCGGAAGAGATGTAATGTCGCGTGCGAAATCTTTAGCCCAATCTAAGAGGTTGGAATAAGTTGGCACGACAAAAGCTGCTGGGAATTTTTCGCCTTCGCCGATCACCATAAATTGCTCGATGAAGCCCGATTCCACCATTTTAGATTCAATGGATTGTGGTACGACATATTTTCCGCCCGAGGTTTTGAACATTTCCTTTTTGCGGTCTATGATTTTAAGAAATTTGCCGTCTACCCACTGTCCAATATCGCCCGTGTACAACCATCCATCTTTGATGATTTCTTGTGTGGCTTGTTCGTCTTTGTAATAGCCCAGCATGATATTATCACCTTTGGCTAATATTTCGCCATCCTCAGCCAATTTGATATCAATATTGATTAGTGGGAGTCCCACAGTTCCTATTTTCATTCCTCGACGGAAATCATTCACGGCCAGACACGGTCCTGCCTCTGTCAATCCGTAACCTTCATAAATACTAATTCCTGCAGCCATATACAACCGTATAAGGCGTTCCTGCAATGCTGCCGAGCCGGAAGATATACCTACTATTTCACCTCCTAAAGCTTCTCTCCATTTAGAAAAAATCAATTTTCGGGCTATGGAAAGTTGGGCATTATACAACCAATTCCGTTTTTCCGGTTCAATCTCGTATTTCTCACCTAATGCTATCGCCCAAAAGAAAAGTTTGCGTTTGATGCCTGTCAACGATTCTCCTGTTGCCATTATCTTCTCGTACACTTTTTCCAAAACACGAGGCACCGCCGAAAAAATATGAGGTTTGACCTCTTTCATATCGGCACCGATCGTCTCCATGGAATTGGCGTAATAAATCGTCAACCCTTTGTACATATAGACATAGTGGAAAAGACGTTCGTATGCGTGACACACGGGTAGAAAGGATAGGGCCCGCATATAAGATGTGACAGGGAAAGAATATTCGCTACTCATCATATCGGCGAGTAAATTGCGATGTGTGAGCATGACACCCTTAGGTGTACCGGTAGTTCCACTGGTATAGATAAGAGTCGCTATATCATCAGTTTGAACCTCATTTTTACGATTGTCGAGCTCACGATCAGTGATTACCTGCCCCGTTTGTGCAATGATACTCCAATGCGGAAACACCGTTTCCTCTTGCAGGACAAATAAATTACTGATATGTGGAAGTTCAGGTTTCAGCTGCTGAATCCTTTCGGCCAAGCCTTTATTACTGATGACAATAAGGTTTATTTCGGCGTGATTGAGAATGTATTTGTAATCATTATCCGAAATGTTGGGATAAAGCGCTACGACTACTGCACCTATCTGTTGAATAGCAAAGTCCAAGAGTGACCATTCAATTCTATTTTCACTGATAATACCTACTTTATCATGGGGTTTTACACCTAAAGCAATTAAGCCTTTTGATAATTCGTCTATTTTGTCCTGAAAAATGGAATTGGATAATTCAGTCCATGTTGTCCCGTCTTTATAAGAAAATATTGGAGAACTAGGGTAGGTGTCTTTTCTGTATTTGACTAAGTCAAATAGGCGTGTTGGCTCGTATTTCATTGGCAATATCACAAAATAAATAAGGCTACCATAAAAATGGTAGCCTTACAAATTTACACAATATTATTAAGATTAATATCTGCTTTTTGATTCGCGTCTCTTGCCAGAGAAGTCACGGAAACCTCCGTTATCGCCACTGCGCTCTCTTCGTTCGCCTCCGAATCCACCACGACGGTCACCACCGCGATCTCTTCTTTCGCCTCCGAATCCGCCGCTACGACCTTTTCCACCACGATCTGCACTTCTTGGACGACTACCACGATCTCCGCCGCGATCTGAACGACCTTCACCAGATACTTCGATACGTACTTGACGTCCGTTGAAATCAATGCCTTTGAAGCCTTCGAATACTTTATTTACTTCTTCGTCTTGTACTTCGAAGAAAGTGAATACACCTTTCAAATCAATCTTACCGATAGACTTGCCTGAAATATTTGCTGTGTTGCAAATAAATCCTAACATATCTCCACGGCTGAATTCATCTACTGAACCTAAGTTCATGAATAAGCGTGTATATCCTTTAGATCCTTCACGAGAACCACGATCGCTTCTTTCGCCACGCTCGCGCGTACCCATATCACGTGCTTCTAAGTTTAAGTCAGGAGCATTTTTGTAATAATCTAAGAAACGGTTGAATTCAAGGGAAGCAAATCTTTTTACAATTTCTTCTTTCGACATATCGGCGAAACCTTCCATAATAGCAGGTAAGAAATTGTTGATTTGATCTTCGTTTACTTCCACATTTTTCACCTTATCGATGATAGTCAAAAGTTGTTTTGCAACGACTTCTTCACCTTGTGGAACTTGCTTGCGCTCGAATGGTTTTCCGATAACTTTTTCAAGTTGACGGATTTTGCTTTGCTCTTTAACATTGATCAAAGAAATTGAAATACCTGTTTTACCGGCACGTGCTGTACGACCAGAACGGTGCGTATAGTTTTCAATTTCGTCAGGTAATGAGAAGTTAATTACGTGAGTCACGTCATTCACATCGATACCACGAGCAGCTACGTCTGTTGCGATCAACATTTGTAAGCTACGGTCACGGTAACGTTTCATTACTTTGTCGCGTTGTTGTTGAGACAAATCTCCGTGCAATGCATCTGCATTATAACCATCTTTGATTAATGCTTCAGCAATTTCTTGCGTTTCGATTTTAGTACGACAGAAAACAATACCAAAGATGTCAGGGTTTGAATCTACGATACGTTTGAATGCCGCATATTTATCTCTTGCTTTCACTAAGAAATACTGATGCTCAA
This sequence comes from Sphingobacterium alimentarium, assembly GCF_004342685.1. Taxonomy (GTDB): domain Bacteria; phylum Bacteroidota; class Bacteroidia; order Sphingobacteriales; family Sphingobacteriaceae; genus Sphingobacterium; species Sphingobacterium alimentarium. The sequence goes on from NZ_SMBZ01000009.1 coordinate 9,192, forward strand.
TATTGGCATTACCTGTGTTTTTTGTACCTACCGTCAATTCGTAAGGATCCGTCATGTATTTTTGTGCAATACGACGTACCTCTCTAGGCATGGTAGCTGAAAACAACCAAGTTTTTTTGTCTTCTGGTGTTTCTGATAAAATGTTGTTGATGTCTTCTTGGAAACCCATGTTTAACATTTCGTCCGCTTCATCCAATACAACATATTTTACGCTAGAAAAATCAATTGCATTTCTGCCAATGATATCTAACATACGACCTGGGGTCGCTACTACAATTTGCACACCACGTCTGATTTGACGTAGTTGGTCACTGATATTCGCACCTCCATATACAGCAACAACATGTACGTTGTCAACGTATTTAGCAAATTTCTCTAAATCTTTAGCGATTTGTAAACACAACTCACGAGTGGGGCATAAAATTAATGCTTGTGGGTGTTTTTGTGAAAAGTCTAATTGCTCTAATAATGGAAGACCGAATGCCGCTGTCTTACCTGTGCCGGTTTGGGCTAATCCGACAAAATCGTCGCTACCAGTCAATAATACAGGAATGGCTTTTTCCTGAATTTCAGAAGGTTTTTCGAAACCTATTTCTGAGATGGCTTTAACAACTTCCTCACGGATTCCCAGTTCTAAAAATGGGTTCATGAAATAAATTATACAATAGGCACTATTGCCTAAGGCGTTGCAAAGATACGGAGAATAATTGAATTATGCAATAGTGTAAGCAATTGATTTTTAAGCTATATTAGAAATGTAATTAATATGTGCGCATAAATTATGAAATATCTTTTATTCATTCTGATTTTGGGGATTCAATTTGCTGAGGCTCAAACAAAACCCATTTCAAAAATATTTTTGGAACAATTCAAACCTTTCGTTGGTCAGTACTTTGAAGGTGAAATTATCACTGGTAGCAGGGAAGGAGATGGCTTTACGGGCAAAAAAATGATGTTGGAGGTGATGAGTTATGACGATAGAGAAGTCAAAATTCCATTTTATGTAGGAGAGGATAAGTCGAGAACTTGGATTTTAAGCTATTCTAATAATGTCCTCACACTAAAACATGATCACCGTCATGAAGATGGTTCCGCGGATAAAGTAACTTTTTACGGCGGAACAGCCCCAAACGAAGGAGCAATTCATTCGCAAATGTTTCCTGCGGATAATGAAACTTGCCAGTTAATAGACTATGCTTGCCAAAATGTATGGTGGATTACGATGGATGGCAAGACATACACGTACAATCTACGCAGAATAGGTTCAGACCGTGTATTTACAGTGAAATTTGACCTTACTAAACCTGTAAAATCAGACTATAAACCTTGGTAAAAATAGATGTCTTGGGAAGGAGAGATCCTCGTGTTAGTACAGCTAGGGGCTTTATTTCCTTTGGAAAGCTCTGAAGGGTTGGGATCTGGATACGAATAGAATAATCTTTCTTGCACGCATGCGCATTTCAGGATTGCATGTCGAGAAGTACCGAAGAGCAATAACAGCTATATAAAAAATAAGCCTGCTCCACGAGCAGGCTTATTTTTTATCTTCTTCTATTATTCTGAATCTTATTTCTCAACCTATCGTAAAAATCTTCTTCGACCTGAAAGAATTGAGATGCACGAGATTGACCAATGATTTTAGCAAACTCCGCACGATACGACTTTTTCAATTCCACCTCTTTGGTATCAAAAGCAATGACGTCACGGCTTTGAGGATTCAAGGAATTTCCATGACTCGGTGCTTTACTATTTCCTCTTTTTGCACGCTTCAAATCCCACAGCTCATTGTTGTATTGATTATAAATGGGGAAGAAGCGTTGCGCCTCCGATGGTGTAAGCTTTAATTCTTTCGTAACAAAAGCAATCTTTTCACTCTCAATAGCTTTGAAATTTTGCTGTGCAAAAGAAGGCATATGTAAAGCGAAAATAAAGCAAATAGTGGTCAAAATATATCTTAAATGTAACATTATAGCATATAATTTAAATACTCTTCAATTTCCTTGTTCTCAATCTCTGGATCTAATTGAACATTATCATCATTACTATCAGACTTGTATTCTGCCAAATGGATTAAATCTTCACCTTCAGAAACTTGTGCTAGATAACTAATGATTTCTTCGTCGCTGACATTGTCCAGATTAACCTCAGTCTTTACAAGTGAATTGGAGGTTGAAGTGTTATTTTGGACGCCCCAATAAGAGCCTATCCCCACCACTAGTGCAATGGCTGCTGCCGCAGAATATTTCTTCCAATTCGTACGTCTTGGAAGTGAAATAATGGAAGTTTCCTCTTTAGTCGGTTGAACCGTTTTTGCTAAGACATTTTCCGATAGTTTATCGAAATATCCTGTTGGAACCGTGAAATCGTTTTTACCTATTTCGGCACTCCATTTTTCAGTAATCACCTGCGCTTGGATAGCGGCATTTGCTTCTTCAAAATAATGCGTCGGAACGGTAAATCCAGTATCTTTTCCGATTTGATCACGCAGGTTGCTTTCTGCTAGTTGAGCAAAAATTTGATCTTCAGCCGTCGAAAAATACTGCTCCGGAACCTCGAATTCCAAAGTAGGAACGATGGATTTCAGATTCTCTTCGGCGATGCGTGTTTGTACATCTTGGTCGAGAGCATCAAAATACTGATCAGGAACTGCAAAGCCATCCGTTGCTACTTTATCTTTCAAATCTTGTTCTGCAATTTTTGCAAAGATATTATCAGCAAGGGTATTAAAATAGCCGTTTGGAACAGAATCCAAATGAGCATCTTGCGCTGAAGAATCTTCAGGAGAAGATTTGATTAATTTGCTAAAACGAAGTTGACTGAATATTTGGGCTTCCTGTTCCTCGAAGAAATTTGTAGGAACTAAAAAAGGATTTACACGCAATGAATCTGGTAGATTTTTGCCTCCTAATTCTTCGTTATATGTGTTATTTTCCTTCATAAGTGTTTATATAGATAACTTTTATAACCAAAGGTTTAATCATGGCTATTAAAAAAATGCTCTATTTTTTTCACTGCTAAATGGTATGAGGCTTTAAGGGCTCCCACACTTGTTCCTAAAATCTGCGATATCTCATCATACTTCAGATCTTCAAAATATTTCATGTTGAAGACAAGTCGTTGTTTCTCCGGCAAAGTCAACAGTGCCTGTTGTAATTTCAATTGTGCTTTATCCCCATTGAAATACGAACCGTCCGCTAATGTATCCGAAAGATAGGATGAATTATCATCATCTAATGATACATTATTTTTCTGCTTTTTCTTATTCAGAAATGTGATGCATTCATTCGTCGCAATTCTGTACAACCAAGTGTACAGCTGCGAATCCTCTCTGAACTTATCTAAATTACGCCAAATCTTTACAAAGATATCTTGAGTCACGTCATCCGCATCGTCATGGTCGAGGACCATGCGTCTGACATGCCAATATATTTTTTGTTGATATTTATTCAACAGATGTTTGAAAGCTGCTTCACGCGTGCTTTCATCGGCAAACATGGATATGATTTGCGCGTCTTCCATTTATTATTTTTTTCTGCTAATTACTTTTTGTACAGCAGCTACAATGCTAGATGCATTCAAGCCATATTTGTCCATCAACTGAGCTGGAGTGCCAGATTCACCGAAGGTGTCATCTACTGCAACGTACTCTTGAGGTGCTGGCCAATTTTTTGCCAATACCTGAGCTACGCTATCTCCTAGGCCACCTAGACGGTTGTGCTCTTCAGCGGTAACTACACATCCTGTCTTTTTAACAGATGCTAATATCGCTTCTTCGTCCAGTGGTTTGATCGTATGAATATTGATGATTTCGGCATCGATACCTAATCTCTCTAGCTCTTCACCTGCTTGGATAGCTTCCCATACCAAATGTCCTGTCGCGATGATGGTAACGTCTTTACCTTCATTCAACAATACCGCTTTACCAATCTCGAAAGTTTGGTCTGCAGGCGTGAAGTTAGGAACTACCGGACGACCAAAACGCAAGTAAACAGGGCCTTCGTATTGTGCAATGGCAATTGTTGCCGCTTTCGTTTGGTTGAAGTCACAAGGATTGATAACCACCATACCTGGCAACATTTTCATCAAACCGATATCTTCTAAAGTCTGGTGTGTAGCACCATCCTCACCTAGTGTAAGACCAGCGTGAGAAGCACATATTTTAACATTTTTGTGTGAGTAGGCAATAGATTGACGTACCTGATCGTATACACGTGCTGTAGAGAACTCCGCGAAAGTACCTGTAAAAGGAATCTTACCACCAATTGTCAAACCAGCTGCAATACCCATCATGTTTGCTTCTGCAATACCAATTTGGAAAAAACGCTCTGGAAATTCTTTAATGAAAGCATCCATTTTTAATGAGCCTACCAAGTCAGCACATAATGCTACCACATTTTCGTTCTGTTTTCCGGCTTCTAATAACCCCGCTCCGAAACCTGAACGTGTATCTTTAGATTCTGTAAAAGTATATTTTTTCATGTTTATATTTAGATGTGAGATATTAGAGTGAGGCTTTGAGAAAAACGAATTCGTCTTATCGTACCTCATCGCGCATATCTATTGTCTAATATTTATAGTAAATCTGAATGATTAATAATCGCCTAATGTAACCGGTAATTGATTCAATGCAATAGTCAATTGCTCATCATTAGGAGCTACACCGTGCCATTTGTGCGTACCCATCATGAAATCAACACCAGATCCCATTTCGGTATGCAACAATATGATTACTGGTTTGCCTTTGCCTGTACGCGATTTAGCTTCTTCGATACCCGCTACAACCGAAGCCATATCGTTACCTTTTTCTACTTCCATCACGTCCCAACCGAAAGCTTCCCATTTAGCTCTTAGATTACCCAATGATAATACTTGTTCTGTAGCGCCATCAATCTGAGCACCATTGTAATCTACCGCCGCGATAAGATTGTCTACCTTGTTGTGCGGAGCATACATTGCAGCTTCCCAAACTTGACCTTCTTGCAACTCGCCATCACCCATCAATACGTACACTAAGTTCGTGTCCTTATTTAGTTTTTTGGCTTGTGCAGCACCAATTGCTGCTGAAAGACCTTGTCCTAATGATCCCGAAGCAATACGAATGCCCGGTAATCCTTCGTGCGTCGTAGGGTGTCCTTGTAGACGAGAATTGATTTTACGGAAAGTAGCAAGCTCCTCAACTGGAAAATAACCAGCACGTGCTAATGTGCTATAGAATACAGGTGAAATGTGACCATTCGACAAGAAAAATAAATCTTCTCCTTCTCCATTCAGTTTGAAAGCTGGGTCATGTTTCATAGCATGGAAATATAAAGCTACGAAATAGTCTGTACAGCCCAATGATCCGCCTGGGTGTCCTGATTGACATCCATGTACCATACGCACGATGTCACGTCTTACTTGTGTTGCAGTCTGTTCAAGTTTATTGATATCTACACTCATTTTTGATGTTGTTATACAAATTATGCGTGTAAAGTTAATGAAATTAAATGTTTTAAGAGACCTGAATTTGAGGATAATTCAAATTTTTTGGGTTTTTTGATTAAGTATCAAATCCGAAAAAACCATTCTATTCGGATATGTGAATTGCACTATACACAAGTATTAAAAATTCGCATAGAAAATGGATAAAAGATATGCTCAAAAGGTGGTTTATATTCTTTCTTGTTAGGAAATTAGTTTAGCATCTAAAATAATTTTAAATTCAATTATGGAATAGGGGAATCTTCTGCATCCATCTGTAAACGATTAATAATTAAAGATACAATATGAGAAAATTTCTTTTTGTGAGTCTTTTGGCACTGTATGCTACTACGGGCTCCTATGCACAAGATAAAATAAATGCCTCGGCAGAAGTCAGGGAAGTCACGGTGTACACCAATGGTGCCGAGCTGACGAATAAAGTTAAAGTTAATTTACCTAAAGGGAGCACCACATTGTACATCCAAAATGTCGCTAGCGATATGGATATCAAAAGTGTGCAACTCTCCGGTCCGGATGGCATCACTGTCCTTTCTCTGCGTCAGGAGCACGCTGCTGAAGCACAGATACTGAATCCCAGCCATCGTAGATTAATGGATAGTCTGGATATATCGATGGCGAAATTAGAGTCGTTGAATAATAAACAAAAAGCTGCGCAAGGCGCTTTGAAGATTCTGAATAATGACCAATTGCTCGGTGGTGGTGGAAAAGTAGATTTGGGAGAGCTTTCGAAACTGGTGGATTATTACCAAATCAAAGCCGTGGAGTTAAACGCTACTATCGATAAATTGACAAAAGATATTACGAACGAAAATAAAATTATCGCGCGCCTTAGCGAACAAATTCGTCAGTATACGGGTAATGGTGGGCAATTGGTGGTGCAATTGAATAATGCAAAAGCAATTCAGGGCGAATTGAACGTGTCTTATCTGACTTATTCAGCCAATTGGCAAGCTTATTATGACCTCAGGGCTAAATCTATCGAGACGCCATTGGATATTCTATATAAAGCTCGCGTAACTCAATATACGGGTGTGGATTGGAAAAATGTCAAATTAACTTTGTCTACCGGAAATCCCGCGCAAAATGGCGATGCGCCATTATTGAATCCGAGCTATGCACAATATTATTCTCCACAAATTATGATCAGGGGAGCTTCTTCCATCAACAACCAAATGCAGAATAAAGTGCAGACTTTTGGAACGCGCAATGTCATGGAGGAGGTAGCGGTAGTGGGCTCGAGTGGTAATAGTCAATTGGCAATTCCTAATACTTCGATTGTGGAAAATCAATTAAGTGCAACATTCGAAATTGATGTGCCTTATGATATTGCTTCTAATGGTCAGCCTCATAGTGTGACATTGAAAGAATTTGCACACCCTGCCTTATTCAAATATTATGCTGTACCTAAGTTGGATAAAGATGCTTTTCTATTGGCTGAAATCAAAGATTTTGAAAAACTGAATCTGGTACCCGGTGAAGCGAATATCTTGTTTGAAAATATGTTTGTAGGCACTTCTTTTATTAATCCAAATATTACTACGGATACATTAAATCTGAGTATGGGACGTGATAAGTCTATTTCAGTCAAAAGAGAGCGTATAATGGATGAAAAAAGTTCTCAAACCAGTGGTAATTCCAAACGTCAAACGTATACTTACGAACTTCGTGTGCGCAACTCGAAGTCTACAGCGATCAATATGTTATTGAAAGATCAATATCCTATTTCGACAGACAAATCCATTGAAATTGATTTGGTGGATGCAGGAGGAGCATCTGTCAATAAGGAAACGGGGGTGTTGACATGGATGATAACGGTCAAGCCTGGAGAAACAAAGACTTACCGATTTACTTTCACGGTTAAGCATCCGAAGGATAAGATTGTAAACTTTAATTAGGCTAACAAAAAAACGCTCTCCGTATCGAAGAGCGTTTTTTTATTTTAGTTAAGAAGTGACCATGTAGACCATGGGATTCTCGATAATATCAAGATTAACGCAATGGTGTAGGTGATGAACACTGTTTTGTTCGCCGCATAATCTTCCTTTGCTTTTTTTGCTTTCGAGTAACCAATAGTGATTAATACGATAGCGATAATCATGGTTAATGGATGTTCCAGGAAATATAATCTGGATAAACTATTACTCATGTTTTCACCCGAAAAACTTTTAAATCCTAACGGAGAAACAAAATAAATTATAAAACCAATAAGTAATTGCAAGTGCGCAGAGATAAAACCGATTAAAGCGATTTTGCGGTTGTATGGATTCGCTTTAAAATAATTTACCGCTGTGATTACAATAGAAATAACTAAAGCAAGTAATAAAATTACGGCTAAAGTCGAGTGTAAGTGTTTCATACCTGTTAACATATATTTTGATTTTTAATGTTCGATTCTTGCAAAAATACTATTTTGAAAGTCGTTTTTCACCTAATTCTCTAAATTCAGATTTCGCCTTGAATTGAGGGAATGTTTTTTCCTGACTCATGGTATACCCAATATCAAAGAACAAGCGGATATCCGCAAGTATTCCTTCGAAATCCCAATTGTCGTCCAATTCATCCTGAGGTTTGTGGTATCGATTCGCTAATGCTGCTTTGCGTTTCTCAATTGCGTCAGTATCTGTCGACAAAAGTTCTGAACCCGATCCCATAAATAATCCCGGTACACCTTTTTTAACGAAGTTGAAATGGTCTGAACGGTAGAAGCCTCCTGATGTAGGATTTTTTTCACCAGCAACCGTTCTTCCGAATTTTGCAGCCGAACGCTCGACGTAGTCTTCAATTTCTGTTTGTCCAATCCCAACAATCGAAACATCTTTTGTCGCGCCTAGCGGATTGAATGCATCCATATTCAAGTTAGCGACTGTTTTATTTAGTGGAAAAACCGGGTTATTGGCATAATAAGATGAACCTAATAAACCTTCTTCTTCAGCTGTCAGTGCAATAAAAACTATAGTGCGTTCCGGTTGGTGTTTAGCCGCTTTGAATGCTTTTCCAAGTTCGAATAAAGCAGCTACTCCTGCCGCATTATCAATCGCACCATTATAGATAGAATCGCCGTTTACAGCTTCTCCAACACCCAAATGATCCCAATGCGCGGTATAAATTATAGTTTCATCCGGACGTTTTGTCCCTTTGATCTGAGCGATTACGTTATTGGATTTTGAATGTCTAAACGTGTTTTTTAGTTCAATCTGGGTCTTAATATTCATCGGGCGAGCCTTGAAACCTGGTTTTTTAGCTTCTTCCATTAGCTTCGAATCCAGACCTCCAAGTGTAAATAATTTCTGAGCCGTTTCTAAGGAAACCCAACCTTCGAATTCCGGTAATTCATCCTGATTATTGGTCGTTAATTCCAATTGCGGACCCGACCAGCCTGAACGAACTACATCCCAGCCATAACTAGCGGCACCCGTCTCATGAATTATCAGTATCCCTGTCGCACCTTGACGACCTGCTTCTTCAAATTTATAGCGCCATCTGCCGTAATAGGTCATGGTATCCGCTTTGAAAAGGTTTTTGTCGTATCGACCCGGGTCACTCACCATCACGACTACCGTTTTTCCTTTCACATCCAAACCTTCGTAATCGTTCCAGTCATATTCAGGTGCAACGATGCCGAATCCAGCAAACACCAATTCGGTGTTTTCGATTTGAACGTTTTCTTTCAATTTACGTGTTCCAATTACAAAATCATCTAGGTTGTTGAACTTACTGCTACCTTTTGATCCTTCAAAAGTTAGGGAAGGGACGATCGGTTTTGATGTGATTTCTACCATGGGTACTTCTTGGAAATACGAATCTCCATTTCCAGGCTCGAGGCCTAAGGCTTTAAATTGTTGCTCAATGTAATTTACCGTCAAGGTATCTCCCTTGGTAAAAGGTTTTCTTCCTAAGAATTCGTCCGATGCCAACTGGGCAATGTGCGCTTTGTACGAATCCGCTGTGATTGCCGCAAGCGCCGTGCTATCTAAGGAATTAGAGTCAAATGTGGAGGATTGCTCTGAGCAGGAAAGTAAACCTAAGCTCAGTGCACAAGATAATAGCAATGATTTATTCATAATTCATTTTAATGTGAACGACTAAAAATACGATTTTAAAAGAAATATATAGCCTTCTATCTAATCTTTGACAGGAAATACCTCCGCAATGGGATGAAAGAGATAGATTTTTTGCGTGTTTAATTCCAGACACTTGTATCTTTTGCGCAATTTTTCCATTTTCTGAAATACACGACCATTTTTTAATTGAAAAATGGCTTGGTCGGGCAATTGTTCCACATGAATAATTGAGCTGCTGGCAACGTCAAATTTTTTGAGAACACGGTAAAGATTTAGATCTGTGCAGGACGATGCGGCCGGATTGTTCATATAGCCATTGATCGCTATAATTACCTCTGAAGGGAAAATATTTAATTTCAGAAAAGGCTGAATCAAGGATTTGAAATTGTTTTTCCACTCTTCGCCATGCGGTTTTACTGTGTTTTTGAAATCCTGATAGGTTTTGAGATGTGCAAACTCGTGTACCGTGGTTAATAAGAAAGCATAAGGGTTGAGGTCGTGGTTGACGGTGATCTGGTGAGGACTTCCCCGGAATGGAGCGCGGTAATCACCTAATTTCGTGCTACGGCTTTTGGTGACTTTAAACCGGCAGGCCGTAGCATTAAGCCATTGCGAAATAATAGGCGCAGCCTCCACGGGCATATACTTACTCAATTGTGTGCTGAAATCCGGCATATCGCTACAAACATATTATTTTTTATGATATAAACTAAACTTTTTGTGGTTTTCAAACCTAAATCTAATCCCTATATTTGAGATTAGTTTTTCAGTAGAAATTTACTTCAAAACATACTTTATGCTATCACGATTATTAATAAAAAACTACGCTTTAATCGATAATTTAGACATTTCCTTTGATAAAGGGTTGAATATTATCACGGGCGAGACGGGAGCCGGTAAGTCCATCTTAATGGGTGCATTAGGCTTGATCTTAGGCAATCGTGCCGATGGAAAGCAGTTTTTTAATGATGATAAGAAATGTATAATCGAGGGCTATTTTTCAATTGCGAGTTATGATTTGACAGCTTTTTTTAGCGAAAATGACCTAGAATACGAAGAAGACACAATCATACGACGTGAAATATCATTGGATGGTAAGTCCCGTGCTTTCGTAAATGATTCTCCCGTCAATCTCACTACGCTAAAATCATTGGGCGAGCGCTTGATAGACATTCACTCCCAACATGCGACCTTGCAGATCAATACTGAAGAATTTCAACTGTTTGTATTGGATGCTATTGCAAGTAATGCTCCTTTACTCGAAAACTTCCGTAGCGAATTGCAGCAATTGCGACAATTGGACAAAAAACTGAAAACGTTGAAAGAAGAGTCGCGTACTGCTCATGCTGAACTAGATTACAACCAATTTTTATTCGATGAATTGGAAAAGCTGAATGTCCGTGAAGGTGAAATGAAAGAATTAGAAGCGGAACAAAGTCAGCTGGAGAATGCGGAGGAGATAAAACGTGCTTTATTATCCTCCAATTACCTATTGTCGGATGCCGAACAAAATGTGTTGACACTTTTGAAAGACAGTATGCAGCAAATACAACAAGCTTCGCGGTATTTTACCGACGCGGAAGACTTGGCCAACCGTTTGCAAAGTGCGCATATAGAGATAAAAGATGTAGCTGCTGAGATTGCTAACCAAGAGGCTGAAATTCAGTTGGACGAAAATAGGTTGAACGAAGTCAATTCGAGGCTCAGCGATATCTATAGCTTGTTGAAAAAACACCGTCTGGACAGCGAAGCAGAACTGATCCAACTACGCAATGAATTGGAAGAGAAGTTGCAGGTAGCACTGAATCACGATGAAATATTAGCGAAACTTGAAAATGAGAGGAAAGCACAAGAAGAAGTCGTGCTGACACTTGGAAAACAAATTCACCAAAAACGGACATCCGCTATACCTCAGGTGGAGAAAGCTGTGCAGGACACGTTGGCTCATGTCGGGATGTCTAACGCAAAACTGAATATTCAACTGACTCCTCAAATGTTAGAAAAAGCTTCTTCCAAAGGCTTAGATACAGTACAGTTCTTGTTTTCGGCCAATAAAGGACAGGCTTTACAGCCCATTCACAAAGTCGCATCCGGCGGTGAGCTATCACGCGTGATGTTGGCTATTAAATCTTTGGTGGCACACAATTCCTCTTTGCCAACCATTATATTCGATGAGATCGATACGGGGATTTCGGGAGAAGTGGCACTAAGGGTAGGAGAGGTCATGCAGGAGTTGGCGGGTAATATGCAGGTATTGGCCATTACACACCTACCGCAGATTGCTTCCAAGGGAACGTCACACTTCAAAGTTTATAAAGAAGATCGTGAAGAGAAGACACGCTCCAATATCGTGCTTTTGAATCGGGATGAAAGGGTGTACGAGATCGCACAGATGCTATCAGGAGCTTCACCGGGGGAGGCAGCATTGGCCAATGCTGCGAGTCTCTTGACCTAAATATTTTTATTCACCAAAAAAAAGATAACCATCGCGTGCCCCTTGGATCACATGCTGTAATTCAGTAGCGTCTAATTGATTGATGCGCGATTGAAAATCTTTCCAGATGGAAGAGAGTTGGTCTTGATGTCTAGAAAGGTAAGCAAATGGGAATCCTTCGAAGGCCGGATATTCTTTTAATTTGGACAAAATCATCTTATTACCAAGCATGGCGCCTAGCACAATATAGATTAGACCAAGCTTATAATGTTTATCCGTGGAGGTGATCGCTAGCGCTGCACTTTCATCGGGAGTAAGCTGTAGGTGTGCTAGATCTTCTCGTAATGCAAGCCGTTTCTGCTCCAATATTTCAGAAAATTCAGGCCATGCCATACTTACCTTATCGACGATAGCGTGGATATAACTGTACGATTTGAGCATAAAATGCTGGTAATGTATTTCCGTAAACTGATTGGAAAATAAAAGATGAGCATGCATCACATGCTCAATTCTATCGTGCAAATCTTGCGTTTCGGTCTTTAGTAAACTGTTATTCATTAGGAAATGAAATTTTAAAGGTTGTTCCTATGCCAATATTGCTTTCAAAACTAATTTCAGCATTCAATCTATCCACTATACGTTTTACAATGGACATCCCGACTCCGCTGCCTTCATATGCCGAGGCATTGGTAAGCCTTTTGAATAAGCCGAAGACTTGTTCTTTCTCCGATTCATCAATGCCAATTCCATTATCTTTGATATAGTAAATAGTCTTATCTGCTTTTACTTCGCTGTACACCTCCAAGATGGTTGCTTCTTGTTGACTGCTGAATTTAATCGCATTATTGATTAAGTTCATAAACAGTTGATACAAGGATGTTTTTTCGCCATATATAGGATGAAGCTCACCCAGCCGCAGATCCATATTTGTAACCTTATAATACTCCATAGCTTGGGTAATTATTTGGTTAATGAAACTTTCAGTATGAATGACTTCAAGCTGAAATAATAGAGGTGACGACTTCGCTGAAGCGAGCGTACGATCGATGATGTCATTTATTACCTTGGCAGCTTCCGTAATATTCTTCGAAAACTTCACAATCATATCTACAGGCAAATCTTTGCGCGTTTGCATGAATTGTGCCGAGGTTTTGATCGTCGACAGTGGATTTTTTAGATCGTGACCCAATTCTTGTGTATAAGTTTCCAACTGATTATTGGTTTCTATGAGCTTCTCATTGAGTCTCCTCACTTCCGTCATCTGCCTCAACAAAGAATCTTGTATCAATTTGTGGATACGCGACAAAAACTCCAAATCAAATTTGGACCATTTCTCGGATTGCCCATTTACTTCTTTTTTCCATACCTGGAATGAGGTGCGTGGCGAGTAAACATACGCATTTTTCGCTTCCGAAAATATGGGCAGTTTTTCCGGTACACCAGCCCATTTTTCTTCAACAAGAATTTCTTTTCGAAACCAATAAATCGAATAATCATGCTCTTTGTTAAAGCTAATCCGCGCTACACCTTTCCATTTGGATAAGTCTTCGTCTTCACTCAAGTTGAATGCAAATGTGCTATAAATATTTTCGTTTGCGGCTTGGATATTGACTTCCTGATGGATTTTTTTGAAAAGCGAATTGTTTGGTGTATCGCCATAGCGCAATGTATAATCAGGAGATGTAATAATTAATCCCGATGAAGACAATGTGTGCATGAACAGATGTGCAAATTCACCTAGCGTCTTTTGAAAAGATTGGCTATAGAAGAGTTTTTCTTTCAATCCCAATTCAATCTCTTTGATGGTTTCATTTTGTCTCATTTTGATACGTTGTCTTTGTACCAAATACTTATTTGCTGCATAATGCGTTACAAATACGCAGAGACTTCTTTTGTCGTATGGGATGTATTTAGGCTCGAAATTCTGACAAGCAACCAATCCCCACAACTTATTGTCAATTATAATAGAAAAACTTGCACTCGCGCTTACCCCAAAGTTTTTTAAATATTGCAAATGAATGGGTGATAAGGCACGAATTTGGGATTTTGATAAGTCGATCTGTGTTGGCGAAATACCATGTAAATCAAAAGTCATGGCATCGATATCGGGTGTTTGTCGCGATAAATTTTTGAGGTACAATTGCCTTGCTTGAACAGGAATGTCAAATTCAGGATACCTATATCCGAGAAGAGATTCTCCTTGTTCCTTTACATTTTCAGCCACAACGATGCCACTACTGTCTTCCAGAAATTGATAGATCATGATGCGGTCAAAATCAATGATTTTCATGATATTGTCGCACAGTGATTGCCACGTGTTTTCGTTTTTGTCAAATATCATCTGGAAATCATTCAACTGACTGAGTTCAATGATGATATTCTCATTTTTTTCGAACTCTAAGAAAAGTTGGTTTTCATTTAGATAAATCGTCAATTGATAATTTTCATTATTCAATTGTGTCTTGAAGGACAAGGTCCGATCTTCTAAGGAGAATATCTTGCTTGCATTAATTTGAAGAGCATTTTCTTGATTTAGGAAATTGGTGTAATATTCCAGTTTTTTGGAAAGTGCAGTTGGAATATCCAATTTCAACCATTCTGTACAGTTCTCACTGACAGCCACGCATTCTCCTAATGAGTTAAAAACTAATAAGTACCCGAAATTTTGAACCTTACCACATAAGTGAATAGCCTCTTCTTCACAGTTCAATGTTTTTGAGATTTCTAGCATTAGGAAGATTTTGCAGATGTTTTTTTAAATATAAGAAAAGCAAATATAATATTAGCATAACCACCTAAAAATGCGACGGTTTGTAATTTAGATTATAGATAATAAATTGAAATGATAATAAATGTTGGTGGATGTAATAGGCTATTGAGGAGCTGAAGGAAGGGATATTGTAGAATAATACGGGAAAATTTTTTCAATTTTCCCGTTATTTTATGTGTTGATTAATTGCCAATTTCGTTGTCCGAAAGAACAATTTTTGTAATCATATTAGCTGGCGGAGTCGGTGTTCCCGCCCCACGGTATTCTGCAAATATTCTTACTTTACCTACGGAATAGTTTGCGGAAAAAATATAATTACCAATCGTCGCTGGTATTAATTCATATGTCGTCTTATCGTTATCATAAGATACAGCTACACTTACATGACCATCTTCGAAATATCTACTGTCTAAATCAGCAATATTTTGCTCAAAGCGATATACTCTTGGTTCTGATTGCGTCCACTGATTTGATTTGATAGTATATACATAGCTTACGCCTGGTAAGTAATTGATGTGTTCTTCAGTAATATACTCTTTAGTACAAGAGCTTAGAGTTGCGAAAGATGCGCCTGCAATAGCGAGAGCTACTAATATCTTTTTCATATTTATATAGTTTTAATTAATTGTTTTTTATTGTTTGACAATCGTGGCTGTAATTAGTTTAAATGATAGCAAAAATTTTGCCATAGAAAAAGCTCAACGGTTTCGTTGAGCTTTCTTATTCCTTTTATGATGGAAAAGTTCACTAGTTGGTGAGGGTAATCTTACGCTCTATGGATACATTATCTCCTGTCAGCGCATTACCATCTTTATCTACTAAGGACAATTTTATAATGTTTTCTCCCATTGGAAGGTTTATAATTTCGTAAGGCACCCATTGGTCTAAAGTAAACTCTTGCCCATTAATCTGCGCCATCACTTTATTCTCTGAAGCACCTAGCGTCGTATTGGTCACGAAGAAATCCAAAAGAACAGTTTTCGTATCATCACTCTTATATTCGCCTTTTGGTCTACTGTAGAATAATGCAGGTTGGGTAGGAGCAGGCATTTCTTCAATCTTGCCATCCGCATTCACTTTAAATTTCACGACTTTATGGGCGTCTGCAGTCTTGATAGATTCGTGGAATGAACGCGATAAGAAAGACATTAGGTGATGTTCGGAATTAATCGGCACCACTTTAGTATGCTCTGGTTTATAAAGTGCCTCGTAAGGCTCATTGTTAAGAATAAAGTGAATATGCTGCCCTTCAGCCGAGTTGGCCATGTGGTGTTCGTGGTCTGTTTGTTCGGTAAGATTAAAGTTAGTTACCTTATATTTTACCGTGATTCTTGCTGAATCCGTTCCCACTTTTTCGGAAGTCAAGGAAGACATCGTAAGACTCGCGCCAGGAAATTCCTTGGCATGAGATAATGGATTGACCGCTATAGCTCCGACTGTATCTGAAAGTAAAGTAGAATCCTGTACATTCCCATCTGTATCCTTGGTCGTCTGATTACAACTGACCATTGTTAATAAAGCAGTTGAAAATGCGAGTAGCGTTGATGTAGTTTTTTTCATTATTATCGTGTTTTGTTATACATTGATGTGGTATTCAATGGTTAATAACAAAACACGATCAAAAAAGTTTTATGCAAAGGCAACTAAGAGCGAATCCTTAATAACTGCTAAAGCCGTCTGCAAGTCTTCTTTTGTATGAGCAGCAGATATAAATCCCACTTCATAGCCCGAAGGACCGAAGTATACACCTCTGTTTAATAATTCGCGGTGCATGATTTTGTATTTCTCCATAGAAGCCGGATCAATTTGTGCAGCTGTTTGGATATTTTCTTGCGCAGTAAACGCAAACCAAAATATAGATCCGATTGTGAATATCTTCACTACTAGATCGTTATCCGCGATGAATCCACGAAGTTCTTCTACAAAAGCTTGTGTCGTAGATTCCAATTTTTCATAAAATCCTGGCTGTGCCAATATACTCAACGCAGCAATACCTGCCGCCATAGCCACAGGGTTGCCCGATAAAGTTCCGGCTTGATATACGCCTCCATCAGGAGAAATATGTCCCATGATCTCAGCAGAAGCACCGTAAGCACCTACTGGCATACCGCCACCGATGATTTTGCCATATGTCAATATATCTGGTTGGATATCATAATATTTGGCAGCACCCTCGAATCCTAAGCGGAAACCCGTAATCACTTCATCAAAGATCAATAATGAACCATTGGATGCGGTGATGTCTCTTAAAAATTGGATGTACTCTTTGTCTTGAATCAAAAGTCCATTATTAGCTGGAACACCTTCGATGATTACTGCTGCAATTTGGTCTTTGAAATCAACAAATACTTGTTCTAAAGCAGCTTTGTCATTTAACCCTATAACGATAGTTTCATCCGCGAAAGCTTTAGGAACACCCGCAGAAGACGTTTCACCGAATGTCACTAATCCCGATCCTGCTTTTACTAATAGTGAATCGGAGTGACCATGGTAACAACCTTCGAATTTGACAATTTTGTCACGTTTTGTATATCCTCTAGCCAAACGAATAGCTGACATCACAGCTTCTGTTCCTGAACTTACAAAGCGGATTTTCTCAATATATTTATTGTTGGAAATTATTAAATCCGCCAACTCATTTTCTAATGCTGTAGGTGCACCAAAACTTAATCCTTTCCCTAACTGGGCCTCGACTGCTTCGCGAATTTGTGGGTTGTTGTGTCCTAAAATAAGCGGTCCCCAAGAACAACAAAAATCAATAAACTCGTTTCCATCCGCATCCCATAAATGTGCTTTATCACCTCTCTCGATAAATAAAGGCGTACCATAAACGGATTTAAATGCTCTAACCGGTGAGTTCACACCACCCGGGAAATAGTTTTTTGCCTTTTCGAAAAGTTCAGCAGACTTTTCTCTACATATATCCTGTGCTTTCATGTGCTATAATCAATATTCTTGCGAAGTTAGAGATTTATAAGTAAATTATATTCATTACCAAGTCAGGAAATGCTATAAATAACAAAGGCTCAAGAATCTCTTGAGCCTTTACTGTATTTGTTCATTTCGAATGCAATGAGAAATCTAAATGCGATATCTCCTAAAGTCGATATGACGGCAAAATTAGTATCCTATTTCAACCAACCTTTTTCGATAACCTCTTTCGCGTGGTAGGTTAGTATTGAAGTAGCGCCAGCGCGACGGAAGCTTAATAAAGTCTCCATGATCACAGCTTCGGACAACCAACCATTCGCAATAGCAGCTTTCAACATCGCATATTCACCTGATACATTATATGCAGCAATTGGTAAATCAAATTTGTCGTGTAATAATTTAATCACATCCAAATATGGAAGACCTGGTTTGACCATCAAGAAGTCAGCACCTTCTTCCATGTCCAATTGTGCTTCGATTAATGCTTCGCGGCTGTTGGCTGGATTCATTTGGTATGTTTTTTTATCGCCTTTTTTTGGCGCAGAACCTAATGCATCACGGAATGGGCCATAATAAGCCGAAGCATATTTGGCGGTGTAAGACATTAGGGAAACATTCGTAAAACCGTTATCGTCCAAAACTGAACGTAAATAACCAATACGTCCATCCATCATGTCCGAAGGCGCTATGATATCAGCACCCTTTTGAGCATGAGCCAAAGCCATTTTGCCCAAAACTTCTAAAGTCTCATCGTTTAAAATTTCTCCATTTTCAACGATTCCGTCATGCCCATCTGAGCTGTAAGGATCCATCGCAACATCGGTAATCACGCATGCTTCTGGAAAATTTTTCTTCACGGCATCAATAGCACGTAGATACAAAGTGCCTTCTCGGTAACTCTCCGTTGCGTATTTGTCTTTTAAAGATTCTTCTACAGCAGGAAACAAGTCGAAAGCCTTTAATCCCAAATTCATACAACTTTCTACCTCGCGCAGTAAGTTGTCTATTGAATACCGGAATATCCCCGGCATTGATTTCACTTCCTCTTTTTGATTTTCGCCATTAATGATGAATAGAGGGAATATAAGGTTAGAAGCGGACAAATGTGTCTCTTGAATCATGTCGCGAATGACTGCTGATTTTCTGTTTCTTCTAGGACGTTGTAACATGGTTTTTGTGTTTATGTCAAAGCCATTTCTAAGGAAATGGCTTATTGTACTGTTATTTATAATCTAATCCAAAAATTGCTTCTGCTAAGCCCATTTCGTCTGGAGAGAAGGGTAATGTGTAGGGTAAGCCCATTTCTTCAATCACCTTAGCAGTTGAATAACCGATACAGATTATCTGTTGGTTGGGTTCAGCCAAATTTTCCGCAAAGTATGCATGTACATTACTTGGGCTGGTAAAGATTAATACATCGGCGTTGGTCTTATCCACATTTTCATCCAATACCGTTTCGTAAATCGGCATATCAATTACCTGCGTATTTGGTGTTAAAGCCTTCTGAATACTCATTAAAGAGTCTTTGGCACGTGGAATAAACACCGTTTTTCCGTCTACAACTTTTGCAAATTCTTGAGCGATTTCATCGGTTCCTATTCCTAAATCATCTCCTGAAAAGTCGGCTACACGACCAAATTTGCGCAATGTAGATTCTGAACCTCTGCCCAATACGCCAATTTTGGTTTTCTTAAGGATCAAGGGTTGCAATTTGAAGAAATGCTCTATAGCATTTTTGCTATTGAAGAAAATCCAATCCGCTCTTTTCAGAATGAAAGAATCTAATGTATTGATCGTCGGGAATATTTTAATTAGCGAACGTGCGTCTACTGCAATATTATGTTTTGCCAACCATTTGGCTAAGTACGAATTTTCGTCCAGATCACGGGAAATAAATACCGAGGAAGGAAGTTTACGGTCTTTCTGAAATTTAGCAAAGATCTGTGCTGCCATACCTTCAGTTGTGTCGGATTGAATGTACAATCTATCCGGAAAATCTTCGTTGTCTTCCGCTATAGATGTCCAAGCTTCATATTTGCCATTGCGCTCGCGGCAATAAGAGCCTAGAGGCGCATGACATCCTGCGTCAAACATGTTCAATACTTTGCGTTCTACGGCAATAGTTTTGGCCACAGCTTCGCAATTTATCTTTTGCAATAGATTGAATAATTCTTGATCTGTCTCACGTATTTGAATCGCTAACACGCCTTGCGCAGGCGCAGGGATGATGTCGACAGGTGCAATCTCTTCGAGGTGAAAATCGGACAAATCCATTTCAATACGGGAGACACCTGCTTTGGCCAATACGATAGCATCGTATTGCTCATCACGTAATTTTTGAATACGCGTTTGTAAATTACCACGTAAGTCTGAAAATTCAAGATCTGGACGTACCGACAGAAGTTGAGCTTTACGTCTGTTGGATGAAGTACCTACACTTGCATTATGCTTCAATGAAAGTCGTTTGGTCACATCGACGCAATCTTTGTGGATAATGATCACTTCTGAGGGGTCTTCACGCTCCGATACAGCGGCTATAATGAGTCCAGGAGGATTGACAGTAGGTAAGTCTTTGTGGGAGTGAACAGCGAGGTCGATTTTTGCGGAAAGCAATTCTTCTTCGAGCTCTTTGGTGAAGAATCCTTTGCCTTCTAATTTATCCAAACGCAGGTGTTGGATAATATCACCTTGTGTCTTAATAATCTTTAATTCTGCTTCTACGCCGATTTCTGCTAATCTATCTTTTACGAAGTTGGCTTGCCAAAGCGCAAGTTGGCTACCTCTAGTTCCGATAATTAATTTTCTGTTCACTGAGACTTATTTACGTTATGAATTAACGTTGCAAATTTAGCCAAATAGAACCACTTTCCAGCTCTTTTAGTGTCAGAATAAAGTATCTTTTGTTAAGTAAAAATAAAATGAATTAATTCTTTTCGAATTCAGCGTTTTTAACAAGAATTTCTTTAGCCATCACCATAGGAACTTTGATGTATTTTTTCTCCATATAGTTGATCACTTTTTCCAAGAGCTCACGTGCCTGTGGATCCAGGTTGTTAAGGTCCTGAGCAAAAACTTCATTCATAGCCGTAGCACGGATTTCCTTGATCTTATCAGGTACCTGACGCATAGCAACTTCTACGCGGCGTTGTTTGATAATAGGAAGGAACTCTTGAATGTTGGCGTCGATGATAGCCTCTGCGTGTTCTAATTCGTTGTATCTTTCTTGGATGTTTTTCTCTGCAATGGCTTGCAGACCGCTTACTTCAATGTAATGAATAGAATGGTGGGCTAACACTTCCGCATCAATATCTGTAGGAACAGCTAAGTCCACAATTACTTTCTTGTCTGTGTCTCCGTTCAATAAACTTTCATATAAGGTATTGTCAATAATAGAGCCCGCTGCACCCGTGCACGTGATCATTACATCAAAACCTTGTTTGTAATTTGCCAATTCGGCCAAAGGAAAAGCTTCACAGCTTAATTCTTGTGCTAAATTTTTAGCATTTTCCAGCGTGCGGTTGAAAACAACGAAATTGGAAAGTTTATGTTTTTTAAGATACTTAGCAAAATTTTGATTGGTTTCACCTGATCCAATTACTAATATTCTCGGGTTTTCCGCCAATTTGATTTCTTTCAGCTTACGGTAAGCTAGGGAAACAACAGAAATAGGATTGCGTGAAATGTTGGTATTGGTGTAGACTTCTTTGGCAGTTTTTACCAATCTGTCCATCATCAAGCGAAGAAAGTCTCCTGTAAACCCTGCTTCGCGGCATTTTTCGTAGGCGCGACGTACCTGTGCTAGAATCTCTTTTTCGCCGACTACCAAACTCTCTAAAGAGCAGGACATGCGGAATAGATGGTTGAGTGCATCCATACCTGCATAGCGAGTTACTTGGCCTAAGTAGCACTGAAGTCTTTCTGCCGGCACACAAAAATTCATTTTTTCGATGAATTCTGTAATAAACTCATCCGTCAACTCATGTGCTCCGTAGAAAACAAATTCCACACGGTTGCATGTTGCGATATAGAATATTTCAGGAATATCTAGTGAATTCTTAAGATTGATTAATCTAGCATCTAACTCTTCGTTGCAGATAACCAAATTCCCCAAGTCTTTCAGATCGACATGCTTGTGGGTGAACGCTATAACTTTTAAATTCTTCAACGCTTTAACTTTCTAGCTCAAATAACTGTTGCAAATGTATGCTAAAACCTTGGGTATTCTGTCAAAAATCTGTCAAACGAATTAATTTAGAAAGACTCTAAATAGATGTTTTTATTTATTTAACTATTTGATATATAATGAATTGAAAACTAAATTTTGTGAAATAATGATGGTAGTCATATAATTCAATATCTCTTTGTAATGACAATCATTATTAAACATGACTGCAGTAGCCTATTTTGGTCTCATAAAGAGCTGTATAATAAATCAAATAATTTTTGTTGCCTGCTAAAGTAGGAAAAATTACCTTTACCATTATGTTAATATTACGAAAATACACCGCATTATTGGGTATTGCTTTATCGGCTTTATCCACTATTTTTTGTCCATTTTTAAAAGTTCCCATCAAGGGCAATTGGAACTTGTATGAAACTGACACAAGCCTCTTTTTGATCACCCTGGGTATACTCGGTTTGCTGGTGCTATTTTTTGTGTTGCGAAAAATCACTTTGTTTCGTTTTACAGCTATATTGTATCTATGCTGGACGGTATTGGGTTTGGTGGCTGTTTATTTCAAGATTAATAATTATTTCGGTATGAAATTGGTCGATGGACTACTCGCCAAAACCTTGCATATACAGTGGGGATGGGCTGTGCTTATAGGTAGTGCCCTAATAGTAGTGTTCAGTGTAAAAAAAGTAAAGGAGATAAATTAATATGAGACACAAGCAGATAAATAATACACCTATCAATCAGATAATGTTGATCTTGATTATCATCCTTATCTGCATCTTGATATTTAAAAATCTGTCGTATTATTTACCTGGATTTCTAGGAGCTATAACACTATATATCTTATTCCGCAATTCGTACTTCAAGCTGACGGAACAACGTAGATGGAACAAAACGATAGCGAGCATCGTTTATATCCTTATTTCGATTGTATTTATTGTCTTACCTATCTGGGCCATTGTAGATTACTTGATTCCACAGATCAGTGGTTTCTTGACCAATACGGATAAGATTATAGCTCAATTCAACCAAGTCAAAGAATTTATGGCGGATAAGCCCCTGCTAAAAGATATTGATATGTCTGATGTGGCACTGCTCAATTTTCTGCAGCGATTGACCAAGTACATTCCGAGTATTCTAAATTCTGTAGTGGAGGTGGGGGTAAATATTTTGGTAGCACTATTTGTGCTTTACTTTATGCAGGTTCACGGCCGTAAGATGGAACATTATATTCAAAAGGCCATTCCATTTTCCAATACCAGTAAAAACGAAATATGGAAGGAAGTCGATTTGATGGTGCGTTCGAATGCGATAGGTATTCCGATTTTGGGTGTGTGCCAAGGATTGGTAGCGATGTTGGGCTATTATATTTTTGGTGTGGAAAATTTCATACTCTTAGGTGTGTTGACTGGCGTCTCTTCTATCGTCCCAGTGTTGGGAACTATGACAATATATATTCCGATTTGTCTTACCGTATTTGCTACAGGACAGCTTGGAAATGGTATTGGACTGACTTTATACTGTTTTCTATTGGTCGGTGGAATTGATAATATATTACGATTTACAATCTTAAAAACCTTAGGTGATGTACCTCCATTGATTACTGTATTTGGGGTATTATTAGGGCTAAATATGTTCGGGATGTTGGGCTTGATCTTTGGTCCGTTAATACTTTCCTCGGTGGGCGTACTTATAAAAGTTTACACCAATGAATATGGTAAAGGAAAAGTAATCGAATTGGATACAGAAGACATGAATAAGTAATCACTTACTTTTTTTTAAATTTTTCTTTTGTAATCCATTTGATCTCACTATGTTTGTATCACTAAGGGAGATGAAAAAACAAAGCTATGTGAGTATTTACTTACATATATAACCAACAAAACATTGAATAATGATAGACCTGCAATGTCTTAAAACTTCAAAAAGAAATTTTCTATCCAATTATAAAACTATATTAGACTAATGATGGACTTGTCGGTTAACCTTCGACAAGTCTTTTTTTATGGCATGCAAATAAAAAAATTGTTTTGCTTATATTTGTAATTGACAATATGTCTACATAATAATCCACGAGGAAAACATATGGGAACGGAGAGTAAGAGACAACAACGATTTGCAGGAGTAGTTCAACAAGATTTGGCGGAGCTATTCCAGCGCGAAGGTGGAGCTTGGGCTCCTGGTGCTTTTATCACGGTTACGAAAGTACGTGTCACACCAGATTTGGCTATAGCACGTGTATTTTTAAGTTTTTTGAATACAAAGACTGCAAAGGACGATATTGCTTCGATAAAATCTAAGGCAAGTGAAATACGATATAAATTAGGTGTGCGGATTAAAAATCAGGCAAGGATAGTTCCACAACTGGAATTTTTCTTGGATGATACCAATGAGTATGTCGAGCACATGGATAAGATATTCGAAGAAATAAGTAAAGAACCTAGACAGCCAGATTAATCAATCTGGCTTTTTTGATTATGATTTTTAGATTAGATGATACATCTATTTTATTTCCCGATCCAACTTTAGCAGAAGAAGATGGTTTATTAGCCATAGGAGGAGATTTGCGTATTGAGCGTCTGTTGGAAGCGTATGCGAGGGGCATATTCCCTTGGTATTCGGAAGAAACCCCCATTCTATGGTATGCACCTCACGAGCGGTTTGTCTTATACCCGCAAGAAGTGAAAGTGCATAAATCGATGGCAAAGATTATGGGTAAGGGAGATTTTAAAATTACGTTTGATCAGGCTTTTGAGCAAGTAATCCAACATTGTGCTACTGTCGAACGTAAGGAACAAGACGGTACTTGGATTGTAAGTGAGATGCAGGAAGCTTATATACAATTACACCAGCAAGGTTTTGCTCACAGTATTGAAGTGTGGCTACACGAGGATCTTGTGGGTGGACTCTATGGGATGTTGATTGGGAAAGTGTTTTGTGGAGAGAGTATGTTTTCTAAAGTTTCAAATGCTTCCAAAGCGGCATTAATCTATTTATGTCATCAATTTGACCTGCAACTTATCGATTGTCAAATTCATTCCGAACATCTCGAATCAATGGGAGCAAAGGAAATTGATTCACAAATATTTTATAAATTGCTCAGCAATCAAGCATATACACGATATGGATTACAAAAGCTACTTCGATATTCCGGATAATATAACTTATCTCAATACGCCGGGCAATGGATTGATGCCACGTGCGCATCACGCATGGCGTAGAGTGTGGGAGATGGAATTTTTTGATGTAACGGGAGATATACGAGATCAGCAGCCGGCGTTTATAGCTCAAGTTAAGCGTGAGTTTGGTGCGCTGTTCAATTGCTCGACCGAGCAGGTTTATTTGACACCCAATTTCTCCTTCGCGATGTATACTTTGCTGGATGGCTTACCTTCCGGATTGAAATACGCTATTTTGGAAGAAGATTACCCATCATTGAATTTTCCAGTGATTAGCCGCCAATTGGACTATGTAAAGATAAAAGTCGGTCACCAGGTCGAAGAGCATATACAATACACTATTCGGAATCAACATATTGATGTTTTGCTGCTGAGTGTGGTTCAATATATTAATGGATTAATGATTGATTTAAACTTCATAAAAAAGCTGAAAGCGGAGTTTCCTGACTTAATTATTATTGGTGATGCGACGCAGTATCTGGGAACAGAGCCTTTGAATTTTAAGGATTCTGGTTTTGACGCAATAGGGGGCTCAGGCTATAAATGGATGATGGCAGGATTTGGGAATGGCTATATGATGGTGTCTGATCAATTGCAAGCTATCTTGTATCAAAAGGCGCAAGCAGGTCCACGTCCGCATGAAGCCATGTGGTCTTCGAAAAGTATTCTGGATACTTTTTTCGAGCCGGGGCATCAGGATACGCTTAGCCATGGCACTTTATTGCGGTCCTTAAATTTTATGCAGACCCATGGATTAGATCATATTCAAACCTATCTTATTGAATTGCGTGCTTATGCTTACGGACAATTCGATGAAAGAGGATGGTTATTGCCAGAAATACGCGGTAGAAATGTGCGTTCATCTTTGGTAAATTTGCAAATCGATCCCAAAAATTATGATTTATTATTGGCTAATGGCATAAAATGTTTTCCGAGAGGAACAGGGATTCGTATCGGTCTGCATGTGTATAATACACAGCAGGATGTGGATAAATTAATAGAAGTGATTGAGAAAATTAATAGATAAGATGAAAATAGGAGATTTAGTACGTTTTGTGGATGAACCTATAGAGGGCCATATTACCTCTATTCAAGCGAATGATATTATAGGCGTAACGGATGATACAGGATTTGAGATTCCTGTATTGCGTTCGAAAGTAACGCTTGTACATGGTAATATGCGTACCGTAGAAGATGACATGGATGATGTCGTGGCGCCTTCTAATTTACCATTTGTCAGCAAGGGAATTTTTTTAGGGGTAGCAGGTGAGCAGAAAGAGGGATTAGCAAAGTTCTTTATTATTAATGAAACATCGTACGAGTTATTGGTGTCCGTATCCGAAGTTTCGGGGACGAAGACGACTGGAGTTTTTGCCAATGCTGTGCCTAAACATGATTTTGCACAATTCTATACAGCCAATTTTTCGGCAGTAGGGAAGTGGCCAACTTTTCAATTGCAGATCATTCGCCATACGCGTCTTGCACAGATACAAACGCAACCTATAAGTAAAGAGTTTCGTGTGAAACCATTGGATTTGATTAATTCCAAAGAGCGCGTGGAAATGTTAAATGATAAAGTTTGGCTGTACGAAATTGATAAAATCGAGGAAGATATTGGTCTGGATAAATTGAAATCTCATTTCATATCGCATAGGCCAAAGGGAAGATAGTTTAAATGGAAGTCCGAATTAATTCGGACTTTTTGATTCCAGAGAACGGGAGCCGCTGGTTCACAAGTATTTGTAGAGTTTCCATTACGTTTGGATCAACAAGGTGGATCGATGAGCGAATTATTCTTGATTGAAAATCAATTGTTATAACTTTAAGTTTAATCATACTGTCAGATAGGGTATGAAGTGTCGTACCTATCATTTCAAATTTTAAACTTTATATTATGGCAATCGTAAAAGAAATTGAATTAATAGCTTCGTCTACTGTAAGTTTTGATGATGCAGTCCAACAGGCAGTCACAGAAGCTTCGAAATCCGTTAAAAGTATTGATTCTGTGTGGGTACAGGATATGAAATGTCATGTGAAAGATGGAAAAATCTCTACCTACGGTGTGAATTGCAAAGTATCCTTCCTAGTAGAGAAATAGAACTTATACATTTTTAAAATGCTGGCGCTTCGATTTAATAAATCGAAGCGTTTTTTTTTGCTTGAATAGCAGGGGCAATTGTTTATTTTAGTATATATCTAACTACCTACTGTAAACTTTGATTATGAGAAAGTTCCATATTCTATTCTTCTTTTGTCTATATATTCCCTTGGCTTCATTTGGGGCTTTGAATGACGGCATGCCCGTTGATTTAAAATGTGAGCACTTATTCCGACCTATCGGCATCGATGTGCAGGATCCTCGACTATCTTGGCGTATGCATGATAGCCGCAGAGGAGCGGTACAGACTGCTTATCGTGTCCTTGTAGACACAGATTCCCTTGCACTCATAAATGACAAAGGAAGTATATGGGATACAGGGAAGCGGAATGGATCGGATAGATTGGTTTCTTTTTCGGGCAATAAACTAAATCCTTTTACTATCTATTATTGGAAAGTAATATCCTATGATTTGAATGGAGAACCACAACCTTCGGAAATTGCGACTTTCGAAACGGGCATGCTGGGGATTGCTCAATGGCAAGGCAGTTGGATTAGTGATAATAAGGATATACACTATAAGCCTGCTCCCTATTTCAGAAAGGAATTTTCATTAAAAAAGCAAATAAAATCTGCGCGTGCTTATATTGCGTCGGCGGGACTATTCGAAATGTCTATCAATGGTGAACGGGTGGGAGATCATTTTTTGGATCCTATGTATACGCGATATGACAGGCGGATCTTGTATGTGACCCATGATGTGACGAAGCATTTGCAGTCTGGGGAGAATGTCGTAGGATTGATATTGGGGAATGGATGGTATAACCATCAGTCTCTGGCTGTGTGGGACTTTCATCACGCACCATGGCGAGGAAGACCTACTTTTTGTCTGAACTTGCGAATTGTCTATACAGATGGTTCAACGGAAACTGTCGTCAGCGAACGCGATTGGAAAACATCTTCAGGGCCGATCGTCTCCAATAGTATCTACACGGGTGAACATTATGACGCACGACTAGAGCAGGCAGGATGGGATAAGCCAAATTTCGATGACTCCAAATGGCAAGGGGTGCGCTATCGAAGTGCTCCTTCTAATAATATTGTTGCCCAGCAGATGAATCCTATTCGTTTGATTAATGAATACAAAGCCATCAAAGTGACCAAACATGATGCACAAACATATCTTTTTGACCTGGGTCAAAATATGGCTGGTATATCAAAAATAAAAGTCAAAGGGCCAGCGGGCACGGTGGTAAAGCTGGCGCATGGCGAGCGATTGGCTGAAAACGGTCGTCTGGATCTTTCCAATATAGATGTGTACTACCTTGGTGACAAGGAAAAGGATCCATTCCAGACGGACATATTAATTCTCAGCGGGGAGAAGGAAGATGAGTTTATGCCAAAATTTAATTACAAGGGTTTTCGGTATATAGAAGTGACGAGTAGCGAGCCTATTATGCTCGACGACTCTCATATCTCAGCCTATTTTGTGCATAGCGATGTAGCTCAAAAAGGCTTTGTTCATACTTCTTCCGCTTTGGTAAATGATTTGTGGCGGATTACGAATAATGCTTATTTGTCCAATTTGATGGGCTATCCTACGGATTGTCCACAGCGTGAAAAAAATGGATGGACAGGAGATGGGCATTTGGCTATTGAAACTGCGCTATACAACTATGATGGTATTACGGTTTATGAAAAATGGTTGGCAGACCATCGTGACGAGCAGCAGCCAAATGGCGTATTGCCTGATATTATTCCGACTGGGGGATGGGGCTATGGCACGGCAAATGGTTTGGATTGGACAAGTACCATTGCTATTATTCCTTGGGAAATCTATCAATATTATGGGGATAGTCGGTTGTTGCGCGATTGTTATGAAAATATCAAACGCTATGTGGATTACGTGGACCGCATTAGTGTCAATGGACTCACCACATTTGGTCGAGGAGATTGGGTTCCTGTAAAATCTACATCCAATTTGGAATTGACTTCGTCCGTCTATTTTTATGTGGATGCGAAGATATTGGCACAAGCGGCTATGCTATTTGGTCATAAAGATGATTATAATAAGTATTGGGCACTTAGCGAAAAAATTAAACAGGCCATCAATACGAAGTATCTAGACCGTGAAAAGGGAATTTATGCGAGTGGAACCCAAACCGAGTTGAGTGTGCCCTTGCATTGGGGTGTGGTACCTGAAGAGTTTAAGGCACAAGTCGCGACTAACTTAAATCAAAAAGTGCTAGAGACTAATTTTCATCTGGATGTGGGTGTACTCGGAGCAAAGACTTTATTGAATGCCTTGAACAATAACGGCTACAGCGAATCGGCTTATAAAGTTGCGGTACAAGATACTTATCCTTCGTGGGGCTGGTGGGCTGTCAATGGTGCTACGACACTTTTGGAAAATTGGGATTTGCAAGCGAAACGAGATATTTCGGAGAATCATATGATGTTCGGCGAAATCGGCGGTTGGTTTTTTAAATCTATTGGCGGTATTCTGCCTGATCCGGCGCAACCTGGATTTAAGCATATTATTTTAAAACCCATTTTTCCAGATGGATTGACACATAGTGAAGTTTCACATCATTCGCCGTATGGTCAAATAGTCTCCAAATGGACTAGAAATAAGAAAAAAATTATTTATGATGTAATTATTCCGCCGAATACGACAGCGACATTCTATGGACCTGACAATGTCAAAGGAGAAAGAAAAATTAAACTGCCGGCGGGCAAGCATCAGATAAAAATGGAATTGCGGTAGTTTTAATCAAAAAAAAATCCCTTCCTGATATTCAGGAAGGGATTTTTTATATGATATACTAAGCAAAACTTAGTATACTAAAATTATGCTCCTAATTGTATGCGTTTGAATGCAGTTACAGTTAATCCTTTAGATACTGAATCTAAGAATTGAGCGATATTTTTAGATGAATCTTTAACGAATTCTTGGTTCAACAAAGTAGTTTCTTTGAAGAATTTGTTCAATTTACCTTGAGCAATTTTCTCAGCCATTTCAGCTGGTTTACCTTCAGCAATGATTTGTTCTTTTGCGATAGCGATTTCACGCTCGATAGTATTTTGATCTACACCATCTTTATCAATAGCGATAGGATTCATTGCAGCGATTTGCATAGCTACATCTTTACCCGCTTCGTCAGCACCTTCAGCGTCAGCTGAAAGACCTACCAATACACCTAAACGGTAGTTACCGTGGATATAAGCAACCACTTTTTCACCTGTTACGATGTCATATTTAGAAACGTCGATTTTCTCACCGATAACACCAGTTTGCTCGATTAATAATTCAGAGATTACTTGACCGTCTAATGTTAAAGCTTTCAATTCTTCTACTGTAGCTGGAGTGTTTGCTAAAGCTGCTTCTGCAATTTTGTCTGCTAAAGCGATGAAATCAGCATTTTTAGCTACGAAGTCAGTTTCACAGTTTACTTCTACTACGATACCAGTTTTGCCATCAGCTGATGATTTAGCGATAACAACACCTTCGTTAGAATCACGGTCTTGACGGCTAGCCGCTACTTTAGCGCCTTTTTTGCGTAAGTAGTCAACAGCAGCTTCGAAGTCACCGTTAGCTTCTACTAAAGCTTTTTTACAATCCATCATACCTGCGCCTGTTTGTTGACGCAATTTGTTTACATCTGATGCAGAAATTTGTACTGACATGATATTTTCTTTTTTAATAAAATTACTACGTTGTGATTAACAAAGCGACGAGCTATTGTTAAGTTTTTGGTTTCATTTAACAAAAAAACCGGAAAGACGTGCGTGGGTAAGGAAGCAAACTTCCAGAAACCTACACTTGTCTATCCGGCTTTATATATAGAATATTATTCTACGTCTTTTGCTTTACGAGTGCGTTTTCCTGGAGTCGCGTCAGCGTCACCATTATCTACTGCAGCTTTAGCAGCAGCAGCTTCTTTTTCCGCATCTTCTTCTTTGTCGCGTTTACGCTCTTCTAAACCTTCTACGATCGCTTGACCGATGATACCAGCGATAAGGCTAATAGATTTAGTAGCGTCATCATTAGCTGGGATAGGGAAGTCGATGTTTGTAGGATCAGAGTTTGTATCTACCATTGCAAAAGTAGGGATGTTCAATTTGATAGCTTCAGCTACAGCGATGTGTTCTTTTTTCACGTCGATGATGAATAAAGCTGCTGGCAAACGGTTTAAGTCAGCGATACCACCCAAAAGTGCTTCTAACTTAATACGTTCACGTTGAATCATCAATTTCTCTTTTTTAGATAATACATCGTATGTACCATCTTTTTGCATTTTGTCAATGTTAGACATTTTTTTGATAGACTTACGCACTGTTGCAAAGTTTGTAAGCATACCACCTAACCAACGTTCAGTTACGTAAGGCATGTTTACAGCCTTAGCTTGTTGAGCGATGATTTCTTTTGCTTGTTTTTTCGTTGCTACGAATAAAACTTTACGACCTGATTTTACGATTTGTTTGATAGCTGAAGCAGCTTCTTCTAATTTCGTAAGAGTTTTGTTCAAGTCAATGATGTGGATACCGTTGCGTTCCATGAAAATGTACTTAGCCATTTTCGGATCCCATTTACGAGTAAGGTGACCGAAGTGAACACCTGCATCCAATAAATCTTGATAAGTAGTTCTTGCCATTTTGTGTTCCTCCTTTGATTAACGTTTACTGAATTGGAATCTTCTACGAGCTTTCTTGCGTCCTGGTTTTTTACGCTCAACCATACGGTCATCACGTGTTACCAAACCTTTAGCGCGTAAAGCTGGTTTTACTTCTGGGTCTAGTTCTACTAATGCTTTAGCGATTGCTAAACGCACAGCTTCTGCTTGACCTTTAACTCCACCACCTTGAACGTTAACTTTCACATCAAAATTTGCTAATGACTCCGTTACGTTCAATGATTGCGTAACGATGTATTGCAATGGCAATGTTGGAAAATATTCTTTGTAGTCTTTACCGTTTACGGTAATGTTTCCGCTACCTGCTCCTAAGTAGATACGAGCAACAGCAGTTTTTCTTCTTCCTGAAGTGTTAGTTGTTGACATGTTTGTTCTCCTTAAAATTTAACTGGTTTTGGATTTTGCGCTTCGTGTTTGTGCTCTGTTCCAGCATAAACAAAAAGGTTTTTGAATAACTGACGACCTAAACGGTTTTTAGGTAACATACCACGTACCGCTTTTTCGATGATGCGCTCAGGATGTTTAGCCAATAATTCTTTTGGAGATACAAATCTTTGACCACCTGGGTAGCCTGTGTAGCGAACATATGTTTTGTCGCCTAATTTGTTTCCAGTCAACTTAACCTTGTCTGCATTAATAACGATTACGTTATCTCCGCAGTCTACGTGTGGGGTAAATGTTGGCTTGTGTTTTCCACGAATTACTTTTGCAATTTCGCTTGCCAAGCGTCCCAAGATCTCGCCTTCAGCGTCAACAACGATCCATTCTTTGTTAACGGTGTTTTTGTTGGCAGAGACAGTTTTGTAACTTAACGTATTCACTTGCTTTTATTTAATTAATTAATAATGTTTAATCAGATTGTAATCACTACAATCGGATTGCAAAGGTAGCGATTTTATTTTCAATATTAAAACATATCGCAGCTAAAATATTTTTTAACGTTTTTTATGCTTTTAGTTGTTAAACTTCTAGTCTAGAATTTACTCTTTTGTAAGTATAGATTATTACCTTAGTAGCATAGGGATGAGGATATACGATTAATATAAATACAATGAGAATACAGCTTATATATAGCTTCCGTTATTTTTTAGTGCTTTTTATCATGCTTTTTGTGTCGACGGCAAGTTGGGCGCAGACAGCATATACAGAGGAGCTAAAGCTGGTGGAAAGCAAATTGCGTGAGGGTAATTTTACAGAGGGCTTGCAACTTTTGGATCAAATATCCGAAAAGCATCCTGACGCGGCAGATATCTATTATGCCAAGTCGTTGATAAATGGACAATTGGGCAATTATGCTGGTGCGGTAGAAAATGCATCGCTCGCTTTTCAGAAAAGTAACAACCTATTCTACGCGAACCATCTTTTGGAATTGTATAAATCCCAAAAAGATTATCCAAGTAGCATTCAACTCTTGGAAGGCCTGAAGACACAATATCCGGGGCACGAAGGACTGCACCGTGAGTTATTAATCATGTATGCTTCCAACGATCAACTGGAGGTAGCCGAGCGAGTGTACCAAGAATTGATTCAAAAGTCGCATTCGGACACATTGAATCTGGTGATGGCCGAAATCTATATGAATAAAAATGAGTTGGCTCCTGCCAAAAAGATATTAACCCGCCTTGATGGCAAGACCATGATACCTGATGTATATGGCTATCTTGGGTATATTTATAATCATGAGGGCAAGCAAAAGGACGCCATTGCCGCTATCGAGCGCGGTATCAAGCGCACAAGTGACAAAAGTCTGTATCTAGACTTAGCGGATATTCACAGAGATTCCAAAAAGTACGCAGCTATGTACAGTGCATTAAAAATACCTTTTGATGAGCTGGAGGTGCCTTTTTGGGATAAGTATAAATTCTTAATCGAATTAATGAATGATCCAGCGATAGAGGCGGATGATAGGCTACAGACACTGGCCAATACCTTAGAACGTACATATCCGGATGTATTAGAGGCACAGATTCTCAAAGGCGAATTGCTTGGAAAACGAGGCCATGTCGAAGAAGCTCGATCTGTTTTCTTAAAAGTGCTATCGTCTAATCCGCGGCATGTCAATGCGTGGCGTTTGGTAATTTTATCGGATTTGGAGTTGGGGCAAGTGGATCAGGCCATCCAGCATGGTCAAGAAGGTCTAAAGCACAATCCGAATAATTCGCACCTCTTATATTTTACTAGTCTGGCCTATGCAGGGCAGCCTGATTATGACAAGAGTAGAGAATTGTTGGAACAAGCGCTCAACTATTCGGAGAATGAAAATAATTCCATCCGCTCGCTGATATATGGTTCATTGGGGGATCTGTACCATCAATTGAAGATGGAAAATCTTTCGGATGCAGCCTATGAAGAAGCCATCACTCTCGACAGCACCAACGTGAGTGCATTAAATAACTATGCATACTATTTGGCTGTTCGTAAAAAAGAATTAGAAAAGGCAGCGCAATTCTCTAAGCTTTCCAATGAGTTAGAGCCAAATTCAGCGACTTTCAAAGATACCTATGCCTGGGTTTTGTTCCAACAGGGCAATTATCAGGAAGCGCTACGATGGATAGAAGAAGCTGTGAAATTAAATAAAACATCCGCCGTGATGTATGAGCACTATGGTGATATCCTAAGTAAGTTGAAGCGCGATAAAGAAGCTATTGTGCAATGGCAAAAAGCTTTGGATATAGAGATAAAAAACGATAGCCAACAAAATCTGGCTAAAATTCAACAAAAGATACAAGAGAGAAAATATGTGGAATAAGTTATTAATACTAGGAATAGGACTGGCTGTATTGACAAGCTGTGGGGCGAAGAGACAGGTTGCTACGCAATCTAACGGAGGGGTTTCTGTTCCTTCTTCGCCGAATAATATTGCGGATTTTTTAATTAATAATCTGGATTTTCATACCTTTTCAGGACGTGCTAAAGCCAAAGTGGAGTTGGGAAAGGACAATCAGGATGTTACCATGCACGTTCGCATAAAACGTGACCAGGCAATATGGATATCTTTGACTGCGACATTCCTCAATGTTGAGGGCGCTCGCGTACTTATCACACCCGACAGTATCAAAATACTAAATAAGTTGCACGGTGAGTACACCGCAAAACCGTTTAATTACATCCATCAGTATACGGGTAAAGGTGTAAACTTCAGGGTATTGCAAGATTTGTTGATTGCGAATGTATCATCGGATCTATTGCGTACAGACCAGATGACTGTTGCGCAGGCCACGGACGACGTGCAATTGGTAGGAGTGAAGGATGATTTATCTTTTCAGTACAGCCTGAATGGAAAATATAGACCAAAAGTGATTCGTATTACCCCTACGGGAAGTAGTCAAAGTCTGGAAGCTTTCTATAGCTCCTTTAATGATGTGACAGGGTATAATTTTCCTCAAAATCAAAACATTAAATTAAATGCTGATAAAATGCAGATTAATGCCTTGTTGAATTATAACAAAATTGAGTTCAATCAAGAATTGGAGATGCCTTTTACGGTACCATCCCGATATAAGGTGATAAACTAATAGATGTTAAAAAAATCTTTTTATTAGGCAAGTCGTATAGATATCATTATTTTTGGAAGTTGTACAAAAACGAGAAAGCTGAACTCATTTCATGAATTTCAAATATATATTATTAAGCATATTCTTTGTAGTCTTTTGCGGACAGTTATCATTTGGGCAAAGTAGTGCTCAATTGAAAAAGCAATTGGAGAAGATTAACATTGAAATTGCTAATCTGAATAAGGAATTGGTCGCTAAGACTAGAGAAAAGTTATTATCCCAAAAGGAAGTGACGGCCTTAAGTAAGCAGTTGAGCTTACGGGAGGAGAAAATCACCGTCATCAATAAAGAAGTAAACAATCTAACTTCCCAAATCAATCAAAATACCAAAGCTGTCAATGAATTGAAGGCGGAGTTGGAAAAGATGCGTAAGGATTATGAGAAGATGATTTTGTTTGCCTTCCGTAACCGCAATGGTTATAATAAGATGATGTTTATCTTCGCTTCTAAGGATTTCAATCAAGCATTCAAGAGGATTAAATATTTGCAACAATTCTCTGATGCGCGTAAGGCGAAAGCTGCTGAGATTGAGAAAGTGAAAAAAAATATTGAGTTGAAGATCGCACAGATGGAATCTGACCGTCAGACCCAGCGTGCGTTGCTTGCAGATCAACAGAAAGAGCGCGATATCATCAGCAAAGATAGAGCGGCTCACCAAAGCCAGTTGAACGTATTGGTAAGTCAAGAACGTACGTTCAAAGGACAATTGTCTAAAAAACAACAAGAGAAGAAAAAGATGGAAGCGCTTATCCGTGCAGCCATTAACAGAGAGATTGCTGAGGAGCGCCGTAGGGCAGAGGCTGAGCGCAAGCGTCTAGCTGAAGCAGAAGCCAAACGTACAGGTAAAACTGTAGCCGAGGTAGAGAAAGCCACGCCGAAGAAAACGGATAGCGAAATCTTACGTTCTACACCAGAGGCAGCTCGTCTATCGGCGGATTTCAAGTCCAATCGCGGACGTCTTCCATGGCCAGTGTCACAAGGTAATATTGTGCGCAATTATGGTTCATATACCGTAGATGGTATCACCAGTTCGGCACCAGATATCGGTATCCGCACGGCGGATGGCGCCGGCGTAAAAGCAGTGTTCGAAGGTGAAGTGGTGCAAGCGGTAGCAGGCGTAGTCGTGATCAAGCACGGTGAGTATTTTAGTTTCTACTCCAATATGGCATCGGTATCGGTGAGAAGAGGACAAAAGGTAAGCCGTGGGCAACAAATCGGGGTAGCCGATAAGGATCCTGAGCTGGGCTATACAGTAGTTTATTTTGGCTTGTCACAGGGACAAAATGAATTTAATCCGGCGCCGTGGTTAGCAAGATAGTTACATTGGAATACCAATTAATTATATATATTTGTAAGTACAAGGAGTTGAATATAAAGTTATTTAAGAAATAATTCGAAAATGTATACATCTAATTTATTATTTATAGGAACACAAGAGATCATCATTATTGTGGTTTTAGTTCTTCTTTTATTTGGGGGTAAAAAAATTCCAGAATTAATGCGCGGTCTGGGTAGAGGTGTGAAGGAATTTAAAGATGGTCAACGTGAAGACCCAGCTGAAAAATCAGCACCAAACAACACGGAAAAAACAAATAATCAATAAACAAAATACTATAAAGATTACATTTTCGACAAGAAATGTAATCTTTATAGTTTATGCCTAAATACTGGCTAAATATTGCCCACTAGTATCCAAAACTAGCACAATATGAATAAACACATTTGCGCCGCATTATCAACATTTTTAATCAGTGCGTTTTCTTTGCAAGCTCAAGTTTCTATAGAGAATCCTTTGGGTGATGACTATTACAGTTCATATTCCTTTGCGACACCTATGGAAGAGCAATTGGCTATGTTGGTCGAACTCGATTCTATCCGCAAAAACGTTGATGATAAAGTGGCGGTCTCCCTCGATGATGCCGTGATTCTACGAAGAATGAAGGCGAGCACCAAGACTATTCCACTGGATTATAATTCCAATGTGAAGTATTTTATTGATAAATATATTTCGTCGAATTATCGACCTTATATGAATCGATTACACGGTCTGAGCAAACATTATTTTAAAGCGTATGATCAGATTTTTGCGGAAATGGGACTTCCAGAAGAGATCAAATATCTTTCGCTAGTAGAATCATCACTCAATCCGCATTTAGTTTCGACTTCAGGGGCAGTAGGACCTTGGCAATTTATCTATACCACCGCACGCATCTATGATTTGGATATGAATGCGCATATCGACGAGCGCAAAGATATCTACTCGTCTACGTATGCTGTGTCGAAGTACCTGAAAGAGTCATATGATCAGTTCAATGATTGGTTGCTTGCTTTGGCTTCCTATAATTGTGGACGTGGCTGTGTACAGCGCGCTATCAAACGTTCCGGATTGCAAAGTCCCACATTTTGGGAATTATCACCTTTCTTGCCCAAAGAGACTCAAAATTACATTCCCAAGTATGTCGCTATGACATACGTCCTGAATAATACAGAATATTACAATATAGACCCAGCAGCCAATGAATTGGATATGGATTTCAAAGTCATCTTGGTGAATCGGACGGTGGACCTTCGTCATGTGGCCAAAGCTATAGATCTGGATATAGAGCAGTTAAAACATTTCAATCCTGCGGCGAAGCGATTGGTGTTAAACGGTACAGAAGAAAAGCCGAGAAGGTTGTTTCTGCCGATTACGGCCAATACAAATGATAGTCTGCTTTATCTGGCATTGCATTCACCCTCGTCGATTGCTTTGCCAATGGATGAGCCCAAGACGCTGTTAGCAGGTACTTCTACACAAAAGTATCGCGTACGCCAAGGTGAAACGCTATCAAATATTGCTAGAAAATTTAATGTCACTGTTCAGGATCTCAAAGCATGGAATGCTTTAAATAGCAACAGTCTGACGGTAGGAAGATCACTTGTGGTTAGCCAACCTGTCAATGCTACTTTGGCCAAAAACGTAAGCAAGACAAACAGCAAAAGTACATCCTCCCGAACGGCATATTATGTCGTCAAAAAGGGAGATTCTCTGGGCCGCATAGCGAGAAGAGAAGGAAGTACCGTAGCCAAAATACAAGCAGACAACGGTTTGAGTAATACACGGATAAAACCCGGTATGAAGCTTAAAATAAGAAAGGGTTAATCGCCAATCGATTAACCCTTTCTTATTTTCCTGTTTTATTATTCGAGCCAAGCGGCATCTTCTTTATTGTCAAACTCTTCCAAATACACCCGCACATTTTCTTTTAATATAGTAGAAAGCTTTTGTCCGTAGTAGTCACTAAATATAGGGAATTGGTGATGGCTGCGGTCGATGAGTACGGCTGTACGCATTTTCTTTAGCGGTACGTTGATAAATGCACCCAATGCATAAGCCAATGTTCTTCCACTATTCAAGACATCATCTACCACGATGACAGCCCTGTTGGCCGCTGTTTCGATAGGCAAATCCGTGACTGCTTCTAGACTGCGTTTATTCTTTTTGATAGTAACCTTGATGAGGATCACTTCTTTGTTATCAACAAGTTCCTCTATGATGTTTTTGAGTCTTTGGGCAAATACATATCCTCTGTCGGCAATTCCTACCAATACAATTTCTTTTTCGTCAAAATTGTCTTCGATGATTTGGTAAGCAATGCGTTTAGATTTTTGAAATATCTGTTCTTTATTTAATATTAAGGTTGCTTTTGTTGACATAATTCAAAATTGATGTAGCAAAATTAAATAAAAAAGTCCGGATGATTAATTTTCATTCGGACTTTTTGTTGGTATTATGGAGTTACTTTTACTTGTCGGTATTGAGCATCGAAGCATCCGCCACCATAGTACGGTTTTCTTCTGATTTTGGACGACCACCATTATAGTAGTATCTTTTCCAATAGGCTTCGTTTAGATTGCTCACCATTACACCTTTGCTAGAAGAGGCGTGTGCAAACTTATCATCACCTAAATAAACACCTACATGCGTAATAGACTTACTTCTGATTTTAAAAAACACTAAATCGCCCGGCTGCAGATCTTTCTTATTGATCGGCGTAACGTTTGCGTACTGATTTCTGCTGTTAAAACCTATTGTGGTGTTGAAAACATTCTCGTAAACTGCAAGTGAGAATTTTGAACAATCGATACCTCTTTTTGAATCACCACCCAATCTATATGGTGTACCCAACCAATCATACACAAATTGATAGAGTTTGGTGTTTGTGGTAGCATTTACAGCTACACCCATGATTTGCGAGAAATACTCTTTAGCAAGATTGTCTTGCTCATTTTTTTTGGTAGTTTGTGCTTGCGACACTAGACAAAAGCCTATAAATAGCACCGATGCTATTAGTTTTTTTGTGTTCATTAAATCGCTTTTTTTAATTACAACTTTCCTTACTTCCTACTCTTTTCCAAGGAGCAGATGTTACGAAGATAATAGATAGATATCTACAATCCAAATAAAATACGTAGGTTTTAACGTATTTTTAACATATGCTTAAGGATAAGTACGCAGTAATTATCGTAATACGTGCAATAATGCGGTTAGTACGCAGTAACATTAAATTTTTATTAGTTTTTTAAAATAATTTTGATTTTAATATGAAAAATACTCTATATTAGGACCAGATATTAAAAAATATGAAAACATTTAGCTCAATTATTTCAACAATTATTATTACTACGGGGGGTAATTCTCGGAGGAAGTAACTTGTGTGTACAATTGAATGTAAATATAAAGAAGCCTTCCTCCAATACGGGGAAGGCTTTTCTTTTTGCCTGAATAATTAAAACAAACTAAAACATAAAATAAACCAATGAAAGTTCTAAAATTTGGAGGAACATCTGTAGGAACAGTTCAAAGTATCAAATCTGTATTGGAAGTTGTAAAAACTTCGTATGACAAGGGAGAAAAACCATTGGTCGTGTTGTCGGCTATGTCTGGTGTGACCAACTTGCTGACGCAAATGGCCGAAAATGCTGCAGAGCGTGCTTCCTTTGCGGAGGATATACAGTTGCTCGAGGATAAGCATTTTGAAGTGGTGAAGCAGTTGATAGCGATAAAGTATCAAAATCCTGTATTCACGAAGTTGAAATTGATGCTTAACGAGCTAGAAGAAATCTTGCAGGGTGTATATGCCTTGAAGGAGCTGAGTCTGCAAAGTAAGGATTTGATTATATCTTTTGGAGAGCGTTTTTCCAATTATATGGTGTCGAAAATCATGGAGCAGTATATTCCCGAATCCATTTATCTCGATGCTTCACATTATATTAAAACGGATTCCAATTTTGGAAATGCACATCTGAACGAGCCACTGACTACGCAATTGATTATGTCTTTGACACATTCGCATGCGGACAAGTTGATGTTTGTCACTGGATTTATAGGTTCTAATGATGCGGGGAGAATCACCACATTGGGTCGTGGAGGTTCGGATTATACAGCGGCGATATTTGGCTCCGTGCTCAATGCTTCGGTTATAGAGATCTGGACGGATGTCAATGGGATGCTTACTGCTGACCCACGTATCGTGAAAAAAGCTTTTTCGTTGCCTATCTTATCTTACACTGAAGCTATGGAATTGTCATATTTCGGGGCTAAAGTCATTTATCCACCGACAATGATTCCGGCATTCTTAAAACGAATTCCTATTGCTATCCGCAATACTTTCGATCCAGAATTTCCGGGTACTATCATCCAATTTGAATCAGACTGTACCCAGCTACCCATTAAAGGGATATCATCTATCTCGGATATTTCGATTATCAATTTGTCGGGATCGGGCATGATTGGTAAATCAGGATTTTCAGGTAGGTTGTTTACGCTATTGGCCCGTGAACAGATCAATGTCGTATTAATTACGCAGTCCTCTTCTGAGCACAGTATTACATTCGCAGTCAATCCAAGTGATGCAGAGCGCGCGCTGAAATTGATTTCCGCGGAATTCGAATTGGAATTGGAAGCCAACAAACTGATAATGCCAGAAGTAGAACAAAATCTTTCGGTATTGGCCATTGTAGGCGAGAATATGAAACGTACGCCAGGTATGTCGGGACGTCTATTCGCTGCATTAGGAAGAAATGGTATCAATGTCCGTGCGATAGCGCAGGGTTCTTCGGAATTTAATATTTCGGTTATCATTTCGAAAGAAGACCTGTCGAAAGCTTTGAATGCGGTGCATGATGCTTTCTTCGCTGAATTAAAGAAAACATTGCATGTCTTTAATTTAGGTACAGGTAATATCGGTTCTACTCTATTCAGACAACTTGCCGAGCAACACGACTTTTTGCTGGAGAATAATGATATTGAAATCCAAGTGGTCGGCATTGCTAATTCCCGTAAAATGCTGTTTGACGAAAACGGTATAGACTTACAGAGCTGGCAGAAGAAATTGGATGGGGATGGACAGATTGCGGATTTAGCAAGTTTCATTGATAAAATGAAAGGAATGAATCTGCCAAACTGTGTGTTCATCGATAATACAGCGAGTAAATTGCCGTCCACATATTATGAAGATATTTTTAAATCCAATATATCTATTGTAACCTGTAATAAAATTGCCAACAGCGGGTCATACGCCAACTACAAGTTATTGCGCGATACCGCGCGCAGCCATGGCGTCGACTTCTTTTATGAGACGAATGTGGGCGCAGGTCTGCCTATCGTTCGGGTGTTGCGGGATTTGATGCTTAGTGGAGACCGCATTTTAAAAATCGAAGCCATATTATCGGGCACGATTTCTTATATATTCAACAATTTTGTGGGGGATGCTTCCTTTTATGATGTGGTCAAAAATGCGCAAGCATTAGGCTATACCGAGCCCGATCCACGCGACGATCTAGGAGGAGTAGATTTTATGCGCAAGATGCTTATATTGGCTCGTGATGCAGGACACGAAATCGAGGCTTCAGACGTCGATTTGGGTGCCATACTTCCGGAATCGTGCTTGAGTGCCACCTCTGTAGATGAGTTTTATACAGAACTATTGAAAGCTGACCAATATTTTAACACTCTTAAAGAGAAAGCTGCTGCAGAAAACAAAGTCATCCGCTATATCGGTAAGTTGGAAGATGGTAAGGTTTCTATCTCCATGCAAATGGTGGATGAGAAGCACCCGTTCTATGCGCTATCAGGTAGTGATAATATTATTTCCTTTACGACGGAGCGTTACAAAGAGCGTCCGCTAGTCGTGAAGGGGCCAGGGGCAGGCGCGGAAGTAACAGCAGGAGGTGTGTTTGCGGATTTAGTCAATGTGGGAGCTTAATAGATTAATGGAATATTTAAAAGGATCATATGCCCAGTTATCAAAATAAACTACGAGACAAGAAAATAGATTTCGACCGTATCCTGGATAAAGTTCGCGTATTCGCTCCAGCCACTGTTGCTAATATGATATGTGGATTCGATATTTTGGGATTTGCGGTGAATGAGCCGGGTGATGAGGTCAAGATGTACCGATCGGAGGAGAAGGGTGTTCGTATTCGCTCTATCGAAGGTGATGGCGGTCGTTTGCCTTTAGATCCGGATCGAAATACGGTCAGTGCCTGCGTCAAGATGTTGCTCAGCGATTTAGGAATTTTAGCGGATATTGGTGTAGAAATAGAGCTCATCAAACATATGCCCATCGGTTCGGGCTTAGGGTCGAGTTCCGCAAGTACGGTGGCTGGACTCTACGCGATCAATAGTTTGCTGGGTAATCCCTTGCATAAAGACGAATTGATGCCCTATTGTGTAGAAGGCGAAAGATTGGCTTGTGGACATGGGCATGCAGATAATGTGGCTCCCGCTTTGATGGGAGGAATAACGTTGGTGCGAGGAGGTTCAGATTTGGACATTGTCAAAATTCCGGTGCCGCAAGACCTGTATGCAGGCATTGTGTTTCCACAAGTAGATGTACCTACACGTGATGCGCGTCAATTGATCAAAGAGAAAATTTTGCTCAAAGATGCGGTGACGCAATGGGGGAATATTGCCGGGCTTGTTGCGGGTTTATTTCAGTCTGACTATGGATTGATCAGCAGAAGCATGCAAGATGTG
Organism: Sphingobacterium alimentarium; assembly: GCF_004342685.1. Taxonomy (GTDB): domain Bacteria; phylum Bacteroidota; class Bacteroidia; order Sphingobacteriales; family Sphingobacteriaceae; genus Sphingobacterium; species Sphingobacterium alimentarium. The sequence continues at coordinate 52,591 of NZ_SMBZ01000009.1, forward strand.
ATTATCGAACCTTCACGTGCGATTCTTATTCCAGAGTTTTATACGATGAAGGAGATCGCACTGACGCATGGTGCATTGAGTTTTGGTATTTCGGGTTCAGGTCCTTCTGTCGTAGCCATGTCCCAAGGACCAGAAGCTGCTGAAGTGGTGACCGCTAAAATCCAGGCTCATCTTTCTGAAAAGGGAATAGAAAGTTTTAAATATGTATCTGCCGTCAATGTTGAAGGCCCTAAGGTATTACCATTTACGAATTAATAAGCAATGAGATTATATAGTACAAATAATAAAGATTTAAGCGTTTCCTTTCAGGAAGCGGTATTCAATTCCTTGCCTCAGGACAAAGGATTATATATGCCCGAGCATATTCCTGCATTGGATCCATTATTCATACGGAATATCCAGCAATATTCCCTCCAAGAAATCGCGCTGACTGTTGCAACGGCATTGATAGGTGACGATATTCCAAAAGCAGATTTGAAAAAAATCATAGATGATGCAATAAATTTTGATGCGCCTGTCAAATTTTTGGATTCCAAAACGGCTGTTCTGGAACTGTTTCATGGGCCTTCCTACGCATTCAAGGATTTTGGTGCGCGATTCATGAGTCGTGTGATGGGGTATTTCTCACAAGAAGATGACAAACTATTGGACGTATTAGTGGCTACCTCAGGAGATACAGGTGGAGCTGTGGCGTTAGGATTTTTAGGCGTAGAAGGCACACGTGTTACGATTCTGTACCCTAAAGGCAAAGTATCCAAAGTGCAAGAGGAGCAATTGACAACAAACGGTCAGAATATTCGTGCTTTGGAAGTAGACGGGACTTTTGATGACTGTCAAGCATTGGTCAAACAAGCTTTTAATGACACAGCGTTGAATCAAGAACTTCGATTAACTTCCGCCAATTCCATCAATATTGCGCGTCTGATTCCGCAGACATTTTATTATTTCTGGGCATATGCACAATTGAAGTCACAAGGCGTCAATGAGGTGCTATTCAGCGTGCCAAGTGGCAATTTTGGAAATATTGGTGCTGGACTGTTAGCGTATAAGATGGGCTTGCCAGTGAAGCATTTTGTCGCGGGTACCAATGTGAATGATACCGTTCCTCGCTTCCTGACTTCCGGATCCTACGATCCGAAGCCCTCCGTACAAACATTAGCAAATGCTATGGATGTAGGTAATCCAAGCAATTGGGTGCGCATTCAAGATTTATTTGATTACGATCTGGAGAAGTTGCGTCAGACCATTACTTCCTACACCTACGATGATCAAGAGACACTTGTGGCAATGCGGGATATTTTTGAACAATATAATTATGTGGCTTGTCCGCATACAGCTATTGCTTATTTAGCGGCTAAATCTTACCAAGATACTAACCCTGGTGAGTATGCCTCCATATTTTTGTCAACGGCACATCCATGTAAATTTCCCGAAGGCATAGATGCGGATATTTTCTCCGCAGTGCAATATCCTGAAGGAGCTGAACTGTTGGCAGACAAGCCAAAATTGGCGGAATCACTAGCCGTTAACTATGATGATTTTAAAGACTATTTGTTGAAAAATAAATAGGAAAGTGATAAAAGGATTTTCTGTAGCCACAGAAAATCCTTTTACTGTTATTTTTTTAAACTTCTAATTAATAAAACTTTATATTAGAGGTTGATAATACTACCAATAAAGCTTATATGAAAATTAACCAATTTATCAAAAGATATGGAGGATGTGTGCCCTATAAAGGCGAGATACCGATAGGTATTATGCTGTGTGGACTTCTGCTGTCTCCTTCTTTTTCGGTATTCGCGAAGACCAACAGTTTGAATGTTTCGTCATCCACTAGTCGAACCGTTTTCGTGCAGCAGGCACAAAGTTCTTTTTCGGGAAGAGTAGTTGACGCAGCCGGAAATCCCATACCTGGTGTATCTATTGCCATCAAAGGTAAAAGCACCAAAACATTAACCTCATCCAATGGACAGTTTACAATAGAAGCCAATGTCGGTGATGAAATTGAGGTTAAACATTTGGCCTATCAATCAAAAATTATTACACTCGGCGGAGATCGCAACGTGACCATTACGCTCGATGACTTAAATACGGCGATAGAAGAGGTGACCATAACAGGCTATACCAATTATTCAAAAGGCAAAAGTCCGAGTTCGTCCTCTATAGTGCGTGCTGAAGATATCAATCAGGTGCCTATGAGTTCGTTGGATCAGATTCTCCAAGGGAAGGTTCCGGGAATGAGTGTGATTTCTAGCTCCGGTCAGCCTGGGCAAAGCGCTGCTGTAGTCATCCGTGGTATTGGCTCAATTAGTGGTTCCAATACTCCTTTATACGTTATGGATGGTATACCCATTGAAGGGGGCTATTTTCAGACGATAAATCCTCAAGATATAGAATCCGTGAATGTGCTGAAAGATGCTTCAGCTAAAGCCTTATATGGTTCGAGAGGTTCGAACGGGGTCATATTGATTACGACAAAAAAAGGGAAGCAAGGTCGATTGGCTGTCAATTATTCATCGCAATATGGTACTTCAACGCTGACAAGACCGAATTTTGAAATGATGGATGGCCGAGAACGCTTGCGTTTTGAGGAGGAAATTGGGTTAGAAACAGGTAAAGACATCGGTCCGGGCTGGCGTTATTCCTCCCGTAATCCGTTCTATAATACACAGGATGCTGCATGGCAGCAAAATGCAAATCAACTATTAGACAGTCTTCGTAGTATCAATACCGATTGGAGAGATCTATTTTTCCAGAATGCTAACTTCATGGAACAGCAGGTAAACCTGAGCGGAGGAAATGAAAATGTACAAACGTACAATGCATTAAGTTATTGGAAAGAAGACGGTATCGTGCGGGAGACTGGGATGGAGCGCTATACACTTCGTAGCAATACGAACATAAAATATGGAAAATTCACCGCCGGGGTAAACCTGAATTTAGGTTATTCGAACTCTAGATTTACCTATAATGAGGGAGGTACTAGCGTAGGTACCCCGATGGCTTCTGTCTATTATGGACTGCCTTATGAATATCCATATACGCCGGATGGGGCTTTTCATGCTACCAACGAGGATGTATCATTTCTGGATACGCGGGAAGGAAGTAGAGGTTTGGACGTGCTTTTCGGAACATCTGACAAAACTGAACAGGTAAAAACCATTGTGGGCTTTAATATGGGTTATGAGATATCGCCTGAATGGAGTGTGAGCACGCGTGCTGGTGTTGATTTTCGTCACTCTGCCGATCAGGTATTTATCAATCCATTATCCTATATTGGCAGTCGCCAATCCGGACAGAAAGGATCTTTTGGCGAAGGATATAGACGTAATGTGAATTTCGTGTCTACCACAGGAATTACATACAAGAAAAAGCTTGATGCACATGAATTTGAGATTTCTGGTTTTTTCGAGTATTTATTTGACAATTACCGCGCATTTAGCTACCGCGGCTACGGCTTAGATGATCGATTGCCGGAAACTCCTGCTGGAATCACGGTGAGCGAAACATTTCTTCCTTCGCTAAGTGGAAGTCGGTCGGCTAGTGCGATGATGTCGTACATCGGTGCAGCGCGTTATACGTATGCGGATAAATATACTTTTACAAGCAGTTACCGCTATGATGGTGCATCCTTATCATCGGTGCCTGACAAGAACCGTTGGCATGGATTCTATTCTTTGGGAGCTATGTGGGATGTGAAGCAAGAAGAATTTTTGCAAGCATCGGATCTTATCGCAGACTTACGCATCCGCGCTAGTTTTGGACAGACGGCGAGTCCTTTTGGAAGCAGTTTTGCCTATTTGCCGACCTATGGTGTGAACACGAGTTATGGTGGTCAGCAAGGTATTCGTCCAAATAATATTGGTAATCCGGATTTTGATTGGGAATATGTGGATGAATTCAATACGGGATTTGATTTGTCCCTATTGCCAAGCCGCAGAATTAACATCGAGTTTGATTGGTACAATCGTATTACCAAAAATATGTTTATCGACCAACCATTGTCTGCTACTTCCGGAGCTTCGTCGGCATTGCTAAGTACAGGTAAGATGCGTAACAGAGGTATTGAACTAAAGGTCAGTGCAGATATTATCAAAAATGACCAGTTAACTTGGAACGTGAGTATCAACGGCGGATATAATAGCAATACGATATTGCGCGTTACAGACATTACAGACGAATTGCCGGATGGCGATACGCGTATCATCAAGGTTGGATTACCGTATGGAACTTATTTTGCGCCAAGATGGGCGGGTGTAAATCCAGAAAATGGAGAAGCACAATATTATAATGCTGATGGAACCATCGTGAATGTATACAATGAAGAGGATCAAGCCGTGCCATTAGATGCCAGCCTCTATCCAAAGCTGACTGGAGGTATTTCAACTTCCTTGAGTTGGAAAGAGTTGACATTAAGCGGATTGCTTTCTTTTGTTTCTGACGTGCAGCGCTGGAACAATATTGATTTTTACAATGAAAATCAAGCGTATATGACGAGTAATCAAAGTAAACGTATGTTGTACGACAGATGGAAGAAACCAGGTGATATAGTGGATCTGCAACGGATAGATATTCCGCGGAATTTTACTTCCAAAGATATTCAAGATGCGGCATTTATGCGGTTGAGGAATGTTAAGTTAGCTTATAAAGTTCCGGTACACTTGCTTAACCAGAAATTTTTGAAATCCGTATCTGTGTTTGCGCAGGGTGAGAATCTCATTACGTGGACCACATGGAGAGGTTTAGATCCTGAAAATAACCGCCAGTATGGTCGCTTCGAATATCCGAATGCTCGAAAATATACGGCTGGAATTAATGTTAATTTTTAACAGCATGAATTGCTCAACTTTAATGAATTGAACGTATGATTAGTGTCAATAAGAATATATTAATTGCATTTTCTATTGTAGGGCTGGTATTACAGTCCTGTAATAAGTTGAACCTTGCGCCTACGGATTCTATCGATCCCAGCAAGGCTTTCCGAAATTTAGAAGATGTCAATATGGGTGTGCTAGGTGCGTATGCGCCATTGTCCACCTCCCTGATAGAGGCTGCGGCCATCGTATCGGACGAAGTACTTTTACCTACAGAAAACACGGTGTCTAATACTGCTTTGCACCGATGGATGTACAACTCAAGCTACGGCTCGGTTACATCGGCGTGGAATGAATACTATGTCGTGATTGATCGTGTAAATCACGTATTGGAAGCACTTCCGAATATACAGGTCAGTGGCGATAGCAAAACCTTAAAAAATCAGTATCAAGCCGAACTCTTAGCATTGAGGGCGTATAGCCATTTCGAATTATTACGTGGCTACGCTTCTTCATACGACGGTGACGGAATGGGCGTGCCGTATATGAAGGAGAGAGCTTTAAGCTATCCTGCTCGTCCTACCGTGGAGTCGAACTACGCGGATATTAACGCAGACTTATTAGCCGCTAAAGAACTGATGCCTAACAATTTCACCGAGAATATCCGCATCACTAAAGCCGCTATCGCAGGAATCCAAGCACGCGTCGCCTTGTATGCTAAAAATTGGAATGATGCCATCAAATATGCAACGGAGGTCATTCAGGCTGAGCCTTTAGCTCCAAAAAATGATTTCCCAAAAATATGGGTAGACAATAGTGATTCGGAAGTAGTGTGGAAATTAGCCCGTGTGATCGGCGATTCGCGATTAGGCGCAGCGTTCTACCGTGAAGCCGGAGGAATAGTTTTGTATGCACCATCCTCCAAAATGATAAATCTGTTTAATAAAGCGGACGATATACGTTATACCGCTTATATAAAAGACGATCCTTCGCGAGTAGGGCCGCCGCCAAGCATCAAATCTCAATATCTGGTGAAAAAATATGTAGGTGGTAATAGCAGCTATCCAGGGCTGACTTCAGTCAAGCTGTTCCGGACGGGCGAAATGTATCTGATTAGAGCCGAAGCGGAAGCAGAGTCGAATGGTGCTACGGGATTAACCAATGCCGCTAGTGATTTGAATGCGTTGCGTAGCGCACGTATCCATAACTATGCAGCTCAACCTTTTGCCTCGAAGCAAGTTTTGTTGGAGAATATTTACAATGAGCGATTCAAAGAGTTGGCTTTTGAAGGCCATCGGTTTTATGACCTCAAACGTCGCAAAGTAGCGGTGGAAAGATTAAGTCAAGACGCGGCAAATACTTCGGGTGCGGTAAAATTAGAACCTACCGTAGCACAATATTGCTTCCCAATTCCAGCAGACGAGATGGCGGTCAACAAGAATATGACACAGAATCCTAAATATGGTAACGACTAAACCCGATGAGTATGAGATTATTTTGGCTTATAGGGGCACTATTGATAATAAGTTGTAGCAAAGACAACAGCAAAAACCCATTTGACCCAAGCGCACCCAAACCTGTTAATACAGCTACTAGGCCGTCATCAATCGGTATATTAGGCGACACGACAGATGTGAAGCCCGCCACTAAGGCGGGGCTTGTGATAATGGGTGGTGGTACGGATGTAGATGCTGCTTTTCAGTGGATGATCAATAGAAGCGGAGGTGGTGATGTGGTCATCATCCGTGCTTCGGGGACAGATGCGTACAATGCCTATGTAAATAAGTTGGGAAAAGTAAACTCCGTGGAAACGTTAAAAATCGACTCCCGCAAATTGGCGGATGATGAGCGTGTGGCACGTATTATCCGGAATGCCGAAATGTTGTTTATTGCGGGCGGCGATCAAGCGGATTACGTAGGATATTGGAAAGACACCAAGACGATGCAAGCGATCAACTACCTTTTGACGGAGAAAAAAGTCCCTGTTGGAGGTACCAGTGCTGGCGCGGCTATTCTGGGTAACTATTATTTCGGAGCGGAGCGCGGAGGGCTAGATTCGGATGAAGCATTGACCAATCCGTATCATACGAAGGTTGTGATAGGCCGTGAGGATTTTCTCAAAGCACCTTTTATGTCCAATATCTTCACAGATCAGCATTTCAGTGAGCGCAATCGACAAGGTCGTTTGTCGGTTTTCATGGCTAGGCTGATGAAAGATTGGGGTAAAACAGCTTATGGGATAGCGGTAGATGAACGTACAGCGGTGTGCGTCGATGAGACCGGTAATGCAGAAGTGGTCGGAGCGAAAAATGCGTATTTTGTTAAATCCGACAATACCAAGCAACCCGAAATTATCAATACAGGAACTCCCTTGACCTGGAATCACGCAGGCAAGGCTTTGACTGTCTATGCATTGTCACCGACGTTAGAAAAAAATAAGTTTAATCTAACCAATTTTTCTCCACAGAATTCTAGTGGAGTAGATAGTTATTGGTGGGCTATTGTGGCCGGAAGCTGGCAGATTGTACGTTAAATTAAAACAGTTATCGAATGAAAAATATTTTTAAATATATAGTGGCGGGGTTGATGATTCAACCTATGTGGGGCTGCAATCGCGAACCCAAGCAGCAGGATGAAGCTAAAATCGTTCTTGTCATCCATGGTGGAGCAGGGACGATAGAAAAAAAACATATGACTCCAGAGAAGGAAAGATTATACCGGGAAGCCTTAACACGCGCACTCGAAAATGGGTATAATGAAATCAAATCTGGAAAAGCAGCATTAGATGCGGTGCAGGCTGCGGTGAATGTGCTGGAAGATTCTCCTTTGTTCAATGCAGGTAAAGGTGCTGTATTTACAAATGAAGGTAAAAATGAGTTGGACGCTTCGATCATGGACGGAGCGACATTGAAGGCAGGAGCAGTTGCAGGGGTGACAACCCTAAAAAATCCTATTAACGCCGCACGTGCGGTGATGGAAAAATCCGAACATGTCATGATGGTGGGTAAGGGCGCTGAATTATTCGCGCTGTCCCAAGGTTGTGACACGGTATCTCCTTCTTATTTTTATACCGAAGAACGCTGGAATCAGTTGCAGCGTACGATTAAAGAAGAGGAATTGGGACGTGCAGCCTATAATTTTAATCCCCGCGAGAGTTTAATTTCGGGTGTGTCACGTGAAGATAAAAAATTCGGTACCGTGGGCGCTGTGGCACTCGATAAAAATGGAAATCTCGCTGCCGGAACATCTACTGGGGGTATGACCAACAAACGTTTTGGAAGGGTAGGTGATTCGCCAATTATCGGCGCAGGCACTTACTGTAATAATGCTACTGCTGGAATTTCGAGCACCGGCTGGGGTGAGTTTTACATCCGAGAAGTGGCAGCACACCGTGTTTCAAACTTAATAGAGTTGAAGGGTATGGATGTACAGGCAGCTACACAGCAGGTTATTGAGGAGATTGGTAAGATGGGTGGTGATGGTGGTATGATTAGTCTAGACAAAAATGGTAAAGTCGCTATGGAATTCAATACTTCGGGCATGTACCGAGGTACGGTGGACGAACATGGCAATATATCCGTTTATATTTACAAATAAGCTTATGATGCAAAGAAATCAACTATATACTTTGATACTCGCGCTATGTATGTCGATAGGGCAGGTCTTCGCGCAGCAAGGTAAGCTATTTATAATTGGGGGCGGGGAGCGTTCTGAAGCCTTGATCGAAGATTTGGTGAAGACGGCTGACCTGAAAGAACAAGATTATATCGTAATTCTTCCCATGGCCACGAGCGTGCCCGAAGAATCGGTAGCGTACATCAGCGAGCAATTATCTAGGCATACGAAGCACAAAGCCGTAAGTTTTAATTTTAGCAAGGAAGAAGCCAATAATCGTTCGCAATGGATTGATTCTGTCAAAAATGCACGTCTTATTTACATTACGGGAGGTGATCAAAACAAATTTATGGCCATAGTGCGTCAGACGAAATTATTCGATGCTATACAATCCGCTTATCACAATGGTGCTACTGTCTCCGGCACGAGTGCAGGTGCTGCAGTGATGTCTGCCGTTATGATTACGGGAGGGCAAAAGCCAGATGGAAAAGCTGACAGCTTCAAAGAGGTAAAGGCTGACTATGTCGAAGTGGCGTCCGGGTTAGGATTATTGCAAAATGTAATAATAGATCAGCATTTCATCATGCGTAGTCGCTACAATCGATTAATGAGTGTATTGAGCGATTATCCGCAACGTGCCGTAATAGGCATAGATGAGGGGACAGCTTTGGTAGTGCAAGGTAAAAATGCGCGGATCAGTGGTGTAAGCCAAGTGGTCCACATTGCGCAGCCCAAAAATACTAAAGTCACAGCGTCCGGGAAGGTGTCATTTGAAAAAGCGAACCTTTCCCTGTATACACATGGACAAAGATTCAAATTGAAATAAACTAATTTAAAGAAACTTAGATTTATGAAAAGATTATTAATGGTCGCTAGCTGTATTATTGGATTGATATGGATAGGGTCCTGCTCATCGGATAAATATAATTTTGATGATTTGCCACGAGCAGTCAAAAGCTTTTTTACCATAAGCAATGCTGAATTGAACATCAATGAAGAGATTGTCTTCAACAATCTTTCTGAAGATGCTACTTCGTACATATGGGATTTTGGTGATGGTACTACATCTACCGAACAGAATCCTAAGAAAGTATACAGCAGCCCCGGATTATATACGATAAAATTGAAAGCAGTTGGAGCAGGAGGTACAGGAAACTATGCACAGGATATCACTGTTGTAGACCCGAATGCTGTCATAGAAACAGATAATGAATTGTATTTTATTGAATACAGCGCAGAATTGATCCGCAAATTATCGTTGATCCCTGGTTCGGAGTTGGAAACGGTGGTAAGCATGGCAGGTAAAGAAGGGCATGGCATGACTTACGATGAGGTAAACGAAAAGATATACTACTGTGATTTCGAATCATCCAACAATGGTAAGATCATCCGGATGAATCTCGATGGTTCCAATATGGAAGTTTTGCTATCGGGCTTAGGATCGCCGTATGGCGTAGCGCTCAATCACGCTGAAGGTAAGATGTATATTGCCGATGGAAATAATGTCTCGCGTGCTAATCTGGACGGAACAGGATTTGAGAAGCAATTCATAACTATAGCAGGAGGAGCAATGCGTGCGATTGGCTTCAGCAAGAAGACGAATCAAATATTCTTCTATGAAGTGAACGAGGAATACATGTATGTCGCTAAAAGTGACGGTACAGGCGTCGAACAGCTCATAGAAGGTGCGTATGGATACGGTATGTTTGTAGATGATGTGAATAGCAAAATATACTATGACGACCGTAATAATGCAGGATTGATGAGTGCTAACCTAGACGGTACCAATCCCGTGAAAATAGCTTCATTCTCAGGAAATAGAGGAGGATCGGGTATGGCTATTGATTACGATGAGAATAAAATTTATTGGTCAGAAACAAATTTGGGCAACGTCAAACGCGCTAATTTGGATGGTACCGAAGTAGAAACCGTACGATCTGGACTCAGCAATCCTCGAGGAATGTTTATAAAGCATTAAGCCGAAACGTTTTCAGAAATTCAAAAGGTATGCCTATATGTGCATACCTTTTGTTGTTGTTCGCCCGGCATGGGCGATAACTCTAGGGTGCAAGTCCCGAACACGCCATTACAGTTGGAAGTGTTAGCCGAGGGCAAGGGTGTCCACCGTGAGGTGGAATCTGAAGGAAGCCTCAGGCAAACTCTCGGTCTGACGGACAGAAACTACATATAAGGCCTACGATGCTGGATGAGGTTGCAACACAAACTAAAGTCCTATACTGTACAGAAGCATCAAGGTAAATGTAGCAGACACATGAGAGGAAAGTTATCGTTCTTACCCGGGGAGATCTCACAGACTTGCTGATGCTTAAAGTCAATAAAGAGAAAAGCGTCGTTGGTCATGTATCCAAGATTAAATTTCTAGGCTACAGTTTCTACAATTACCGAGGGGAGTCGCGCTTACGTATTCACCCTAAAAGTCTAGGGAAGATGAAAGCTAGGATTAAAGGACTAACGGGTCGCAGTCGGGGTTGGAGCGAGGAACAGCGAATTCTCTACTTGAGGGAATATCTCACTGGCTGGATGCATTACTTTAAACTAGCGGACATGGAGTCGAGTCTGCGAAAAATGGATACATGGTATCGCCGTGGGCTACGTATGGTCCAATGGAAACAATGGAAACATAGCAAGACTAAAGTCACTAAGCTGACGCAACTAGGGGTAAGTAAGTACAAGGCGCATGAATGGGCACATACACGGAAAAGTTATTGGCACACAGCAAAAAGCTGGATACTGTCAACCACTCTCTCCAACGATTATCTTAAACATCTGGGATACCCATCTTTACTGGCAGAATACAAGCGAGTTTGTGTTAAAACTTAAGGAAGCGCCGTATACCGATCGGTACGTACGGTGCTGTGGAAGGTCGGAACGGGAATTAATCCCGTTCCTCCTATCCGATTAGGCAAAAAATAATTGCATGATTTTTTTTTACATTCTGTACTTTTGCAGAGATGAGTAAAATAATCCTTAATAAAGGCAAAGATAAAGCGGCTTGGCAATTGCATCCTTGGGTGTTTTCTGGCGCTATAAATAAAAAAATAGGTACCATCAAAAATGGTGATGTAGTTTCGGTGTACAATAGTGATGATGAGTTTATTGCCTATGGGATATACAATAATACTTCGCGCGTAGCTGTGCGTTTGCTGGAGTGGAATCCAACACATACTATAGATGAAAACTGGTGGAGGCTGCGTGTGCAGAAAGCGGTTCAAAATCGTGCTCATTTGCTTCATGCCAATAATGATTCTGTACGTCTGATTTTCGCGGAAGCGGACTTTTTACCAGGACTGATTGCGGACAAATATGCTGATTTTATATCTATCCAAGTTCATGCTGCAGGTATTGAAAATGTCAAATCCATCATCGTTGACGAACTCGTGAAATTACTTTCCCCGCAGGGAATATACGAGCGCAGTGATTTAAAATCGCGCGAACATGAAGGATTACCAGATACAAACGGTTTGTTGTGGGGAGAGACGCCGCCCGAATTTGTTGATATCGTTGAAAATGGTATTCATTACAAAGTGAATATTATTGACGGCCAAAAGTCAGGATTCTATTGCGATCAACGTGAAAATCGCTTCCTTACTGCCCAATATGTAAAGGATAAAAGAGTACTGGACTGCTTCTGCTATTCCGGAGGATTTACGTTGAATGCATTTCGTGGTGAGGCTGCAGAGGTGGTGTCGGTGGATAGTTCTGCTTTGGCTATCGAAACCTTAAAAAGTAATATCGTACATAATGGTTTTGACGCTTCAAAACATAGAGCTGTACAATCCGATGTCAACAAATACTTGCGTACCTTGGGCGAACAAGTAGAGAAATTTGATGTAATCGTACTGGATCCTCCTAAATATGCGCCGTCACGCTCGGCCTTGGATAAAGCTTCACGTGCTTACAAAGATTTGAACCGTAGAGGCCTAATGTTGTTAGAGTCTGGGGGCTTGTTGGCTACATTCTCTTGTTCGGGGGCTATGAATATTGACACCTTCAAGCAAGTGATCGCTTGGGCAGCATTAGACGCGGGAAAAGAAATTCAGTTTATTCGTCAATTTTCACAACCCGAAGACCACCCGGTGAGGGCATCCTTCCCTGAAGGAGAATACTTAAAGGGTTTGTTGGTCCGAGTTTTATAACGATATTGGCTTTCTTTTATAGAAAGCCTTTTTTACGAAGAATAATTTATGCTGCAAACACAGACGTCGAGACCCATATATTCCATTTTAGTAGCGGTAAGTTTCGCCCACTTGCTTAATGATTTAATTCAAGGTGTGCTACCAGCAGTATATCCCTTATTGAAAGAAGAGCACAATCTCGATTATGGACAAATCGGACTTATTACGTTCGTCTACCAGATGTCGGCTTCTATTTTTCAGCCGATGGTGGGCGCGTATACGGACAAGCGTTCTCATCCTTTTTCGCAAATGCTTTCTATGGGTATACTTATTCTAGGCTTACTGTTGTTTGCAAATGCGCATAGCTATATGTTTTTGCTTTTTTCAGTGTTTTTGGTGGGAATAGCATCTTCTGTCTTTCACCCCGAATCCTCGCGAATAGCATATATGGCATCTTCGGGTCAGCGGAGCCTTGCACAGTCGATTTTTCAAATCGGGGGAAATGCCGGGATGGCCTTAGCGCCTATCGCCGTAGCCTATATTGTGTTGCCGAGAGGACAATGGTCTCTCATGTTGCTATTGGTGGTTCCGATTATCGGTCAATTTGTAGCTTATTATATCGGTGCGTGGTACAAGAAGCGTCTAAAAAATCAGTCGACGACGAAGAAAAAAATTGTTTACCTACCGGATTTGCCTCCACGCAAAATAACGACCACCGTCGTGATTCTGCTGCTGCTCATTTTATCCAAATATTTCTACGTGGCCAGTATCACGAATTTTCTGCAATTCTACACGATAGAGAAGTTCTCCATTTCCGTTGTTCAATCGCAGGTGTATCTGTTTTATTTTCTTATAGCCATTGCTGTGGGCACCATGTTAGGCGGATTCTTTGGTGACCGCTTTGGGCGGAAATATGTGATTTGGTTTTCTGTACTAGGTGCTGCACCTTTTACGCTTGCTTTGCCCTATGTAGGGTTAACGATGACGGCTGTATTTATCGTGATCATAGGAATTATTCTATCGTCGGCATTTCCAGCAATCATAGTCTATGCGCAGGAATTGTTACCCAAAAAATTGGGCATGGTTTCGGGCTTATTTTATGGTTTTGCTTTTGGAATGGCGGGTATGGGATCCGCAATATTGGGGTGTCTAGCAGATAAAACCTCCATAGCATATATCTACCATATTTGTTCTTATTTGCCTCTTATCGGTATTGTTGCGGCATTACTGCCTAATTTGCAGCGTATTAATTACATCGAAGAGAAAGTTAAAATTAGTTAAAGCATGAATTCGTCCTCAGTGAGTTAGTTATATTTAAGGATAAACCTATAATATGAGTAAAGTTGACGATTTACAACTCCTAAAGGATTTCTTGGCTTTATTTGACACTACATTGAATGCAGATGCCCAAACACATCTGCAGCAAATCCTTAGTACACCTTTGGATTCCGTAGAAGCAATTGTTGAGCGTCAGCATATCCTGCAGGAAATTATTAATTCTGGATTGTGCAGTGTGTATTCCTACCAAAAGACAGATTATTCTGAAGTCTTTTATTTTCTAAATCTCTTAGACAATCAGTATTTCAAGGAAACTGATTATTTGACCTCATTATTCCAACGCCGAAACAATAATCGTCTTATAGGCCATTATATACAGTTGGCTTATTATTTCACGGAGATTGAAAAGATTCTACACGCATGTATTACTATCAAGAAATTTCCAGTAACGTATCAGCAGGATTTACGATTTATATTTAACTATATAGGTGCGTTCCAATTTCGCAAATACAAAAAGCAGCTGGCAAAAGGCACGCTAAATCATGCTGCCATTCAATTTATGAATAAGCTGGTTTTGGAAAAAAGAAAAAGAGGCGATACCGCGCGTTTCTACAGCTTATTAAACAGATTGGAAGCCTATATCGCCGTCGCAGCAGGGATAAAAAAAATGAATTTTGTATTCCCGCATTTTGGTACCAAGGGTTTTGAGATTCAGGGCGCTTATCACCCTTTGCTGTCCAATCCAGTCAAAAATGACATAAACATACAGTCGGGAATGCTGTTGTTGACCGGTGCTAATATGTCGGGCAAATCGACATTTCTCAAATCTTTTGGGATAATAGTCTATCTGGCTCACCTGGGCATGGCTGTGCCTGCCGGGTATTCTTCACTACCGTTTTTCGAGTATATCACGGTACACATCAATCACAGTGATAATATAAAAAATGGATTAAGCCATTTTATGCAAGAGATTGTGAATATGAAAGAGGTCCTGCAAAAAATGAAGGAGGGAAGGAGATGTTTTGCCATATTTGACGAACTCTACAAAGGAACGAACTATGAGGATGCGCTGCAGATCAGCAAATGGACACTAGAAGGTTTAAGGCAGCATGAAGGTTCATTTTTTCTCATTTCTACACATCTTTATGCGCTCAAGGATTCTTTTGACCATGCTGAGGGAATTTCAGCTTTTCACTTGGACTGTAGAGTGGAGGATAATATTCCACAATTTACCTACAAGTTGAGAGAAGGATGGACCAATCTCAAAATTGGAGAGCTCTTATTCAAACGAGAAGGTTTGTCCGAACTTTTGCAAACAAACTACCACTATACATAAATCTATAACAGGAGTAAGCAGAAAAGAGGAATAAGCTACATCGAAATAGCTATTCCTCTTTTTTTTATCTTCCATAATCCGAATGACCATTTTTTTAGTCGGTCTTTCGGATTACTACCATCTAATCAAAGCTGAGCCCCAAGTGAAACCAGCGCCAAATGCCGCTAGACAAACAATGTCACCCTCTTTGATTTTGCCGGCTTCCCAAGCTTCGCATAAGGCTATAGGAACAGAAGCTGCCGTGGTATTACCATATTTTTGAATATTGTTAAATACTTTATCATCCGGTAGTCTAAGTGTTTTCTGAACGAATTGAGAGATGCGCAGGTTGGCTTGATGCGGTACTAACAAATCAATATCGGCAGGTGTTAAGCCATTTTTAGTTAATGCTTCACCGATCACCTCCGGAAATTTAGCCACTGCTTTTTTGAATACCGCTTGTCCATCCATGACAGGGAATGCCGTGCCATCTTCCAGCATTTTTGGTGTCATAAGCAGACCGCCCAACTCTTGTTCAGGCCACTCAGGTTGTTCGTCCAGCCAAATGCCGCTTGAAGCACCCGGATAATACATCGCCAGTTTTTCGGCATCTGCACCGTCCGAATGAAGGTGGGTACTCAAAATACCTTTGTTTGGTTCTGTCGTGGGTTGTACTACCACAGCGCCTGCGCCATCGCCAAAGATGACGGATACCGCCCGACCTCTTGTCGAAAAATCCAACGCAAAAGAATGCTTTTCGGATCCTACGACGAGAATATTTTTGTACATGCCGGTTTTGACAAACTGATCGGCAATGGAGAGCGCATATATAAATCCAGAACACTGATTTCGTATATCTAAGGCGCCAATTTCACCCATACCCATTTCACGTTGTAGCAACACAGCACACCCAGGAAAATAATAATCGGGAGATAATGTCGCAAACACAATAAAGTCGATATCTTGAGCCGTGATGCCTGCGCGCTCAATGGCGATTTTGGACGCCTCTACCGCCATTGTCGTCGTCGTTTCGCCGATGCGATCCGCATACCTTCTTTCTTTGATGCCCGTACGTTCTTGGATCCACTCATCGCTGGTGTCCATGAAACGTGTTAAATCATTGTTGGTATATATATTTTTGGGCACATAATATCCTAAACCTGCTATTTTTGATTGATACATAATAAATTTATTTTAATACAATAGGTTATCGCAATAAGATAATCTAAAAATACATTATTTTTGAAAAATAAGCTATTTTTGTACTATGAGTGTTGAGACCGAACAAGAAACCTATACGTTAGAAGAGATTTTAGCAGCTGTCAAAGATAGTAACCGTCTTATTCTTTGGAATGATGACATCAATACTTTTGACCACGTAATATATTGCCTCACGCATCACCTCCAATATACCGAAAATGAAGCCGAGAAGATTGCTTGGACGGTACATAATGAAGGTAAATGTGCGGTTCTAGAGGGTTCCTATACCGAAATGGAAATTTATCGTAAAATACTAAAATCCGAAGGTCTTACAGTCTCCGTCGAATAGTTACTATTTGGTAATAATGCAGTTACGATGTTCGATGTTGATTGAATAATGTACATTTTTGTAGCTTATATTCAATTAAGCTATTATGTACTTGACACGAATCTACCTATTATTGCTGCTACTACCATTTTATTCTTTCGGACAACAAGGAAATTTGAAAGTTCGTATTGTTAATGAATCTTCCAAAGACCCTATCCTCGGTGCTTCCGTAACAGTAGTTACTCCTACATCCAAAGCGCCTATCAAAGGTCGGCAGACGGATAATACTGGTGTGGCACTTATTGAATCCATTCCCGCTGGCTCCTACAGTTTATTGATTACATATGTTGGGATGCTGGATAAGTATTCGGATAATATTCAAATTACCTCCAATCAAACATTAGATCTTGGTACCATTGAGATGACAGAAGCCGGCGAACAGCTGGAAGAAGTAGTCGTGCAGGGTAGAGTATCGGATTTGCAATTGGGTATAGACAAGAAAGTGTTTGACGTCTCGCAGAGTTTAGTGTCTGTTGGGGGCACAGCTCAAGATCTTCTGGGCAATGTACCTACATTGCAAGTGGACGCAGATGGAGCGGTCAGCCTTCGTGGTTCTTCAAGTGTAAAAATTCTTATCGATGGCAAAGAGTCTGCTATGGCAGGTTCGGATGTCAATAAACTATTGCAGTCCTTACCGGCAGATGCAGTGGCCAAAGTGGAGATAATAACAAACCCCTCTGCCAAATATGATGCGGAAGGTCAATCCGGTATTATCAATATCATATTAAAGAAAAATATACGTACCGGCCTGAATGGCAATATCAATGCTTCGGTTGGCAACTACGACAACTATAATGCGGGTCTGGCTTTAAATTATCGTGACAACAAGTTTAACTATTTCGGTAGTTATAATTTCAGATACGGACGCAATATAGGAGATGGTAATACCCGGACAATAGGCCTTATCAATGGACAGCAAGATGCCAATAGCCTAGTGACCGAAACTACCAATGAATCTTTCCGCAAGGGTTTGAATAATTCTTTGCGGTTAGGAATGGACTATTATGCGAATGATAAAACGACGTTGAGTCTAGGTGCTAATGTCAGTATTCGGGACAATAATCGCGGTGAAGATCTTTTTTACAAGTCATACCGTGGTCAGGAGACTCCGATCGTTACACCTCGTACTTCCCGTCAACATGAAGATGACTTCGGTTATGATTTTATCTTTGATTTCAAGCGTACGCTCAAAAGAGAAGGCGAAGAGCTTACAGCGAATGTGACTCATGGTAGCGACCGCGAAGACGGTACCAATGATTATATTCAAGAGAACATAGACTATATCAGCAAGCGATTTAATGAGACGGGTGAGAAGGGACGCAATTGGAATATGCAATTGGATTATGTGTTGCCGTTAGGCGAAAATCACCGTTTCGAAGCGGGATATCGCACGACATTGCGCAACTCCAATGATTTTCAATATTCTGACACCCTATTCAATGCGCAGAACGAAACTTGGATGCCTGACTATGCCGTATCCAATGAGTTTGATATGAAAAGTGGTGTTCATGCCCTATATGCAAATTACCAAAGGATGCTGGGCAAGCGGATAGGTATGCAATTGGGTTTGAGAGCCGAAGATGCTTACCTTGATACCGAGAATAGAAGTGTAGATCCAGACAAGATTGCTACGGATACACATAGGGATGTAGGTAATTTGAGCTATTTTAGAGTTTACCCTAGTGCCTATTTTACTTATGAAGTGAATAGCGAAGGTGATAAAGTACAGTTGTCTTATTCCAGACGTGTACAAAGACCGCGCGGATGGCAGGTGAATCCTTTTGTAAGTCTTTCCGATCCGTTGAATATCAGACAGGGTAATCCAAACTTACTGCCGGAGGATATACATTCGATGGAATTGAGTTTTGCGAAATTCTTCAGCAATTGGAATTTTATCACTACGGCATACATGCGCCGAGTGAATGATATGGTGCAACCGCTACAATTTGATGTGAGCGATCCTATTGCTGCAGCATATTTGGAGGGCAAAGAGAATGCTACATTTATGCGATGGGAAAATGTAGGATCTCGTAATAATGCAGGTTTGGAGTTGATTTCAAAGGTTAATATCTTTAAATGGTGGGACGTAACGGCAAATGCCAATGTATATTATCAGCGTGTAAATCCAAATACCCGTTACAATATTAATAAAGTAGAGAATATCGCATGGGATGGTAACCTGACGAGTAACCTAAAAGTTACACCTTCCTCTTCGGTGCAAATACGTACCAATTATCGTGCGCCGATGAAGACGTTGCAGGGCAGTATGCGATCTATGAATGGTGTGGATCTGGCTCTTCGTCAGGATGTATTGAAAGGCAAGGGTACCGTGATGTTTAATGTACGTGATGTGTTCAATTCGCGCAGATTCGGTGGTGAGACGAATTTACCAACGCGTTACACTGATTTTTATCACCGTTGGTCAAGACGTACTTTTAATGTTTCTTTCTCTTACCGATTTGGTATGCAGGATCTAACTAAAAATAAAAAAGAAGATGACAGCCCAATGGATCAGGGGGATGGCGGCTATTAATTTATCTAGCAACGCGTTGTTATAATGCTGTTATTTTTCTAACTTTAGTTCTAGATTATAAATTTATAAATATGATAAAGCGCATTTTAAAAACCTCTTTACTCTTATCAATTTTTGTGACGGCATCCGCATGCGCACAAACAAAAAAATCAGTCGAAGCAGTGAAAGAAATACCAGGAGTGGAAGAGCTTAAGCTTCCGCGCGTTGATTTGAAGTCAATAAAGAAAAACAAAGACGGAGCCTATATATTATTTGATGGCTCATCGTTGACGGGATGGCGTGGCTACAACAAAGAACATGTCCCTAGCAAATGGGGCATTGAAAATGGAACATTAAAATTTTCGAAAAACCCCAACGTGGATAATCCCGAAGGTGGCGATTTAGTTTTCGCTCATGATTTCAAAAATTTTGAATTGTCTTTCGAATGGAAAATCTCCGAAAAGGGTAATTCAGGTGTTTTCTTTTTAGCCAAAGAAATCAAAGGTCAGCCTATTTATATTTCGAGTCCAGAATTTCAAATCTTGGATAATGATGGTCATCCAGATGCCAAAATGGGCGTGGACGGTAACCGTAAGTCGGCTTCTTTGTATGATATGATACCTGCAAAACCTCAAAATGGCAAACAAGCGGGAGAGTGGAATACTTCTAAAATCGTAGTAAAAGGCAATCAGGTGCAGCATTTCCAAAATGGAGTAATGGTGGTAGAATACAGCATCAATACGCCAGAGTGGACTAATTTGTTGCAAGCTAGTAAGTTTAGCGAATCGAAATGGCCGATGGCGTTTCATTTGCTAAATAACGTAGGTGGTGCTACCAAATCGGGATTGATTGGTTTCCAAGATCACGGTGATGATGTATGGTACCGTAACATTACCGTTAAAGTATTGAAATAATGAATTCTATAATATCCTTATCCAAAGAGAGCTTTCTATGCTCTCTTTTTTGTTTACTAAGCCTGTCGCTATCCTTTGCACAGGGTAAAAAGTATTACAATCCGCTAGCGGAGCAGGCCATTCAAGGCCGCTTGAAAATATTGGACCAAGCAACTGATTATGGACGTTTGCCACAGGCTGTTAAATCCGCTGTACGTGAACCTGTATGGTTTTTGGGGACGAATTCCGCAGGTCAATATGTAGAATTCACGACGGAAGCCGATTCCATTCAGGTGCGATATAAAGTGAAGCATGCATTGAATATGCCGCACATGCCGACCATAGGCGTGAGTGGCGTCGACTTATACGCTAGGAAGGAGAGTTCCTTCGCTTGGGAGTGGGCTTTCGGACAGTATCAGTTCAAAGATACCGTAACGTATAATTTCAATAATATTGGCAGTGACAATAAACGGACGTTTAGACTCTATCTGCCGCTGTATAATACGGTTGATTGGCTGGAAATAGGCATAAGTTCCAATAAGCAATTGCAATTCGTTCGTAAGGACTCCAAACCAATTATTGTGTACGGCACATCGATAGCTCAAGGTGCTTGTGCGAGCAGGCCGGGTTTAGCGTGGACAAATATTTTGGGACGCGATTTCGAAAATGAAGTGATCAATCTCGCTTTTTCGGGAAATGGTAGGCTTGAGAAGCCTCTACTCGACCTCATTGTGGCCGAAGATGCTTCCGCTTTTATTTTGGATTGTATCCCCAATTTAGCGATTACGCGCGAACGCTCCGAAGCGCAGCTAGATTCTTTGATTCGTCATGCAGTAAGTATGCTTCGTACGAAGCATCCAAATACGCCGATCATTTTGGCTGAACATAGCTCCGCTGGTACGCCTGGATTTCAAAATATCCATACCATGTATGAATATGGCAGATCATCTCATGTCGCGGCATCTACCTTTAGACAATTGAAGGAATCGGGTGTGAAGAATCTTTATTTTGTTCCAGCCAAAGCTTTTAGTCTGGACGTCAATTCGACAGTGGATTATGCGCATCCCAATGATATCGGCATGATAAAAATTGCGGACACCTATCGCGATGTTTTGCAAAAAATACTGAAATAACGCTTGCGCTATTTTATGCAGAAGGCAGCAATCTTTTATTAACAAGATGCTGCCTTCTGTTTTTTTCTAATAAAAAAGTCAGAATTATTTCCATAAATCCTGACTTCTCAATACATGTTCAATATAGGTAGGTGTGGGGTTAAAAAATATGCTGCAATTCTTTTAGATCCACGATCATGTGTGGTACATCCGCCGGTTTATCAGCGCCTATGGCATTATAAAATATGGCGTCCATACCTGCATTTAGTGCACCGCGAACATCCGCATCTATATTGTCGCCTATCATAATCGAACTCTCCTTTTGAGCTTGTCCATTGCTAAGGGCATACTCGAAGATTCTTGGATCGGGCTTATTGACACCAAAAATTTCTGATATAACAATCGTTTTAAAATATTTACTTAGGTTACTATGCTTCAACTTCGATTCACAGGCTTCTTTAAAACCATTGGATATCAAATGTAAATTATAGCTATTCTCCAAGTATTCTAAAGTCTCGATGGCATGGGGAAATAGATTTGTCTTAGTCGGACAGATTCGCAAGTACTCATCTTCAAAATCTTTGGGAAACAGCTCAGGATCAACCCCTAATTGTATGAATGTATCGGCAAATCTAAGTTTTCGTAAGGTGGCTTTGTCAATCTTGCCATGATGGTACAAATCCCACACACGGTGATTGTTGATGGTATAAGTCTCAATAAAGTCGTCCGAATTAGGCTTATTAAATAATATATCAAATTTATAGATATAATATAATTCGTGCAAAGTTTCTTTAGCATTACGATCAAAATCCCAAATCGTATGGTCTAAATCGAAGAAAATATCTTTTTTATTCTGAAACATAGACAAAGATATAAAATGTATTTAGATGGAGATAGTGCAGGTTTTTCTTATTTGTGTCATAAAAATTGCAGTATTTTCTATTGCAGGGTGATTTAAGTATTTTTGTTGAAATAAAGGATATGAGAAGAGCCCTGTTTTGGTTTTATGTATTAGCATTTTATGCGATCTGCCAGTTGTTTGCCTGGGGGTATATGTTTATCAAATATGTGCCTGACCGCAAGGGCATGGTGATCGGTGAGGGAATGATTTTTATTCTCATCTTTATTCTGGGTATCATCCGTCTCAAAAATCATTTAGAGAAAGAACGCAACTATTCCCAACAGCAAAATAACTTTTTGCTATCCGTGACGCATGAACTTAAATCACCATTAGCCTCTGTCAAGCTTTACCTGCAGACTATTTTAAAAAGAGACCTGGACCGCGAGCAACAAAAATCATTTTTGTCCAATTCACTGAAGGATATCGAACGTCTCGATTATCTTGTCGAAAATGTGCTATTGGCGACGAAGCTTGAAAACCGCAGTTTTAATTTGCCAAAAGAAGATTTTGATTTTTCTTCATTGGTGAATGATGTCTTAGATCGCCTTCAAAAAAATTCGTGCAAGACAGAAATGATCCGTTCGGAAATCGAACCGAATATCACCTTGCATGCGGATAAATTTGCGATTACCAATGTTGTCAACAACCTGGTGGAGAATGCCATTAAATATTCGCCTCCTTGTGCTACTGTCGAGGTCAAATTGAGCAAACGCGATAATGATTTGCTTTTGACCGTAGCGGATCACGGCGAAGGTATTGCAGATGAAGAAAAAAGACTTATTTTTAATAAATTCTACCGTGTAGGAAATGAATCGACCCGTAAAACTAAAGGAACTGGTTTGGGGTTATATATAGTAAAAACCGTTTTACAAAAACATAATGCTACAATCAAAGTGAAGGATAATGTTCCTTCGGGTAGCATTTTTGAAGTAATTTTTGAAAATTATGCAGGCTAAACAAAGAATACTATTAGTGGAAGACGAGGAGCACTTGTTGGAAGCAATAAAACTTAATCTGGAGTTAGAAGGATACCGTGTGACCACAGCTACGGATGGTAAGAAAGCGCTTAAAGTATTTAAAGAAGAGCGTTTCAACCTTATCATTTTGGATGTGATGATCCCGGAGATTGATGGTTTTCAGGTAGCTGAAACGATCCGTTTGCAAAATACTGAAGTGCCTATTATGTTTTTGACTGCTAAAAATAGCAGCGAAGACCGCATCACTGGTCTTAAAAAAGGTGCTGACGACTATCTGGTGAAACCTTTTAACTTAGAAGAGTTGATTCTTCGTGTTGGTAATTTAATTCGTCGCGGTTTGAAACCCGAAGATCTTAAAGAATTGAACTCTTATACTATTGGTGATAAAACCATTTATTTCAATTCCTTCGAACTGCACCACGCGGACGGTACGATCACTTCATTGACCAAAAAGGAGACGATGTTGCTGAAATTATTGGTCGAGCGTCGCAATGAAGCGGTTTCCAGAGAGCAGATTTTGGAAACAGTATGGAATTATGATGTATATCCATCGACACGTACGATAGATAACTTCATCCTTACTTTCCGTAAATATTTCGAACCGGATCAAAAACACCCTATATATTTTCACTCTATCCGTGGAGTAGGTTACAAATTTACAGACAGTTCAGAAGCATAGTCGGGATTAATGAATACTAGATTTAGATCTATTATAATAGCGCTAGGGGCTATTGCATTGGCTTATTGTGTGGTGTCTGGTTATTATTATGCCTGTGTGTATATTTTGGGACTTATTGGCTACATGGTATGGAGTCAATATCGTGAAGGCACGGTGTTCCTGGCTACCCAAGCTTTTCACAAGCAAGATTACGAACGTACCAAAAAGCTTCTTGCAGAAATAAAAAATCCCGATCACTTGCGTAAGGGGAGAAGGAATTTTTACGAATTCATGCATGGCAATATTGCGTTGAAGGAAAACAACATTGAAGAAGCTGAATATCACTTCCAATTAGCCTCCAGACTTCCTTGGCGCAAAGATTACGAAAAAGCGATGGTATTAATCAACCTTGCCAATATCAACTTGCGCAAAAAGGAATATGAGCGTACAGAAGCGTATCTGGCGGTTGCGGATAAGCTGGCGTTGACCGCGAGACAAAAGGATATAGTAAATAAAATAAAGTCAGAAATAGAAAAATATAAATAATAGCATAGTGAGTACAACTTTACAAAACGATTTGTTTATGAGAGCTGCCTTGTCGCAGCAAACGGAAAGACCTCCAGTATGGTTTATGCGTCAGGCAGGACGTTTTATGCCGGAGTATTGGGAGATTAAAAATAAGTACACCTTTTTAGAAATGTGTAAAACTCCTGAGATTGCGGCGGATGTGACGATGTTGCCAGTCAATTTACTAGGTATTGATGCAGCCATTTTATTTTCGGATATTTTGGTGACAGCTGAGGCAATGGGCGGAGCCCTTTCGTTTGAGCAGGGTGTAGGTCCTCGTTTTGCGAATCCTGTACGCACGTATGATGACGCACAAAAGTTAGCGGGGGCAGAGTGTGTGGACAAATTGCAATATGTTGCGAATGCTATTCGTGAAATCCAACAGCGCTTGAATGGTTCCATTCCTTTGATAGGTTTTGCTGGGGCACCATTTACTATTTTGAGTTATTTGGTAGAAGGTGGATCGACACGTGATTTCAAACGCACGAAATTAATGTTGAACAATGAGCCTGCTTTAGCACACTTGATTCTACAGAAGATTGCGGACTTGACGATTGCCTATTTGAATATGCAAATCGAGGCGGGCGTGAATGCCGTACAATTGTTCGATAGCTGGGCTTCTGCATTATCATGGAATGATTACACCGAGTTTTCGCACAAATACAACAAATATATTCTAGATAACTTGAACCGTACAGTTCCGGTAATCTCTTTTGCCAAAGGTGCTTCTGTATTTGCTCCTTTGATGATTGAGACCAAGCCAGACGTTATTTCTGTAGACTGGAATGCGGATTTGTTGAATTTGAAAAAAACTTTGCCTGAGGGAATCGCCGTGCAAGGTAACTTAGATCCATTCATCATGTATGCCGACAAGCCAGTGATCAAAGCGAAGATTCATGAGCTTTTCGAAAGAATGCGCGGTGAGAAAGGATTTATCTGCAACTTAGGCCACGGTATCTCTCCGGATATGCCATTCGACCATGTGAAGTTTGCGATAGACACCATCAAAGAATTCAGGTATTAATCCTATTATACGACGATAAGGAGCAAAATGAATTGCTCCTTATTTTCTTTAAGCCCTATCTTTACAGAAGAGATAGAATTTTATTTAGAAAATGATTTATTTATACGCTAAGGCAGTTCATATCATTTTTGTGATTTGTTGGATGGCAGGGCTATTCTACATGCCACGTCTTTTTATTTACCATACCGAAGCCAAAGACAAAGGCGTAGAGGCTTATGCTATTTTGCATAAGCAGTTCACTATCATGGAAAATAGATTGTGGTGGGTGATTACCACGCCTGCTATGTATATTACAATTGCCTCGGCACTGGTTATGCTTCATTTCAATCCCGCGCTACTAAGCATGGGATGGATGCAATTCAAGTTGGCTTTTGTGGTAGGTTTGATTTTTTATCATTTCAAGTCGCAGCAAATCATGTATATATTGCGTGACGAAAAGTCCACCTGGACCTCCGGACAACTGCGTATGTGGAATGAAGTGTCTACCATTATTCTTTTTGCAATCGTATTCTTGGTTATCCTAAAGTCTACGCTCAACTGGATTTTTGGCGTATTGGGCTTGCTAGGTTTGGCGATATTGCTGATGGTACTGATCAAACTCTATAAAAAATACCGTCAATCAAAAGGAGAGAAGGTCTAATAGATTGATCCTTTTATGTAGAACAAAAGCGTCTATTCTGTGGAAGAATAGACGCTTTTTTATTTTAAAGGAAATGAATACAAAATAGGCTAATCCTTAGGCTTCGTTGCCGAAGCATAGGTATTTTATTTCCATATATTCATCAAGACCGTAACGAGAGCCTTCGCGCCCAATTCCGGACTGCTTGATTCCACCAAAAGGTGCGGCAGCATTGGAAATAAGCCCTGTATTGATGCCAATCATGCCGGCTTCCAAAGCTTCACCCACACGCTGGCAACGGTGTATATTTTGGCTGTAAAAATAAGCCGCCAATCCGAATGGCGTATCATTGGCTTTTTGGATCGCTTCTTCTTCGCTATGAAATTTGAAAAGCGCGCAAATAGGTCCAAATATTTCTTGGGATTGGATAAGTGCATTATCCGCTACTTCCGTTAGTACCGTAGGAGCGAAGAAGTTGCCCTTGAGCTGCTGACCACCTGTTTGTAGCTTCGCACCTTTCTGAATCGCGTCTTCTACGTGAGCTTGTACTTTTTCTACAGCCTTCGCATTGATTAGCGGTCCGACTTGGCTGCCTTCTTCGAAGCCATCCGCTACTTTCAGATTGCTTACCGCCTCGGTTAATTTCGCGGCAAAGGTTTCATATACGGAATCCTGCACATAAAATCTATTGATAGACACGCAAGTTTGTCCCGCATTTCTAAATTTGCCAGCTACTGCTCCGCGTACAGCTGCGTCTATATCAGCATCATCAAATACAATAAACGGCGCATTGCCTCCCAATTCGAAGGACACACGTTTAATTGTGCTTGCAGCCTGTTCCATCAAGGTTTTGCCCACCTCTGTGGAGCCTGTAAAAGTTATCTTCCGAATAAGCGGGTTGGTTGCTAATTCTTCTCCCAGGCCTTTGCTATCCTTGGAGGTGATGACCGAAAAAACGCCTTTCGGTACCCCTGCCATATCGGCTAATTTTGCTAATGCAAGTGCCGTGAAAGGAGTCTGGGAAGCGGGTTTCAACACCATTGTGCAGCCAGCGACTAGGGCAGGTGCCAACTTGCGCGAAATCATAGCCAACGGGAAATTCCACGGAGTGATGGCTCCAACTACACCCACAGCTTGCTTAATAGTTACTATGCGCATGGTATTGTTCGAGGGAATCGTTTCGCCGTAGGCGCGTTTTCCTTCTTCGGCAAACCATTCGACAAACGCATTTCCATATTCCACTTCACCCAAAGACTCTTTCAGCGGTTTTCCAGACTCCAAAGTCATTATTTCCGCCAGCTCATGTTTATGTGCTTGGGTTAATTCGAACAATCTCCGCACAATGGCGGAGCGCTCGCCCATAGGCCTTTCTTTCCACATTTGCCATGCGCTATGCGCTTCTACTATCGCATTTTTGCAATCCGCAACACCGAGGTCCGGTACTGTGCCGATAGCGGAGTTGGTAGAAGGGTTGATTACTTCGAAGGTGGAATTGCCCTCTACAAATTCACCATTTATATATGCTTTTTGTATAAATAAACTATTCTTCATGGTTGCTCAACATTTGAATCCCTTGTATGGTTTGTGCTAAACTAAAAAAAGAGGATGAATCCTCTTTTTTGTTACTATAAATTTTTCAAGATGGTGTGACCCATTCTATCTCGTTTTGTTTTCAAATATTCTTGATTGTAAGGATTAGGTTGAATCTCGATAGGCACGCTATCCACGATCTCCAGTCCGTAGCCCACCAATCCAGCCCTTTTTGTCGGGTTATTGGACATCAGTCTCATTTTGGTTACGCCCATATAACGCAATATCTGTGCGCCCACGCCGTAATCTCTAAGATCTGCTTTGAAGCCCAGCTGTACATTTGCATCTACAGTGTCTACGCCATCTTCTTGAAGTTTGTAAGCATGTAATTTATTGATCAAGCCGATACCACGACCTTCTTGGTTCATGTACACGATGATACCTTTACCTTCTTGTTCGATCATTTCCATGGCCTTGTGCAATTGTGGTCCACAGTCACAGCGGCATGATCCGAAGATATCACCTGTCACACAGGAGCTATGGACACGTACCAATACGGGTTCATCTTCATTCCATTCGCCTTTGTATATAGCCAAATGCTGCTCACCCGAATTTTTCTGCGTGAAAGCTTTCATCTTAAAGTCTCCGTATTCTGTAGGCATATGTACAGACACTTCCTCTTTGATCAAGGTGTCGTGTTTAAGACGGTATTCGATTAAGTCCTCGATGCTTACAATTTTCAGATTAAAACGTTCGGCTACTTCCATCAAGTCTGGAAGCCTTGCCATCTCGCCATCGTCTTTTAATATTTCGACCAATACACCTGCTGGTTCAAAACCTGCCAAGCGTGCTAAATCTACTGAAGCCTCTGTATGGCCTGTACGTCTAAGTACGCCACCATCCATAGCGATCAGTGGAAAAATATGACCTGGTCTACCCAGTTCTTCGGGCTTAATATTAGGATCGATCAGCGCTTTTATCGTTTTTGAACGGTCTGATGCCGATATACCTGTCGTACAGCCGTATCCTTGTAAATCTACAGAAACGGTGAAATTCGTCTCATAGACCGCCGTATTTTGGCCTACCATAGGGTGTAGGTTCAACTCTTCACAACGTTCGCGGGTAAGAGGGGCACATACGAGACCTCTACCATGTGTGGCCATAAAATTGATCACCTCCGGTGTTGCATTACGAGCAGCAGTCACGAAATCACCTTCGTTTTCTCTGTCTTCATCATCCACCACAATGATTACTTTTCCTGCTCTAATGTCCTCAATAGCTTCTTCTATGGTGTTTAATTTTATATCCATCGATATATATTTATTATTACGCTAAGTAAATTAGATTTTATGATAATAGTATAATGACAACGTCAAATTCGGCTTATGCCTTTAATTTCTTGACTCCGACCCGGTTTTTTATCCAATTCCATATCGACTGCACCTTCATCTTATACTGTGTCGCATCGAATATGGCGGAATCTGTCGTAGACTTGTAGGTCAGGAATGCGGCAAGTGGAGCTAGCACTATAATAGCCATCCACATACCCCAGAATGGCGTGATCACGGCATCTTTAGCTGATTTTTCGGATACGGTAGAAATAATGTGATAAATCAAGAAAAAGATAATAGACATCACCACCGGCGCGCCCAGACCACCTTTGCGGACGATGGCACCCAGCGGTGCACCAATGGCAAATAGTAGCAAACAGGAGACGGCCAACGTAAATTTACGGTGCCACTCCACATCATATTTGATGTCTTTGTCGACTAATTCCTTGTATGTCGCGCCACGGATAAATGAAGCATCCTTGAAAGTCTGCATCGAGCTCATGGCATTGCTGATGACCGATCGACGGCTTTCGACAGGAATATAACTGAGTATATCGCCTGAAGTATCCTTGATTTGGGCTTTCTGCACAGGCCTCATGTTATAATAGTGCGAAGTGAAAAGCACATAGTTTTTCAATTCGGCAATATTAATCTTGGACAAACTATCAATCTGCATGTTTGTAGTGTCCGATTTGAGTCCCAATTGACGCAAGTTCATCATCTGATGGTGCCCTTTGAATAGGCTCTCATCAGTACGCTGCATGTCGAATGCCGACATGTCAAACTTCGTCTCGGTCTCGCGGAAATAAAAACGTGTAAACTGCTGTCTCGGGTCGTAATTGGAAGCACCTTGCTTGCGCGAGTCTTCGTACCGAACACCATTGATCAGTTTCAGAATCAAGAAACTTTGATCGCGCGAGTTGTACATATAGCCTGTGTCCGCCATCAATACGTTGCTGCCCGACGAACCGTTTGTCTGATTGTAGATGGTCAGGTCATACAGTTCTGTTCCGTCCTTGGACTTGTTTTTAGCACGAATGGAATAGTTGGGGATGGAATTGTTGAAAATCCCTGGTTTTATCAAAAAATCCGCTTTTTTCTTTGTTACATCCCACAGGAGCGAACCCATTTTGAGGTTGACTACGGGAAGGGTATAGTCCGAAAATACAAAGGAAGATCCTGCAAAGAAGGCTACCAGCACAAAAAGCGGAGTCATCGCCTTACGCAAGGATACACCGGCCGCTTTGATGGCTACCAGCTCGTAGCTTTCGCCCAGATTCCCGAAAGTCATGATAGACGATAGGAGCATGGACAGCGGCAACGCCATAGACAGCTGCACGGCACATTGGTAGCCTATCAGCTCCAAGATGACATGCCACTCCAGACCTTTACCGATGAGGTCATCAATGTATTTAAACAAAAAAAGCATCAGAAGGACAAACATCACAATACAGAATGTGACGATAAAAGGCCTAATGAATGCTTGTAATATTAAGATGTGTATCTTTTTCATGTAAACAGCACTTATCCGAATATGTTGTTAGAATAAGATCGCTTACAAAGATACGGAATTTTTATGCACCAATAACACTTTGAAGATAGCTAATTGAATTGTCCCAGATTTTTTTTCTTTCTTCTAAATCTTCTTCTTTGACAAAATCCGTGATGGATAGAGAAACGTCGTTAGTCAATTCGTCTTGAACGATTTCCAATTCAAAAAAGTTAGGCTCATCGTCTAGCCATTTGAACTTTACACATTTATTCTCTTTGAATACGGCCACCTTAGCACGGTGAGATTCATTGTCCCAAATGAATTCATAAATCCCGTCGTGGTAATTTACATCGTCAGCAAACCATTGAGTAAGTTCATTCGGTTCGATAAGATAGGGGTATAATATTCGCGGAGAAGAATTAATCATATATTCAAGCTGAACTTTAATTTTTTCTGACATATCTCTGCTTATCTTTTAAGTTTACATATTTAATGATTTCTGTAATAATACATAATTTTATTTTAATTGTATATAGGTTAAACAAAATTTTGTCAAAGAAATAGTTTTATGTGTTATAGGTGATTCATTTATAGTGAATTGTGCGCTTTAGGGCCTGTTATGGTGGATTTGCGGCTTATAAAAAATAAAAAAAAACTTGTAAAGTGAAATGATGTTGCTATATTTGCATCACTGAAACGGCGGGGTAGCTCAGATGGTTAGAGCGCAGGATTCATAACCCTGAGGTCGGCAGTTCGATCCTGCTCCCCGCTACAACTAAACGTATCTCATAATTTGAGGTGCGTTTTTTTGTTTCTTGAAATACTCTCCTGATAGCATAAATCCACTTTTTGTATATTCCGGTGATGTGCACCCAGTCATTCCAGGCATATCCACCCAACATTGGGTTCGTATTTAGTGTTTAAGCATGACAAATTTACTTCTTT
>NZ_SMBZ01000010.1 GCF_004342685.1 Sphingobacterium alimentarium
AAAACTAAATTTCAAAATGACAAAGAACGAGCTAGCCTTAATGGGCCAAATTTGTTTAATTTTTAAAACGTCCCGATTTTAATGGGACACTAGTGTTATCATATATCAACTTAGTTTCCGCACGCGACACAGATGAATTCTTTTTATTGGGTTTCTGTGCAAATGAAATAGAAATAAAAAGAATAGATAACAGGAATAGAATAAATGATTTAGGTTGAATCATCCAAAGTAAAGGTTCTTATTTCATTTGAACAATTCTATCTACGATATACACCGTATTGCCTCTCCATGGTAACTTTCCGTGATATTCTCTGTAATGCAAATCAAAAAATTTACCGCTATTGCTTTCTAGAATATGAAAGATGGAATCATTTTCGATTGAAAATTCAAATTCGTTACTTCTTATAGAGCCTGTATTGGCACTACCAAAACCTTCTTGAATGAGCTTGCCTTCATAGGTCTTGAATAAATTGCCTTTTTTGACTGCAAAATTAAGATAGCCAGACTTAACGCCTTCGCCAAATACGAAATAGTACTTGTAATACACAAATCCTGCTCCTATTAGCAATAGAAGCAGAAAAAACCATCCTAAAAACGATTTCACTTTGGCCCCCCTTTTTGATGTTTGTGATGTGGATTCATTCATAATAGCTATTTATTAACCTCTATAAATATAGTATATTTTTCGATACGTGGCGTTCAACGACGTCTAAAAATTTTTGACACTATAGCTGATGCATGACATCTTAACTACAAAAGCTCCGTATGATGGCGGAGCTCCTGTGTTTAGATAGGTATGAATTAAATTTCTGTAAGCTCTTTCTTGATTTTAGCTTGGGTGTCGGAAGAAATGGGCACAATTGGCAAACGCACATGGTCTATGCCGTAACCCATTTCGCGCAGGATATATTTGACGCCACAGGGATTGCCTTCTACAAAGCATAAGTCTGTGATGTGCAAGAGCTGATGATGTATTTTCCGTGCTGATATATAATCACCTTCAGCACATAAACGAGCTAGCGTCGCTACCTGTCGCGGTAGGGCATTGCCTACGACGGAGATAATCCCTACTGCTCCCAAGGCCATCATAGGTAAGGTGGCAGGGTCATCACCCGAGATTAGCATAAAGTTTTCAGGCTTGTCGCGTAATATTTCGGAAAATTGCGCGAAATTTCCTGATGCTTCTTTGATGGCTACAATATTTTTGAATTCTTTGGCCAAACGTAACGTCGTCTGAGCCGTCATATTGGATCCTGTCCGTCCCGGCACATTGTACAAGATAATAGGAAGTGTGGATACTTCCGCAATAGCTTTATAATGCTGATAAATTCCTTCTTGAGTTGGTTTGTTGTAATATGGTGAAACTGAAAGTATTGAGCAATATCCTTCTGTCTCAAAATCCTTAATATTTTGGATGATTTCAGAAGTGTTATTTCCTCCAATACCAGCTACCAAGGGTACTCTGCCGTTCACCTTTTCCTTTGTAAATTTCCAGATCTTCTTCTTCTCCTCAGAGCTTAATGTAGCTGTCTCACCTGTAGTTCCCAACGAAACTAAATAGTTCATTCCCTCTTCAATTTGAAACTCGATTAATCTTCCTAAAGTTTCAAAATCAATGCTTCCGTCTGCATTAAACGGCGTAACCAATGCTACACCTGCTCTTTGAATCTCTGTCATTTGATTTTATATTGTATTAAATTTTATTCTTTAATCATCTCCAATAATTCCCGTTCTGAAATAATTGGTACATTTAATTTCTCTGCTTTCGCCAGTTTAGATGGCCCCATTTTGTCTCCTGCCACCAAATAGTTTAGTTTGGCGGAGATACTGCTCAACATTTTACCGCCATGAGACTCTATGAGTTCAGTCAATTGTTCTCGCGAGTAGTCTGCGAATACTCCGGATATTAAAAATGTTTTACCCGATAGATTTTCGCCTGCAAGTACCACCTCTCTTTCCTCTATCTGGAAATTTAATCCATACTGTTGAAGTTTATTCAGCTCGGCAATATTTTCTTCATCCCGTAAATAGTTATATAAGCTTTCGGCGATGCGAATTCCGATGTCTTGTACGGCAGCGATATCTTCGACCGTAGCCGCTTTAATATTATCTAAGTTTTTGAAGTGAAGGGCTAATTTTTTAGCTACTGTCTCGCCAACATGACGAATTCCTAAAGCAAACAGCACTTTTTCAAAAGGTTTTTCTTTAGATTCCTCAATACCCTTCAGCATATTGTCAATAGATTTTTGACCAAATCTATCGATTGTGACTAGTTGATCCCGTTTTTCCTTCAACGCGTATAAATCTGAAATATGGCGCACTAAATTGATTCTATAAAGAGTTTCAATTGTCTCATCACCAAGACCTTGAATATCCATCATTTTGCGACCTATGTAATGTTGTACTTTTCCGACAATCTGTGGCTTACAGCCATTCTCGTTAGGACAGTAATGCACCGCTTCACCTTCTTGTCTGACCAGTGCTGTGCCACATTCTGGACAGTGCGTAGGGTAGTGGATGGCCTTCAGGCCGGCGTGACGCTTTTCGAGATTCGCAGCGATTATCTTAGGAATGATTTCGCCGCCTTTTTCCACATATACGGTATCACCTTCATGTAAATCCAAACGCTCGATCTCATTTGCATTGTGCAATGAAGCACGTTTTACTGTTGTACCGGCTAATAACACAGGTCTAAGATTCGCTACAGGTGTTACCGCACCGGTACGGCCAATTTGATAACTTACACTTTCCAATACGGTCTCGACACGTTCTGCTTTGAACTTGAACGAGGTTGCCCAGCGTGGTGATTTGGCTGTGAAACCCAACTCTTCTTGATAAGAATATTCATTCACTTTGATGACAATGCCATCAATATCAAAGGTCAGTTGATGACGTGCTGTATCCCAGTAATGAATGAAATTCAATACCTCGTCAATATTCGCACACAATTTGGTGTGTTCAGCGACAGGGAATCCCCATTCTTTTACTTTTTCTAAACTTTCCCAGTGTGTGGCAAAAGTTTTGTTTCTATTTTCGGTGTATAAGAAATATAAATAGCAGTCTAACGGTCTTTTAGCTACTTCTGACGAATCCTGAAGTTTAATCGTGCCAGAAGCAAAATTGCGCGGATTGGCGTAGGTTTGGTCACTATTATCTTCACGCTCTTTATTCAATCGCAAAAAAGCTGATTTGTGCATAAAAATCTCACCTCTGATTTCGAAAAGATCGGGATAGTCACCTTTCTTCAATTGATGAGGAATTTTTCGGATGGTCTTTACATTTTTGGTAACATCGTCACCTTGAACACCGTCCCCGCGTGTGATGGCTTGCGCTAGCTGGCCATTCTTATAAGTCAAAGAAATGGATAATCCATCGAATTTGAGCTCGCAGACATAATCTACAGCATGACCAATAGCCTTCTGTACACGATTGTCAAAATCCCGTAGTTCCTGCTCATTGTAAGTGTTGCTCAGCGAGAGCATCGGCCAGCGATGTTTGACCGTTTTGAACTTACTGGTAATGTCACCACCCACTTTCAGTGTAGGAGAGTTCGGGTCTTGGTATTGCGGATATTCTTTTTCTAATTTTTCAAGTTCTTTGAGTTTAATGTCAAAGTCAAAATCCGAAATAGCAGAGTTGGCCAACACGTAATATTGGTAATTGTATTCATTCAATTCTGCTGTTAGTTGTTCGATTTTTGCTTGAATATCTTGTGACATATGCGACGAAATTAGTAAAATTTAAATGCTTAAAATAATTTAGAAACCAATAATTTACTCGCTATAACCTTTAGGTAAATAGTCGAAAAATGCTATTGTTCTATAGAATGAGTAGGGTTAAAAATTTTTTGCAGATAAGTCTGAAAATTTTTGAATTTTATTCACGTAAAAATCCCAAATAATGGATTTCTTATAAAGACCTTTTTTATTGAATGGCACATTATATTTTTTTCTTTTTTTAGAATTTTTGAAAAAATTAGTAAAAAATGCCTGATGCGAGCGGCTAATTGCCCAAGCGTCTTTGCCTTTTCCTTGGACTAAAAAATGGATTAACGCCAACAGATCTAACCAAAAACGTATAAATATTATACCTAAAGCCTGACCCAATGGCAGATTTTTGTGCAACATAAATAAGTTGTTCCGGAAGTTAAGGTAAGTTTTTTTAGGATTACTTGTTTGCAACGTACCTCCGCCTACATGATAAACTGTGCTTTTGGGACAATAACCGATTTTATGCCCCAGACGTTTGAGTCGCCAGCAAAGATCTATTTCTTCCATATGCGCAAAGAAATCAGCATCAAAGCCTTGAGCTTCTCTCCAGGCAGAGGATTTAATAAATAATGCGGCACCTGTAGCCCAAAAAATTTCTTCTTCGGTGTCGTATTGCCCTCGATCTTCCTCAGTGACGTGTAGGATGCGTCCTCTGCAAAATGGATAGCCCCATTTATCCAAATATCCGCCAGCACCACCTGCATGTTCGAAATGTGTCTTCTTGTGAAAAGCTCGTATTTTGGGTTGGGCGGCTACATAATTTTCCCTTTCCATCATTTCAATCACGGGTTCGATCCAGTGGGTTGTTACCTCTACATCCGAATTTAATAAAATATAATAATCCGTTTGGACCTGCTCCAATACTTTATTGTATCCGCCTGCAAAGCCATAGTTTTGGTCATTTTGAATAATTCGAATCTGCGGGTAATTTGCTTTCACAAAATCCAAAGAATCGTCTGTCGACCCATTGTCACCAATGACAAATTCGATGTTTGGATATGTGCTATTATATACGGAAGGGAGAAATTTTTCTAAAAAAAATCGTCCATTCCAGTTCAAAATTACAACAGATACTTTCGGATAATTTATCATATTTTATTTCTTCTCTGTCTTTTCCAACGATTGTGCGTCCACAACCAATAGGGAGGATTCTCTTGTATCATCTTCTCCGTGAATTGATTATGTATATGCGTTATTTCATATTCATTGTAATCCTTGGGATCCTCTATTAATGTGGTAAATTTACAATAATAATGCCCTCTTTTGGCCTTCCGTCCGATATGACAATAGACCACCGGATTATTTGTCATTTTGGCAATGCGCTCTGTGCCCGTGTATACTAACGCTTCCTGATTCAAGAAGGTCATAAAATAATCTGAATCTTGATAAACGGGTGTCTGATCCGCAACGAATATGCTAATATGTGGTGTGTTTTTAAGACGTACAATGTGCCGCAAGATTTGCTTCATAGGCACCATTGTCGCACCAAAGCGTGTTCGAATAGTATTGTAGACACTGTCAAAATCCTTGTTGTTTAGTGGCTTGTAGATGACGAGCTTAGGGAATTCCGTCATCAAAGACAATCTTAAAATCCCTAATTCCCAGTTTCCGTAATGTGCGGTGACACCAATAACGGCTTTGCCCGCATCAAAATGCCGGTAGACTTCTTCGGGATTTAGTAATTCAATTCGTTTTTCTACCTCTTGCCGCGAAATGCTCGCCATTTTGATGGATTCAACGATCAAATCTGGAAAATATTTATAAAATTTCTTAGCAATATCTTGAATTTCGGCCTCGGATTTTTCAGGGAAAGAATTTCTTAAATTTTTGAATACTACCTTTTTACGATATCCAAAAATATGGTAAACAAGAATGTAGAGCGTGTCAGAGAGCATATACAATGCGCTGAAAGGCAGTCTGGATAAACTCCAAAATAAAAATCGAAGAAGGCTTTTGCTCATTAATCTATCTTGTTTTTCGATACCACAAATATCCCCAAATTAACTTATTTTTGCACTAATTTTTAATAAGTAAGTAGAAATATGTCAAATTCAATCATTTTATCAGCTAGTTACCTTCCTCCAGTTTCATACTTTCATGCTATAGCAAAAAATGAAGGAGATATAGTTCTTGATAAATACGAACATTTCCCCAAGCAGACTTTTCGGAATCGTACCCAAATAGCTACTGCTAATGGTGTGCTGGATTTGATAGTTCCTATTCAGCATGGTCGTAAGGAGCGTATTGGGATGAAGGATGTTAAAATTGCTTATGATCATGAATGGCAACGTTTACACTGGCTGAGTTTGCAGACAGCTTATCGAAGTTCTGCTTATTTTGAATATTATGAGGATGATTTCAGACCTTTCTATACGCGCAAATTTGACTACTTGTTTGATTTCAATTTAGCGCAGCTGGAATTAGTTCTGAAATGTTTGAAGATTAAACGTACGATAGGGTTTACCGATACATACGAAAAGGATTACGGGGATTTGGATTTTAG
Source organism: Sphingobacterium alimentarium (assembly GCF_004342685.1). GTDB lineage: Bacteria > Bacteroidota > Bacteroidia > Sphingobacteriales > Sphingobacteriaceae > Sphingobacterium > Sphingobacterium alimentarium. Next base: position 6,274 of record NZ_SMBZ01000010.1, read on the forward strand.
ACATGTTATTCATCCCAAGAAAGCGTCTATTTATGCTAATCCGAAGCCTTACTATCAGATCTTTGAGGATAGACATGGCTTTTTGTCAGACCTGAGCGTAATTGACTTAATATTCAACCAAGGTCCTCAAGGCAAGAATTTCTTATAATGCTTTTTTAACTGTATCCCTCCTAGGGATGGAATATCAAGGGCAAAACATTTCTAGCAATTTACTGTTAAGGAATAATAATGCCTATAGATATTTATGGTAAAAAACATCACACTATTGCTTAGCTTATTGTTTGCTATTCAATTTTCTTATGCCCAAAGCGGTGCAGATACAATTCACTATCGGAAAATTTATTATTTCGCTGGAACGGGATTGGCCCTGCCAATAGGGAAAACAAAAGAAGTGCTTTCACCCAAGTTGTTCGCGGGAAGTATGGGTTTGGATATTGCACTGAAAAATCCAAAATACTACTTATATCCAGCGTTATACATGTTTAATTTTTCATATGATCAGCAGCTCGAGGACCCAAAGTATGACCATTATATAGAGAACGGTAACGCAAGTGTATATATGCTCAGCCTCGCGGGAGGCACGCGGAAGCAGCTCAAACGGCTTAATACCTATGTGTACGGAGGCCCGAGTTTCGGATTGGTCAGTGAGCCACGGGCACAGGAATTGGAATCCATTGTGAAGATTGATTATGATAGGTCATTTGCTGTGGGGGCCAAAGTGGGGGTAGGTGCCGATTATAAGTTCAAAAGTTTCTTTTTGGGAGGGGAGATAGGGTATATGCGACATTTTACCAAATTGCAAGGAAGACCGTTTCATGCTGTTACTATTTTATTTGGGCTAAAATCTGATATCACGCGTCTCGGCGAAAAGGTGGTAGAAATTATTGCACCCTCTGCCATTAATTGATTTGTTAAAAAATGTTAAAACAAATTATGGATATACTATTTAATCTGCGGTTGCGTTTTAATTGTAGAAATTAATATTCATAATTTCATATTTAGGTTAATAATTGGTTTGGTAACCCCTAAAGTTCTCCGCTTTAGGGGTTTCTTTTTGGTTATTTTTTTAAATAATATAACATTTATTACTTTTTGGTATGATTGTTGTTTTTAAAAAGCGAATATAAAATTTTCAATAATTTCATATTTAGGTTAATAATTGGTTTGGTAAACCCCGTGCTCTCCGCTCGGGGTTTTTTTATATCAACTTGTTTTTATAGTAATAATTCTTGTCTTCTTCCGTAATTTCTCGCACTACTTTGCATGGGTTGCCGACTGCTATTACATTGGCCGGAATGTCGCGTGTCACCACAGATCCGGAACCTATAACCGTATTGTCACCAATTGTCACATTTGGATTAATGACAGTATTACCTCCAATCCACACATTATTGCCAATATGTACCGGAAAAGCATATTCCAATCCCGAATTGCGCGTTTCGGGGTGAATCGGATGACCTGCCGTATAAATCGCTACATTCGGTCCTAACATTACATTTTCTCCTATCGTGACTTTAGCGCAGTCGAGAATGGTCAGGTTATAATTCGAAAAGAAATTATTACCGATGGAGATATTTGAACCATAATCGCAATAAAAAGGCTGTTCGATGCAAAATAGGGCATCAGTAGCTTCGAACAGTCCGCGAATAATCGATTTTCGCTCCTTCAAGTGTTTGGGATCCGTATTATTATATCTGAAACAAGTCCGCTGTGCATGAAGCCGAGTCTGTTGTAGTTCTTTTTCGGAGGCCAAATAGGGCAGTCCTTGCAGCATCTTTTCTTTTTCTGTCATTCTTTACTAGTTAATGTCTATGCGGGAAGATAATTAAAGTCATTTTATTACCATTAAATTTACCAAAAAATAGGCGATAAATTAATATTAAGTATCTTTGAAGCAAGCAAAATAATATGGATATAAACATTTCGAACCGTATTGGTGTCATCGGAAGCGGTAGTTGGGCCACAGCTATGATTAAAATGCTGACGGACAATCAATCAGAAAAAGAAATATATTGGTGGGTAAGAAAGCAGGAAGATATCGATTATATTGCGTCCTTTGGGCACAATCCTAGTTATCTGACAGCGGTGGAAGTGAAGATTCCTATGGAGAATATTTCACCAGATCCAAAATACGTATTTGATAATAGTGCTATTATTGTATTAAATACACCTGCAGCCTATCTGAAAGATGCCTTAAAAGATCTGACGGCTGAGGATTTCAAAGAAAAGATCATTGTGTCCGCTATCAAGGGAATTATTCCGGATGAAAATCAAATCGTCGGCGAGTACTTGTGTGAGCGCTACCAGATTGCAGAAGATAATATTATAGTCATTGGAGGTCCTTGTCATGCTGAAGAGGTGTCGCAGGAAAAATTATCCTACCTTACTTTTGGCTGTAATGATGTGGAGAAAGCGAAGCTAGTCGCTCGCTTTTATGAAAGCAGATATATCAATACCATCATCTCAGATGATACGCTGGGCATTGAATATGGCGCGGTACTAAAAAATATATATGCCCTTGCGGGTGGCATTGGCCATGGGCTGGGTTTTGGGGACAACTTTCAAGCCGTCCTTATTTCCAATGCGATACGTGAGATGGAGTATTTTATGGATAATATCAATCCATCGGGACGTGATATCAACGCATCGGCTTATTTGGGGGATCTGCTGGTTACAGCATACTCTCAATTCAGCCGTAATCGTACTTTCGGTAATATGATCGGAAAGGGATATAGCGTTAAATCCGCTCAGCTGGAGATGAATATGGTTGCAGAAGGCTACTATGCATCGGGCTGTATACAAAGTATTATTGCCCGTCATCAATTGGATATGCCGATATGCAATATGGTGTATGAGATATTGTACAACAAAAGCCCCGCAATGAAAGAAATGAATATTTTGGCTCAAAAAATGAACTAATTTACATGATATCAAAAGAACATATAGCTGCCACCTACCAACAGATTCAAGACGAAATCACTACGGCTTTAGAAGCATTTGATGGAAAAGCTAAATTTCAGGAAGAAAAGTGGGAGCGTGAAGGTGGTGGTGGTGGGAGAACCCGAATTATTCAGCATGGTGATGTTCTGGAAAAAGGTGGGGTGAATTTTTCGGCTGTGCACGGCAAGTTGCCCGAGCCGATAAAAAAGGCTTTCGGTGTGCAGGAAGAAGATTTTTTTGCAACGGGTGTTTCAATTGTATTACACCCTAACAATCCGCATGTTCCTATCATTCACATGAATATTCGTTATTTCGAACTCAATGAGCAGATACGTTGGTTTGGGGGGGGGATCGATTTGACACCACATTATGTGGTAGAGGAAGATGCAAAATTCTTTCATCAGCAGATGAAAAATGTGTGTGATCAGCATCACTCAGATTTTTACAAGGATTTTAAAACCTGGGCGGATAATTATTTCTTTATCAAACACCGTAATGAGACACGTGGTATAGGTGGAGTTTTCTACGACAAGCTGACACCCGAAAAGACAGGTTTAGCTTACGAACAACTATTTGATTTTTCGTGTGATTTGGGACGTACTTTTGCGCCTACTTACATCGAAATAGCCAACCGACACCGTGCCCAATCATTTACTCCACAAGAGAAAGATTGGCAGCTGCTTCGCAGAGGTCGCTACGTGGAGTTTAATTTGGTGTACGATTCGGGAACTAAATTTGGTTTAGAAACTAATGGACGAATAGAATCCATTTTGATGAGTCTACCCGCTCAGGCCAACTGGTTTTATGATTTCAAGGCAGAGCCAAACTCTGCAGAGCAAAAGACTTTAGATTTGCTCAAAAAAGATATACAATGGGTGTAATAACTAATAATTAATGATAAATTTTAGTCGATTCCGATTAGATAATGGCTTGACGGTCCTTGTCCATGAGGACCATACCACTGCCATGGCAGCGGTAAATATTCTATATAAAGTAGGTGCGCGGGATGAATCTCCCGAACAAACTGGATTCGCACACTTATTTGAACACCTCATGTTTGGCGGATCAGTAAATATTCCAAACTATGATGCACCTTTGCAAAGTGTAGGTGGCGAGAATAATGCTTTTACGAGCAATGATATCACAAATTACTACATCACATTACCGAGCAATAATTTAGAAACAGCCTTCTGGTTGGAAAGTGATCGGATGTTAAGTTTAGCTTTTAGTGATCAAAGCTTAGAGGTTCAAAGACAGGTAGTTTGTGAGGAATTTAAACAACGTTATTTGAACCAGCCTTATGGTGATGTATGGTTGAAGCTTCGTCCTTTGGCATATAAGGTGCACCCCTATCGGTGGGCAACTATTGGAAAAGAATTGAAGCATATTGAAGATGCCAAAATGGAGGATGTCAAAGCCTTCTTTCACAAATACTACACCCCTCAAAATGCTATTATGGTGGTTGCGGGTGATGTAAATCTGGAAGAGGTGAAAGTTTTGGCGGATAAATGGTTTGGGAGTATTCCTGCTGGAAATTCATTCGTGCGCGATATTCCACAAGAGCCAAAGCAAGCGGAGGCGCGCAAAGAATGGGTGGAAGCGGATGTCCCCGTTGATGCGCTTTATATTGCTTTCCATGGACCAGATAGACTGTCAGCAGACTATTATGCCACAGATTTAATTACAGATTTGCTTTCCCGAGGTGCTTCGTCTCGATTATATCGTGCATTGGTTAAAGAAAATCAGCTTTTTAGCGAAATCAATGCTTATATGATGGGAAGCATAGATACCAATTTGATTGTTGTGGAGGGTAAGCCTTTGCCACATATCTCTCTGGAAGAAGCTGAAAAATATATTTGGAAAGAACTCGAAAATATTAAAACCCATGCGGTAGAAGAGGTTGAGCTTCAGAAAGTGAAAAACAAGATTCAATCGACTATGCTATTTGCAGAATTGTCCATTTTGGATAAAGCCATGAATTTGGCATTTTTTGAAATGCTCAATAAGGCGGAAGACTACAACCACGAAACTTCGAAATACGAAGCAGTCACTTCATCGGATATCACTCGTTTAGCAAATCAAATATTTACGGAGGAAAACTCAAATACTCTTTATTACCAATCCAAACAAAAAGAAAATGTTGAATAGAACGCTTGCTCCAGAATTTCAAAATATAAAAGAAATATCGTTAGTTCAGCCCGAATCGACAAGTTATCCCAATGGGCTGAAAGTGTTTGTTTTTCAGCAAAATGATATAGATCTGTTGAAGTTTGAATTCATATTTTCGAATGTGTTGTTGGAGGAAGAGCTGGCGACGTTAAATCCGATTTTATCATCCATGCTCAAAGAGGGGACGAAAACACTTAGTTCTCGCGAGATAGCTGATACTATCGATTTCTACGGTGCGTATTTGATGCCAGAATACAGCTACGATCATACTTCACTGACGGTCTACACCATGCATAAGTATGTGGGTAAGATTCTTCCAATTCTGGCAGATATCTTACAAAATTCGATTCTGCCTCAGACCGAATTGGGTACGTACATTCGTAATAATAAGCAAAACTTGCAAATATCTTTGCAAAAGAATGATGTACTGGCTCGACGTAATTTTTACAAAGAAGTATTCAAGGGCACGCGATACGGTGTGATTCCTACGGAATCTACCTTTGACAGTGTACGACGTGAGGAATTACTAACTCTATATAACAGCCAAATTCGCCCAGATAATTGTACGTTATTTGTTGCAGGTAGAGTTAATGAAGATATCGCACAGATGACAGCCACATTATTTGGAAATGAATGGTCCAATAACGCATCTGCAGTAGAAGTTAAACTGCCTGAATTCCAAACAGCTTCTACGGATTTGAAATACGAACAAAGAGAAGATTCATTGCAATCAGCGATACGTATGGGATGTCAAATTGTAAACCGTGTACATCCTGATTTTCCGGCTATTCAATTTGTAAATACGCTTTTCGGAGGTTTCTTTGGATCCCGTCTCATGAAAAATATCCGTGAAGAAAAAGGATATACCTATAGTATTGGTTCGTATATCGGGAATTTAAAGTACACTGCTTTCATGACTTTGGCAACAGAGGTAGGTGTAGATGTGACCACACAGACCTTACAGGAGATACACAACGAATTTGATATTCTGCGCCAAGAAAAAACAGCCGCAGAAGAAATCGAACTCGTGAAAAATTATATGCAAGGTTCATTATTGGGAAGTTTGGAAAGTATATTTTCTCACGTGGATAAGTTCAAAAAAGTATATTTCTCCGGGCTGACAACAGAATATTATCACTATTATTCCGAAGTGATTCAACAAATGGATGGCAGCAAAGTGCAAGATATTGCTATTAAATATTTTGATTACGATAAGCTGTTTAAAGTAGTCGTAGGCAGAATGTAAAGAAAGCTTGTTTTAGAAGTAAAAAGCTCAATATCTGTCCAAGGTATTGAGCTTTTGGATTTTAATAGAGTAAGTAGGGGCGCATAGATTCAATCCAGCTATCAATATACTTTTTTGTATCGACGGTATGTTCCCTAATATAGTCGAAAGCATGCGGTATACCCAGTAATTTGTCCAAATGTTGACTTCCAGATGGGTTGGCATTCGTTAAGTAATTTCTTTCTTTAACCGCATTTTGCCACAAGCGCATGATGAGTTGGATTAAGCGCAAGAAATAGTCGATGGGTTGAAAATTTTCGATTTGAATCGGTGTAATTTTAAGACCATAACATTCTTGCTGCGCGTACTGTCCATGATTAGGGGTGTATGTTACTATACTGATCTGTGCTTCAGGTAATTCATGCTTAGCGGCTTCATATAATACATGAACAACTATCCATGGTTACACACGTCATATCGATTGTTGGATAATGGATATTTTTAAAATACAGTGCTAACTCAGCAAATGTACATTGGTGGGTGATCGGAATATTCCATCTTCCAATAAAGGAGCTGCAGGATCCATCTAAAAAAGGACCTTCAGCGAGATTTAAGCCATGCGAAAAAGGGTTGGGAAGATCAAGAACCATCACCGGTGTCTGATGCTCGCAACAGCTTTCAAGCATATGTGTCATTGTCCAGAGGTGCGTATAGAATCGGGCACCAATATCGGGCAAATCTATGAGTACCACGTCTACATCAGCGAGATCTTCGGCGCTAGGAGCGAGTTTATCTCCATACAAACTTATAATCGGTAGGCGTGTCTCTTTATCCATATTATGATGGATAAATGCACCATCCGCACCAGTAGTGTCAAAAACATGTTCGGGAGAGAAGAGTTTGATGAGGTTGAATCCAGCATTTTGTAAGGCCAAACGCGAATGCATACCTTCTGCAGTCAAGGATGCAGCATTACACAGTAAGGCTATTCTTTTGTTTTTATATGTAGTATAGTGCTGTAAGAATTGATCAATACCAAATTGTACAGTTTGGGTCATAGGGAGCATTACTGTTAAGTAGTAGGGATGTTTTGATTTTTGTACTGTTTTGGGCTAGTGTGCGTAATATTCTTGAATATTTTATGAAAATTAACAAAGCTATTGAAGCCACTTTCATAGCAAATTTCTTTTAGGTTTTTGTCGCTGGATTTGAGCAATCGACAAGCATGAGATACGCGCAGTTCGGAAACAAACTGAATGGGAGTCTTTCCTGTTTTTTGCTTAAAATACCTGCAAAATGAATTTTTGGTCATTTTTGCAAGATTAGCTAATTCATCCAGTTCGATTTTGCTTCTGTAGTTATCTTTGACGTAGTTGATGACATCATTCATACGTTTTATATCGATCGAATGATTCAGCACCGCATAATTTTCACTCAGTAGATTTTTCGGATTATGCTGGTCAAAAAAGTACAGCGATTCGATAAGTTTGGTGATTTTTAAGACCTCTTTTTCATTTAATATCTGAAGAAATAAAGGAGCAATGTGATCGGGACAGAAACTCAGAAGCATTGCTTTGGAAGAGGAAGTAATTAAATCCTTTAAACTTTTTGTTTCTTCCAATTCATAAAACTCTCTGCCTAAAAAGTCCGCATGAAAATGTATTACCACACAGTCTATGCTGTCTTCATCCTGTAAAGTATCACTGAAAAGCCAATAATGGGGGATATTGGGCCCAATGAGTACACAGCTATTTGCAACGATAGGCTGTATGCAATCTCCGACAAACAAAGTTCCATTGCCTTTTGATATATATATAAACTCAATTTCTTCGTGATAGTGCCATACATTATGATGTTGGGGTATGGTATCTTGACGCACATGAAATCGCTTATGATAACTTTCGGAAAGGCTTAGCTTTTTGATCTTCATAAGGTTGTATTAAGTGCATATTCTATGATATCCTAAAAATAAACAATAATGGGATAATATAGTGTATATTATAGATAAATTGGTTTATTTATTTGTTGGCGGAAAAGGTTAATTTTATTTATCCAATATATAATTACCTTATGAGCAAGATAACCAAGTATACGTTTGCGATTATATTAATTACCTCCCTTTTCTTTTTTTGGGGGTTTATTCATAATCTCGATCCCATATTAATTAAGCATTTGCGTAGTGCCTTTAGCCTGACTCACTTGCAAGCATCCCTTGTTGACTCAGCAGTATTTTTTGCATACTTTCTTTTGGCTATTCCTGCCGGAATTATTATGCAGAAATATGGCTATAAGTCGGGCATATTAGTTGGGTTAAGTTTATTTGCGTTGGGTTGTTTTCTCTTTGTTCCGGCTGCAAATATGGTCAGTTATCCTTTTTTCTTGACCGCTTTATTTGTGTTATCATGTGGCCTCACGATTCTGGAGACTGCAGCTAATCCATATATTACGCTGTTGGGCGATCCCGCGAAGGCTACCCAAAGGCTAAATTTTGCTCAATCTTTTAATGGGTTAGCGGCGAGTATAGCACCCATTGTAGGTGGTGTTTTTATTTTGGCTGAAGAACCAAAATCTACAGAAGAATTAGCGGCTATGAGCGATGTTGCAAAGCAAGCGTATATTCAGGCTGAGACAGCCTTGGTCAAAGGACCCTATATTGTTCTAGGTTTGATTATACTATTGGTTACTATTTTGTTCTTTTTTACCAAACTTCCGGATATTAAAGAAGAAAAAACTGAAAATAAAAGAGGCTTCTTTGCCAGTCTTCGACACAAAAATGTCCGTTGGGCAGTGATTGCGCAGTTCTTTTATGTGGGAGCACAGATATATGTGTTTAGTTTTTTATTGGTATTTGCCGAAGATTCACTAGCGATGTCAGGCCAAGAAGCCAAATATTATGCAGGATTGGCGGGCTTATTATTTATGATAGGACGATTTGTAGGGACCTTCTTTATGCGCTATGTAGCGCCTTACAAGTTATTAATGTTATACAGCATTTTTTCTGCTTTATTGTGCTTTTTGGTGATTTTTGGATCGGGTTATATAACCTTATACGCTTTGGTCGCCATACCATTTTTTATGTCCATCATGTTTCCTACGATATTTGCCATAGGTATTAGCGGCATTGGTGCTGATACAAAATCTGCCTCCAGCTTTATTATTATGGCCATCGTTGGTGGTGCTGTCATTCCGCCTTTAGCGAGTTTGGTTACAGATGGGACAGCCTATATTAATTATTCTTACAGTGTCGTCTTGCTTTGTTTTCTTGTGGTATTGGTGTTTGCTTGGAATACGCGTGAACTTGCTGCCGACAAAAGCGAAATTTTATAAATATGAAAAGATATGCTTTAGCATTGGATTTGGTGGATGAACCGCAGTTAATCTCCGAATATGTCAGCTACCACCAAGAAGTGTGGCCTGAAATAAAAGCGTCCATTAAGGATGCAGGTATAGAAAATATGGAAATATACAAGTTTGGAAATCGGCTGTTTATGGTCATGGAAGTCACAGAAGAGTTTAGTTTTGAACGCAAGGCAAATGTGGATAAGACGAATCCAAAAGTCAAAGAATGGGAGGACTTAATGTGGAAATACCAACAGGCGCTTCCTGGAGCTGCGGAAGGCGAGAAATGGGTATTAATGGATAAAATCTTTCAGTTGTAATGGAAAAAATAAGGTTAAAATATTTGCAGATACATCCGGACGATAACGTTCTGGTGGCGTTGCAAGATCTTCCAGTGGGATACGAGATCCTGTTTCAGGACAAGAGATTTATACTTAAAAAAGCTGTACGTGCTAAGCATAAATTCACGATAGCTGATTTTGATGCAAATCATGAGATCTTTATGTATGGGGTATTAGTTGGTAAATTGAATTATTATTTGCCGCAAGGCTCTGTGCTTACAGTGGAGAATACACGCCACGCAAGTGGTGAATACACCGTTAAACAACGAAAACTAGATTGGATAAAGCCGGATGTATCGCTTTTTGCAAACAAAACTTTTAAAGGGTTCTATCGTTCCAACGGTAAAGTGGGGACAGCGAATTATTGGCTAGTCATCCCTTTGGTATTTTGTGAAAATCGTAATATTTTGACGCTAAAAGATGCTTTGGAAGATAAACTCGGATACAATATACAGAGCAAGGATTATTCGCAAGAGGTTGATTTATTATTAGCAAAATATAAAGCGGGTGCTTCTGTGGACGAATTGATGCAAATGGATCTGAATGCAAGTACTGCCTTAGCTACGAAGGAGCGTGTTTTTGAAAACGTTGATGGTATCAAGTTTTTGAATCACGAGCTGGGGTGTGGAGGGATCAGAATGGATTCCGATGCATTATGCGGACTGCTTGCGGGGTATATCACACATCCGAATGTCGCTGGTGCTACGGTGATTAGTCTGGGTTGTCAGCATGCACAAGCTTCTATTTTGCGTGAGGAAATTAGAAAACGTGATGCTGAATTTGAAAAGCCCTTGTATATTTTAGAACATCAACAGGAAGGTACCGAGGCAGTACTGATGAATAAGGCGTTGAAAATGACCATCGCGGGGTTGTCACAAGCCAATATGCAGACACGGCAAGATGCGCCTTTGAGCAAGCTTTGCATAGGGTTGGAGTGTGGAGGCTCCGATGGTTTTTCAGGTATTTCCGCAAATCCTGCCGTAGGTTATGTATCCGATATGTTAGTCACTTTGGGTGGTTCGGTTATATTGTCCGAATTTCCTGAATTATGTGGTGTTGAACAAGAATTGAGTGATCGCTGCCTGGATGACCAAATCGCTCAACGTTTTGTTTCGTTGATGACGACATACAATGCAAAAGCTGAAGCTGATGGGTCTGGGTTTTATATGAATCCTTCGCCGGGAAATATTCGAGATGGACTTATCACGGATGCTATTAAGTCTGCAGGTGCAGCTAAGAAGGGCGGTACTTCACCCATTGTGCATGTAGCGGATTATCCCGAACTCGCGGATAAGCCGGGCTTGAACCTGCTCTGTACTCCGGGTAATGATGTAGAAAGCACGACGGCCGAGGTGGCTGCAGGTGCTAATATTGTATTGTTTACCACAGGATTGGGAACGCCAACGGGCAATCCTATTGTGCCGGTAATCAAAATATCAACCAATACAGCTACCTATCAGCGTATGCCTGATGCCATTGATATCAATTGCGGAACCATTATCGATGGCGAAGAGCGTATAGAAGAAGCTGCGCACCGGATTTTAGAGTATGTAATACAGGTCGCTAGTGGTGAGGAGATGCCGAAATCGGTATTATTGGGTCAAGATGATTTTATTCCTTGGCGTAGAGGAGTGTCTTTATAATAACTATTTAACATTATAATTTATGTCAAAACTAAAAGGAAAAATTGCTGTAGTAACGGGTGGAGGTAGTGGAATCGGTGAAGCGATTTCCAAATTGTTTGCCCAAGAAGGAGCAAGCGTGCATATCATGGATTTGAATGAAGAACAAGGACGTCAAGTCGTCGATTCCATTGTGAATGATTGTGGTGACGCACAATTGCACGTCTGTTCAGTATCCCATCAAGCTGATGTTATGAAGATTACCGCAGCTATTGGCAAAATAGATATTCTAGTGAATAATGCAGGTATAGCGCATGTGGGGAATTTAGAAAATTGCTCTGAGCTTGACTTTAACCATTTATTTGAAGTGAATGTCAAGGGCGCTTATAATATGCTCTATGCGGTTGTCCCACAGATGAAGAATCAAGGTGGCGGAGTCATCCTAAATTTGGCATCTATAGCTGCTTTGGTTGGAATACCTGATCGATTTGCGTACTCGATGACCAAAGGTGCTGTACATGCGATGAGTTTATCGGTAGCGAGGGATTATATGAAAGATAATATCCGTTGTAATTCCATATCTCCGGCGCGCGTTCATACACCTTTTGTGGATGGTTTTATCGCTAAAAATTATCCGGGTAAGGAGGAAGAAATGTTTGCCAAATTATCTAGTTCTCAACCTATAGGTCGTATGGCAAAACCAGAAGAAATCGCTAAATTGGCTTTATTCTTATGTTCGGACGATGCCGCATTTATCACGGGCAATGATTATCCTATCGATGGAGGATTTATTAAACTAAACAACTAACACTTTTATAATACATATTAAGCATGAAACTTATACGATTCGGTGAAGCAGGACAAGAGAAACCAGGAGTACAAATAGCTGGGGTGAATTATGACGTCTCATCTTTTATTTCCCAATATGATGAGGATTTTTTTGCAAATGATGGCTTGGCGAAATTGCAAACTTATATCGAAGAAAATAAATCAGATCTGACTGAGATCGCAGCTGGAGTACGTTTGGGAGCACCATTTTCCCGACCATCCAAAATAGTATGTATAGGATTGAATTATAAAGATCACGCCGAAGAAACGGGCGCCGCACTTCCTGCGGAACCTATCATATTTATAAAGTCGACAACGGCTTTGGTAGGTCCAAATGACCACGTGATGATTCCTAAGAATTCCACGAAAACAGACTGGGAGGTAGAATTCGGAATCGTCATCGGCAAGCGAGCTACCTATGTAGAGGAATCAGAAGCTTTGGATTATGTGGCAGGTTATGTATTGCATAATGATGTCTCAGAACGGGAATTTCAAATCGAAAGAGGAGGAACATGGGATAAGGGTAAGGGCTGTGATACATTTGCACCTATGGGGCCTGTACTGACGACTCCAGATGAAATACCCGATATCCACAATGTGAAGCTATGGCTTAAAGTGAATGGGAAAATATACCAAAATGGAAACACGAGTAATCTGATTTTCTCCGTGCCTTTTATTGTATCGTATGTATCCCAATTTATGACCTTATTGCCTGGAGATGTTATTTCTACAGGTACACCGGCAGGAGTCGGTTTAGGATTTAATCCCCCAATATATCTTCAAGAAGGAGATATCATTGAATTGGGTGCGGAGTATTTGGGCGAGCAGCGTCAAGAGGTATTAGCTTATAAAAAATAGGTATGCGAATAGATGCACATCAACATTTTTGGTTATATGATTCACAGCGCGATGCGTGGATAACAGAAGAAATGTCTACCATCCGTCGTAATTTTTTACCCAATGATATTTCACATATTCTAAAAAATAATCATTTCGATGGTGCGGTAGCTGTACAAGCGGATCAGTCACATCAAGAGACACGATTTCTGGTAGAGCTTGCACAAGTGTACAAAATGATCAAGGGTGTAGTAGGTTGGGTGGATTTACGATCGCCACAGGTAGAACAATATCTTGCAGATTTTGCCCAACATGATATAATTAAAGGATTCCGACATATTGTGGAAGGGGAGCAGGATGCAGATTTTCTTACAACCGATGCATTTCAGAATGGCATTAGTCAATTGACAAAATATGGGTTTACATATGATTTGCTCATTCATCCTAGACATTATGCCAGTACCCTAGCTTGTGTACGTGCTAATCCTGCACAGAAATTCATATTGGATCATATGGCAAAACCTGCAATCAGAACAAAAGAATTTGATGATTGGGCTTTGTTTATAGAAGAATTGTCCGCGTGCTCTAATGTGTATTGTAAAGTCTCCGGATTAGCCACAGAGGCTGAGTGGTCCAATTGGCGTGTAGAGCAGTTTGAACCTTATATTCATCATGTGATCCGCTGCTTTGGCAAAAATCGTATATGTTTCGGTTCGGACTGGCCAGTAAGTTTGTTGGCAGCTTCATACGAACAAAGTGTCCAAATTGTTGCGGAGAATTTGCAGGATTTTACTGCAGAGGAACTTGATATGTTCTGGGGAATAAATGCCTCAAAATTTTACAATTTAAAATAATTGCTATGAAACTAAACTTAACAGGCAAAGTTTTTATTGTGACGGGTGCTGCTAAAGGCATCGGACGCGGTATTGCCCTTGCATTAGCCAAAGAGGGAGCGATTTCTCTCATCGTGGGAAGAAAGCAGCAGGACAACAAAATAGTCGAACAAGAGATTCTTTCATTAGGCGGAAAATGTCTCTGCGTAGAAGCTGAATTATCCAATCCCGAAGAAAGTAAAATTGCTGTAGAAGTTGCACTAGCTCATTATGGCCGTATCGATGGTGTGGTGAATAATGCAGGTCAGAACGATGGAGTTGGATTAGAAAATGGCAGTTATGAAGGTTTCATAGAATCATACCATAAGAATGTAGTGCATTATTACCTGACCGTTCAACATGCTTTAGGGGCATTAAAAAAAACAAAAGGTACCATTTTAAATATCAACTCCAAGACGGCCGAAACTGGTCAGGGCGGAACCTCCGGTTATGCTGCTGCAAATGGTGCGCGCAATGCACTCACCCGTGAATGGGCCGTTGAACTTTTACCCTATGGGATTCGTGTAAATGCCATTGTGGTGGCCGAATGTGCGACTCCACAGTATGATACCTGGATAGAAACATTGGATAATCCAGCCGAAACATTAAAAAAGATTACAGATCGTATTCCGCTAGAAAATCGTATGACGACTGTCGAAGAGATAGCGAATACAGCTGTATTTCTTTTGTCAGATTGCTCCAGCCATACTACTGGGCAACTTATTCATGTGGATGGGGGATATGTGCATCTGGATCGAGCCTTGATAAAAGAATAATGCCAGGCCTTTCGGCTGGCATTATTCGTTTTTATTCTTAGCTATTGTACAAAGTGGATAATGTTTGGAGGTCAAATCCCTTATCTAGTACCGCATCAAACTGATAGGGTGCTTCGTTGTCTTTCGTAAAACTTTGTTCCGCAGAATTGGCCATGACCTTAGTTTGGCTCAACTCTTTATTAGATTTAATTTTTTCTAATACCTGCCAGCCTGTAAGTTTTGGCATATGTACGTCCGTGATTACCAACATTGGTCTATATTCTTCAATATAAGAAACCGCTTCTTCTGGATCCTCAAAAAGCTTAATATTTTTATAATCTTTGAAAAGCTGTTTCGCCAAAAGCAGGTTGATTTTATGTCATCGACCACGAGTATGGAGGTCTCTACTGGTAATACATTAGACGTTGCGGGAGCTCCGGAATTCTTCTTTCTAGCTTGAGTGAAAGGAATCTTCAGTGAGAAAACGGATCCCACACCCAATTGACTCTTCACCAATAACTTTCCTCCGATTTGCTTGGCCAATAATTCTGATATGTGTAACCCCAAGCCAAAGCCTATTTTTGCTCTTTCGCCATCGACTGTATAATATTTTCTAAAAATTTGATCCAATTGGTCCTCAGGAATTCCTTCTCCTGTATCAATCACATCAATAATAATTTTGTTTTTTACAATCTTACTGACAACTCTGATTGAGCCTTTAGGTGTATATTTCAACGCATTACTTACCAGGTTAGAAATAATCTGTCTTAGCGTAAACTCATTGGATGAAATCATGAGCATAGGATCCAGCATGTTTTCATTAACCAATTGTAATCCTTTCTGTTCCGCTTGATATCTATGTAAGCCTACGGTATCATCAATGATTCGCGAGATATAAACATCATCCAGCTCGGCAGGAAGTGCATTGGATTCGATTTTGCTGAGATTTAAAATGTCGTTGACGGTATTATTGATGTTATTAATGTCGTACTCAATATTGATCAATAATTTTTTGTCAATATCTTCTTTTTCGTTGCTAGACAATAATTTAATAACACTTTTAAGGGAGTTGAGTGGCGTACGAATCTCGTGGCTGATATTTGCCAATAGATTGGTTTTCTCTTCTGCTAATTGAGAAGCATATATTTTTTCTTTTGTTAGTTTTCGCTCGATTTTGGATACGACATATTGATAATAAATAATAAACAAAAGCATGAGTATAATGACGCCGAGAGCTATTATTGCATATATCCTGAATTTGTTGATATTATATTTATATAAGATATAATCTGATTTTTCAGCTTCACGGAATTTTTTGAACTCCAGCTCACGAATATTCTCTATGGTGTTTTTCAGCTCATTGATCAGATTATAATTCATAGTAATAAGTTTCCTTTCCTGCTATTTGGATTGCAGGTAGATTCTTCGCAGACTTTGAAAATTATTAATGAATGAAGCTTCATTGGTCCGAATAATATTCTCAATGTTTTTGTGTACAATATCAATTTGATTAATATTCAAAACAGTAGAATTGTTGGTATTCAGTAAAGTATCATTTTTAGCACGAAATATTCGGTCAAAAAGACGCTGCTTCTTGAATACAATGGTATCGGCATTGGACAGTGAGTTGACTGTAGTATCATTCAAAATTCGGTTTATTGCTGAATCGACGTTGAGTACTGAAGAGCGCTGAACCGTTCTTAAGTCGGAGCTATTCTCCGGCAATTCCTCCTCCGAAAAAAGAATTAGATCTTCTATTTTCTTTTTTAAATTAATGTATTCCAAGGAAAGCGATTGATCCAAAATGGCTATTTCTTTTTGCGCTTTTTGATTTTCCTGAGGTGGTAATACCGTATCCAAGGAATGGATGATTTGACTAAGTGTGTCTAGCTTAATTTGATAGGCTTTCAGATTGGCTTCGTCAAAGGAGTTGGCATATAAACTGAATAAATTGTCTACTTCCGAAAAGGTCGAAAATAATTTGTAAAGGGTAGGGGAAGATTTCGAATTATTGGCGTATGCCATATTCAGCCGATCTTCTACTTCGTTGTATTGTCTATATTGTGAGATGAAAATACTACAAAGCATGATTAACGTTATTATTATCACAAATAATAATAAATACCTTAATTGTGATGTTTTTCTAATTGGCACGATACTCTTATAGTTATACGCAAAATATATTAAAAATAGTTAGTAATGTTAGCGAGATTTAATAATTGAACATGAGCCAAATAACCATTTAGCTATGAGAGGATTCACTGATATTCATGCAAATATCCCGTTTTGAGCTAAGCTGCACTGCTTAAAATAATTCTCTTTGCAAAATATATTTAAGGAGAGTTGTTTTTGAGTGTGTTATTGTTTGATTTGTAGGTAAATATGCTTTAATTTAATTCTTTATAATGTTTCCGGTGATTAATATTGATGAAGAAATAGGACATTTAGGTTTTCTTCATACTTTAAATTTAAAAGAGAAGAAATTTTGATTATTGATTGATAAATTCTAAAGAAAATAGGGGTGAGTCCAGAAAAGTGGCATAAATAAAGCGAGCTGTCAAATGTACAGCTCGCTTTATTTTGTATAAATGACCAAAAAAGTTTAGCCCTTTCTTAAATATTTGGTGAGGATAACAATAGTTTGTCCATCGATTTTTCCTTCTATATAATCTGTATTGTTTGGATCTAAACGAATGTTTTTCACTACGGTTCCTAATTTAGCATTTACTGATGAACCTTTCACGTCTAGAGTTTTGATGAGTACCACGGTATCCCCTTCGTATAGGCGTGTGCCGTTTGAATCCTGATGAAATTCTACGGTCGCATCTTGTTCATGATCGCCTGTCTTCTTAGCCCACTCCAATGTTTCATCATCCAAATACAATATGTCCAAATTGTCCGTTGCCCAGCTTTCATTACGAAGTCTGCTCAACATCCGCCATGCCATCACCTGCACTGCTGGATGCTCAGACCACATTGTTTCACTCAATACTTTCCAGTGGTTGGCGTCAATTTGTTCAGTCTTTTCGATTTGGGACTTACAAGTTTGACATACATATACGCTATTATCAGCATTTGTAATCGACACCGGCGGAACTTCATATACACTAAGATTGGATGTGCTCGTGCACAACTCACATTGGCTGCCGCTTCTTGCTTGAAGTTGTTTTTCTAAACTCATGATAGGTTAAAATAAAAAGCCAAAAATACGAATTATCCCCGATATATGTCGGATATGTTATTTTGGTCAAGTTCTTTTCGCTTTTGGTAAGGAATTTGTAATATTGAATTAAAATTAATAATCAAATATATAAATTATGAAATGGCAAGGAGGTCGCAAAGGAGGTAACATCGAAGATAGACGTGGTATGTCTGGCGGAACAAAATTAGCTTTTGGTGGTATTGGTGGAGTAATTGTATTGTTGATAGGCTTATTCATGGGAGGAGATCCCGGACTGCTATTGCAGCAAATGCAAGGAGCGGGAGGATTGACTACAGAGCAGGGAGAATATCAATCCACGCCCGAAGAGGATCGTCTGATGGAATTTTCCGAAATTGTGCTAACAAGTACGGATGAGGTGTGGACTCATTTATTTAAGCAAGCAGGTCAAAATTACCAGAAGCCTACGCTACTCGTGTATACAAATGCGCACGAAACAGGTGGTTGTGGGGTTGGGCAGTCGGCATTCGGTCCATTCTACTGTCCCGCAGATCAAAAAGTGTATTTGGACTTAAGTTTCAACCGCGAGCTAAATACAAAATTCGGTGCTAAGGGTGAATTTGCTTTGGCTTATGTCATTGCGCATGAAGTAGGTCATCATATTCAAAATCTGACCGGTGTATTGGGGCAGACAAATGCCATGCGTTCTAAAATGCGCGAACGCGAATACAACAAAATTTCGGTAATGACTGAGCTGCAAGCTGACTTTTATGCTGGTGTGTGGGCGCATTATGTCAATAAATTAACCAGTATAGAGCTGACCTATGACGATATCGTGGAAGGGATGCAAGCCGCAGCGGCTGTAGGTGATGACCATATACAGGAACGTACTCAAGGTTATGCTAATCCTGAGTCGTTCACCCACGGATCCTCTCAACAGCGTATGTATTGGTTTAAAAAAGGTTATGAATCCGGCGATCTCAATGCCGGCAATACGTTTAATGATCCAAGTCTTCAATAATATAGTGTAATACCAAGTAAGGCGGAATCGGGAGGTTCCGCCTTACTTGCTTATTGGACTAATAAGTTGCATCCTCGAATATCAGCATTATCAAACCTTCCTAGTATTTCAAATGTATGATCGGGATAGATTTTACCCAGGTCTTGTGTAGCTATAAATGCGCAGGAGTGAATATTGGCTAGGTCAATGACATTAATAGCACCCGTACTGCTGTTGTGGATTAGACTTAGCGGATCATTGGTGTCACGTATTAAAATTTTCATCCAAGGTGGTGTTTGGAAAATCCCTTTGCCATAAGAATATCCTTGAGAAAGGAGCTCTGTCATCCCATATTCAGAGTGTATGGATGAGACACCAAAACCTCTGCACAATATATCGTGAAGCTCTTCTCGAATCATTTCCTTGCGTTTGCCTTTCATCCCACCAGTCTCCATCACGATTAACTCCGGAAAATCTATAGGGTACTTTTCAATAAAGTCCAGGAGCGCGTAGGTCACTCCGATTAATAAGGTTTTTGTGCCTTTCTGCTTTAATCGAAGTAAAATGTCATGAAGTTCTGCGTGATTATACAGGAAATAGTTGCTTTCTGGCTGCCGAGATGAATTGATCAAATCATCTACCATGTAAATAAGCGATGACCCTTCTCGTTCTAAGTAGGATGGGAGGAGTGCTAAGAGGGCTATTTCTTCCACATTGCCATAAAATTGCTCAAAAGCCTTTCTAAAACTTGTTTCGTACCATTCCAAATCATAAACATGGTGTTGACTGCTGATCATACCCGTAGTACCTGAGCTCGTAAAAGTTATTTGAGGTTGATTGGGTAATGTTGAAACAGTTTGTGTTTTGAAAAATTGTATAGGCAGAAAAGGTATTTGTGTGTAATGATGGATAGCCGAAATGTCAATATTTAGATGCTGTACATACTGCGCATATACGTTGTTATTTTCAAGTTGGTATTGAAAAACTTTCAAAGCAATTTGATTAAAATCATCTTCGTTGCGAATGGAGAATACTAAATCTTTAGCTATCATAGTGCGCAAATATAAGTATAAAAAAAGCGTCTCAAATTTTTGAGACGCTTCCTATCATTTTATTACAATAATAAGATCAGTGTATAATTATGATGTGGAATCAGTTGAGGATTCCTAAACTTTAAGTGTTGTTTATACTTCGCTCAACAAGACATCAAGAAGTTTTGGTTACACCATACCGCCATCTACAGACAAAGTTTGTCCAGTGATGTACGATGATAAGTCTGATGCTAAGAATAAACAGGCATTAGCAATGTCATCTGTCGAGCCAGCACGCTTCAATGGAATACCTGCTTCCCAGCCTGCTACTACTTGCGGATCCAATACGTCGGTCATTTCGGTACGGATAAATCCTGGAGCAATTACATTGGCACGGATATTACGTGATCCTAATTCCTTAGCTACTGATTTGGTAAAGCCGATGATTCCCGCTTTCGAAGCTGCATAGTTTGCTTGTCCTGCATTACCTTGAATACCCACAACAGAAGACATGTTAATGAACGAACCTTTACGTTGTTTCATCATGACTTTAGAAGCTGACTTAGTAACGTTGAAAATAGATTTCAAATTTACATTGATCACATCATCCCAGTTTTCTTCCGTCATACGTAATAATAAACCATCTTTCGTAATACCCGCATTGTTTACCACGATGTCGATAGTTCCAAAATCTGCTACTATGTCATTAATAAGTTTTTCTGCTTCATCAAATTTTGAAGCGTCTGAGCGATAACCTACTACTTTAGTGCCGAATGCTTGTAACTCTTGTTCGAGTGCTTGACCTTTTTCTACCGACGAAAGGTACGTGAAAGCCACATTAGCGCCTTGTTGAGCAAATACTTCGGCGATTTTACGACCGATTCCTTTAGAAGCACCGGTTACTAAAGCTGTTTTTCCCTCTAATAATTTCATATATAAATTTTTATAGTTTTCTATTCCCTTGACATGAGGTGGTGTTGTTGACCGAACCCTTAGCAACAAAAATACACAAATTTTGAAATTGTACTAACTTATTAAATAATGACAGTGAATTTTAAATTTTAACGTAGGTTGACTTTTTATTGATAAGTTTCAAATTATATGAGCATAAATTGACAAAATCTTTCGTTAGATAGATTTATGAATGTTAATTTTGTTGGAATTTATACTAGTCATGGGTAAGAAAAAACAAAAATCAGAAGTTGATGTAGTGCTAATTGGTGGAGGTATTATGAGTGCTACTCTAGGTACATTGATCAATGAGTTAAATCCAGATATTGATATAGAGATTTTAGAGCGCTTGGACGTGGTAGCGGCAGAAAGTTCTGATGCATGGAATAATGCGGGAACTGGCCATTCAGCTTTATGTGAATTGAACTATACACCGCAACAAGCTGATGGTTCAGTGAAAATCGATAAAGCCATCACAATTGCGGAGCAATTCGAGGTGTCCAAACAATTTTGGGCCTATTTGGTGGAAAAAGGAGTTATCAAGAACCCGGAAAATTTTATCCGCAAAGTTCCTCACATGAGTGCTGTATTTGGTGCTGATGATGTTCAGTTTCTGAAGACACGTTATGAGGCATTAACCAAACAGACGCTTTTCAAAGGAATGGAATATACAGAGGACACCGCTCTTTTGGAGCAATGGGTTCCTTTGATGATGGAAGGTAGAGTAGGTAATGAGCCTATCGCTGCTACAAAAATGGATATCGGTACCGATGTGAATTTTGGGGCTTTGACGAGAGACTTAATTGCTCACTTGGCTACGAAATCCAACATTAATATTTCTGTCAATCAAGAAGTAAAAGATATAGACCGTGAGGATGATGGACGTTGGGAAGTCGAAGTAAAAGACTTAAAAACGGGAGAAAAACGCGAAATCAAGGCCAAATTTGTTTTTATCGGAGCAGGTGGTCACTCCCTGTTGTTATTAGAAAAATCAGGTATCCCGGAGGCGAATGGCTATGGTGGTTTTCCAGTAGGTGGACAATGGTTGAGATGTACAAACGAGGAAATCATTAAAAAACACCAAGCTAAGGTGTATGGTAAAGCTTCAGTAGGTGCGCCTCCAATGTCAGTTCCTCACTTGGACACCCGATATATTGACGGAAAACAAGCTTTATTGTTTGGTCCTTATGCAGGATTTTCTACTAAATTCTTGAAACAAGGATCTTTCTTTGATTTGCCAGCTTCAATCAAATTATCTAACATCAAACCGATGTTGTCCGCAGGTTTGGATAATCTCGACTTGACTAAATATTTGATTACGGAGGTAATGAAAAAACCAAAAGACAAATTAGAGTCTTTGAAGCAATTCATGCCTACAGCAAAAATGGAAGATTGGGTTATCGAAAAAGCAGGTCAACGTGTACAGGTTATCAAAAAAGATCCTAAACATGGTGGTGTATTAGAATTCGGTACCGAGGTGGTTTCTAGTGCTGATGGTTCTATCGCGGCATTATTGGGTGCTTCACCGGGTGCTTCTACATCTGTGGCGATCATGATTCAATTATTGAAGAAGTGTTTCCCTGATAGAGCGAAATCTTCAGAATATAAAGATAAATTACGTGAAATGATTCCTTCTTGGGGGCAATCATTAAATGAGAATCCAGCACTGTGTGCCGAAGTACGTGAGCATTCGCAACGCGTATTGAAAATGGATTAATATAAGTATAAGAAACTTATGGGGTGCTAAAGTAGAGCTATAAGGCTCTACTTTTTAAGCTGAGATTATACCCAATTCCGTTGTGACGGAAGGAACCTGATCCAGGTAATGCTGGCGTAGGGATTAATTTCTACTAGCTGTAAATTATAGCATTTCCGTAAGTGTAGTTTAAAAAATATAACACACTTAAATGGAAATTATCAATCAAATTATTCAAGCCTTTCAAGCTACCTCCTGGCTGGAGCGATTCTCGGTGCTGTGTGGCATTATTCAAGTACTTTTAAGCAAAAATAATAAGGTGTCCAATTACCTCTTTGGCATCTTAGGGATAATTTCGGGTATGTATGTACTTTTCGGCGCTAAATTATATGCCGATATCGCCTTGAATATGTACTACCTCATCATGAGTATTTATGGCTGGTGGTACTGGAAAACCAACAAGATAGCGAAAGAACAACCTATAACCTCCTGCACACCAAAAGATTGGAGCATCGTATTGGCCATCGTATTTGGTGGATTTTTCATCCTTTATTTTTCGCTTATTACATTCACAGATTCTGATGTGCCTATTTGGGACGCATGGGTGTCTGCTACCGCGTGGGCAGGCATGTGGCTATTAGCTAGACGAAAAATCGAAAACTGGATTTTGCTCAATATCAGTAATGCTTTCGCTATTCCTTTATTGATTCACAAAGATCTATATCTATTTGCCGCACTGACTACATTTCTATTTACCGTAGCTATTTTTGGCTATATCAAATGGAAAGGAATTATGAAACTTGAAGCTAAAACCATATAATATGTACCTAGACGAACAAACAATAGCCGTAATCCGCGATTCACAAGCAAAATCCATTCAAGCTAAGCAATTAGTGCCCGAACAACTGGAAGTTATTTATGCGAAAAACTGGTTTAATATTTGGGTTAGCAGTAAGTATAATGGTTTAAAATTAAGTTTGTTAGATGGATTTAATTTAATCAAAGAAATAGCTTATTACGATGGTGCATTTGCCTGGACCGTCACACTCTGCTCGGGAGCAAATATGTTTTCTGGTTTTATCAATACCGATTTGGCCAGCGTTGTTTTTAGTGATCCCAAGGTATGTTTTGGCGGCAGTGGAAGAGCAAATGGAAAGGCAGTTTGGAATGGTGAGCAGTATCATCTTACCGGTGTTTGGCAATACGCGACTGGCGCACCTCATTTGACACATTTTACTTTGAATGCATTTGTTTTCGATGGGAATGCCCAAAGAGTAGATGTAGCTGGCCAGCCTGTAGTATATTCTTTCTTTGTGCCCAAAGAATACGTTTTGATTCATTACGACTGGGATACTTTTGGCTTGGAATGTACGGCTTCACATAGTTTTTCATTAGATAATGTAAGTGTAGATAAATCTTATGCCTTTGAACTAAAACCTTCAGAAAATAGGGTAGATTCTGCTTTATACAAAATACCGTTTATGACTTTTGCAGAATTAACTTTGCTCCCTAATTATTTGGGTATGTACCAACGTTTTTTGGATCTGGTTGAAAAGTACTTTTTTGATAAATCTAAAAATCCCGATTGGGCTGATAAATACAGTAAAAGTCGTTTTCGCCAAATTGATAGCTATCAACAAAAATCGGAAGGATATACTTCGAACGCTGTTTCATTAATAAACACTTTATGGCTTGAAGTAAATCAAAATCCTGATAATATTAATGCAGAACTTTTGGTAGAAATAGCATCAGAATCTAGAAGGATAGTGAAAGAAATCAGAGAATCTGTAACTGTTTTATTCCCTTTAGTAGGAATATCTGGAGCACAGAGAGATAATGAACTGAATATAGTTTTTAGGAATATTTTTACCGCGACTCAGCATAGTTTGTTGAATTTGGAAGGGTAGAGATTTTAGTAAAATTGCCCTCTATGCCGGGCAGGCATCCTACTTTTGGTCGCAAAAGTAGGCAAAACTCGACGCTGAAATCTTTTGGCTGTAAGTTTTGTGCTTCCATATGCCATTACCAAAATATTCCAAGGCGACATTTTTAGTATTTGTATAGTGTGGTGGTGTTATTGATGAATAAATTAATCTGAATTGATAGATAATTCTAACAATCAAATTGTCTGTCTCCAATATAAGTCGTGTTGTCCGAAGATAGAATAATTAAATAGCGTTCTTCTTCATAGTCTCGTGGGCTTGAAAAGATAAAATCAGGTAAACCGTCTTTGTCGAAATCCGCAATTACGACCAACTCTGTGCTCGTGTCATTATATTCTGTTTGATGGATTAGTGTCAAACCTTTTGGATATTTCTCCGAAAACAATTTTAAAGTATAATCTCCATTTGGATTGCTACCATTGTTTCCGTAAAATGTTATTCCGGAAGCCTGTAATGTGTAACTTTTGCTATTAAACTCAAATTTAAACGGTTCATTTGGCATTATCATGGCATTCGAAAATGCTACTGTATCCAATTTACCGGGTTGGATTTGTGGAATATTAAACAACAATAAAGCCTTGTTGTTTGATTCGATTACCTGTGCCGGATAGCCCGAACATGGATCCTCATTAATTTTGGATAAATAATACATAGCGTATGCGATCTGGTAAACTCCATCTTTCTTATATATTTCTTTCCATTTCGCAGAAGCTAATTTATCCTTCAATTCTGTACTATTTAATATTCTATAGGTGGCAGGAAATAAAATCACATCTTCCACTACATTTGTCTCATCAGAGATTTCTGTTTCAACGACCAAGCTGTCTGATGTTAATTCTGGCAACTCGATAACAGTAGAATCTTGTGTATTATCACTTTCATTTCTATTATTACAACTAAATAATAAAAATGTCTCCAATAAAATTATTAGTACAGAATTCTTCATCTTCTAATTTTGAATAAGTGCCTTTGCAATAATATCAAAAGCTTTCAAACGTTTTTGATTATCAAATATATAATTTGTCGTCATTATTTCATCGGCCTGGTATTCTTCCGCAAAAGTCAGCACATCTTCCCGAATTTCTTTTTCTGTACCGATGAAAGTACAGCTTACCATACTTTGCACTGCTTGTTCAATTTCTGGAATGCCGTCGTAAATAGGCTTTTCGGTAGGCGGAGATAGCGGTTTGCGCAGATTAGTCAGGATTCCGGCAAACATGTTGAATAAGCTCGTAGACAGGAAATTCGCTTCTTCGACAGTATCTGCAGCCACAATATTTACACAGATGATAAAGTAAGGCTGTTCCAAATATTGCGAAGGTTGGAATTTTTCATGATAGATCGCTGATGCCTGTCTGAGCATGGCAGGAGCAAAGTGCGCTGCAAAGGCGTATGGTAACCCTAATTCAGCCGCGAGATAAGCACTATCAGTACTTGATCCTAGAATGTAAATTGGAATGTCTAGACCTTCTCCCGGGAAAGCACGAACTTTTGCATCTACATTGTTCTCATCCAAATATTTCTGCAATTCTAAGATATCATCTTTGAAATAAAATGATGTATTTAAGTTATTTCTGCGTAAAGCCATAGCCGTCAATTGGTCGGTGCCTGGCGCACGACCCAAGCCTAAGTCGATGCGACCGGGATAGATACTTTCTAAAGTACCGAATTGCTCCGCCACGACCAATGGAGTATGGTTGGGTAACATAATACCTCCTGAACCGACACGAAGTGTGCTAGTCTTGCCAGCGATGTGTCCGATGAGTACAGATGTCGCAGAGCTTGCGATATGTGGCATATTGTGATGCTCCGCGAACCACATCCTTTCGTAGCCTAATTTTTCAATATGTTGAGCTCCTTCTACCGCACGTTCGATAGCTTCGGAGGGGTTGCTATTTTTACAAATAGTTGCTAATTCTAAAGCAGATATTTTTAGTGAATTCATAGATTTTAAAACTTGAGGGGCTTTATTGCCCTGATCTCAACGCCATAAATATACTATGAATAGGATAGAAGATTGTAAACTGAGTGTCTTTTATAAAATTTTTGAGCAATGTATGACAATGTGATTATCCGCGTAGTCTGTAACGAAATATAGAAAGTCGCTACC
The DNA here is from genome assembly GCF_004342685.1 of Sphingobacterium alimentarium. Taxonomy (GTDB): domain Bacteria; phylum Bacteroidota; class Bacteroidia; order Sphingobacteriales; family Sphingobacteriaceae; genus Sphingobacterium; species Sphingobacterium alimentarium. The sequence goes on from NZ_SMBZ01000010.1 coordinate 33,093, forward strand.
TCCATCTTTTATCTTAAATTTCTTACGCACCTCATCCACTTTGATGGGAAAATTTTTGGTTGCTACATTGGCTTTTCCTAAAGTGTTTAGTTTTTTGAACTCACCTAACGTATATACATTTTCGATCTGAAATATTCGTCCTAGAAAATCACTTTCCAATGTGTCGGAAGTATATAAATGGGTATGAGTATGCAGCTTAAACAAACTAAAAGCCTTTGCAACAGACTTAAAAGCACCCGCTTTGGTTAGTGCTACATCCGGATCATACAAATACTTCAATGGAGTTGATGTTTTGACCAGTGTTGTTTTTTCTTCTTGCTGGGTGAAGGAAATATTTTGTAACTGGTCGGCAGACAAACGGATCGCTGTAATTTTTGTTTCCCCTTCAAATGTGCGATCTTGTAAGAACAATAATTCTTTGCAATCGCCCTCTAAACTTATGACATACAATAGTTTGACATGCTTCAACTTTTGTAGCGCTGAATTAATATCCATCAGCGGAGATAGTTTGCAAAGGATGTAGCGCGACTTTTGAAAGAACATATCCTGCAAAGCCACGATATTAGGTTCGCAATCTTCCAACAAAAATACCTTGGCATGATTCACCCTACGGGAGGGATCAATATAAATGTAATCAATAGAATTATCTTCTTGATCTTGTACAAACTTAACACCATCCGTATGCAGCGGAACCAAATTAGCGACACCAAGCTGTTGCGCGTTATGTTTTACGATTTGCGAAAGCTTTTCATTGAGCTCGCAGTGAACGACAATTTGCGCTTCTTGCGCGAGATAACAGCTGTCTACACTGAATCCTCCTGTCACGTCGACGATTTTACAGCCTTTACGAATCAATGATTGCTTGACCAAGGCAGTATGTTCCGAAGAACATTGTTCGAGGTTAATTTTATCAGGATAATAGATATTTGGCGAATATGCCCAAGTAGGCAATTTCTTGTATGCTCGCTGCCAGCCATCAATCTGAGTAGCTAATTCGGAGGAAGAAACTTCGGCGAAAGGGCTTTTCTTGAAAGCCATAGCACCTGGATCCAACTGCCTGTTGGCTTTTATATAGTCCTGAACCTCTTTATCTAATATGCTTCTATTCATTCAAATCTTTAACCAGAATCTGACAAGTATATTGATCCTTAAGTTCGCGAATTATTTCCTTATTTACTAATACACGCTCAATAGTTTGCTGATTATAGTAGCGAATAGTGATCAATTCCAGACCTGTCTGTACAGAAACTTTGAATCTTTTCTCTAATTCTTCTAGCAGGGAATTGATGTTTGAACCTGTATTATCCACACTTATCGCAAAGCTGATGGCGCTATTGTGCATCATATTGATTTTGATACGATGTTTGTGCAATAGATTAAAAATATAGGATAAATTGTCTTCTACGATAAAAGAAAAATCACGTGGCTGTATATTGATAAAAACCTGCTCCACTTTAAATATAAAGGAGGGTACAGGCAAAGTTTGATTGGTAGTCCTTATGACGGTTCCTGCCTTATCGGGATTAAGGAAAGACCTTACATTCAAAGTTATTTTTTTGTTTTGTAAGGGTTTGATGGTTTTGGGGTGAATTACGGTTGCACCATAATAAGTCAACTCAATCGCATCGGTATACGACAATTCAGGAATGAGTTCTGTCTCTGCAAACCATTTTGGGTCGGCATTGAGTACTCCGGGTACATCTTTCCAGATGGTGATGTCTTCGGCATTCAGGCACGAAGCAAAAATTGCTGCCGAATAATCGGAACCCTCACGCCCTAATGTTGTGGTAAAATTTTCGGAAGTCGATCCAATAAAACCTTGTGTGATGACTATATATTCATCCAAAATTTCAGGCAAATCACGACGTATTCTGTCTTCCGTCAATTGCCAGTTTACTGTGGCTTCGCGGTACGTATTGTCTGTTTGGATATAATCTCGGGCATCTATCCATTGTGCCTGCATGCCGGTATGCTTGAGGTACGCAGCGATAATGCGCGAAGAAAGTATTTCACCCAGTGAAACTATCTGATCATACAAATAATCAAATGTGTCTTGTGGCTCTTCTTCGAGAATCCACTCCACTTCGACAAAAGCATTCGCTATTTCATTAAAAATAGGATGTGATGAATCCTCAAATAATTCTTGAAGAATCTGGAAATGCTCAGTTTTCACCTCATCCAAATACCCAAAATAGTCCCCATTTTGATTAAAAAAGGTGTTAATCACACTTTCCAACTTATTGGTGGTCTTATTGATAGCCGATACCACCACTAAAAGCTCGGAGGAATTATATGTAGATATTATGGAGGTTATATTTTTAATGTTGTCAGCATTCTTTACAGAAGCACCACCAAACTTAAATACTTGCATGTATTGTATTAGATTAATTTAAAGACTGCCTTATACTTTTGACGTATTTCTGTCCTTGCGGATTCAAAATGGATAATATATCCTGATAAGGTATTTCCAATTCTGTAGGTCCTTCCACGTATGGTTTGATTTCGTATTCGTTATAATAAAAAATCAAACCATTCTTGCCCAGCCCAAAGTTATAATTTATAGCAAATATTCCATTTTCAAAAAAGTATTTTTTTGAAAATGATGCTGTATCCGACAATTTTTCGTTTTTACGAAATTGTCTTTCCGCTATTTTGGTCAAGGCGGAGACATTCTCTTTATGAATGATGTCTTCCAGTTCTATTTTTTCCCTGGTTGCAATATCGAAGTTCGATAATACGGTATAGTGAATACCATGCGCTCCACCCGTATATTCATCTACCGCAGTCGACAAAGTCATGATGTCGGGAGTATTTATCCAGACCTTACTCGAAATATTCTTGTACCACGCAAAGGATACGGAGGTTGTACTACTCTCTTCGACGAATTCGTTAAATCCAAGAATGAAAGTTTCAGCAGCTTCTTCAATTTTTTCTTCACCATCCAATAGGATATAGGAACGGATAGTATCATTTAACGTTTTATCTTCGAAAAGGGGATATGAAATCTGAAAATAAGTCGTGTCGATTCTATCTCCATTTTCAATAAAATATGGGCTGAAATCTTTGTAGACTTGATAAGAATAGGCTACCGAGTCCATTTGGGCACTATCTTGTGCGGTGGATCGGGCGCTCTTATCCTTTCCTTGCGTACATGAATTACATAGAATAACCAGGAATAAGGCGAGTGTTTGAATCATTTATGATTTTGATAAATAGATGTAGGGCAAAATATTTATTTTGCTTTGAAATGTTTGATTACTCTTTTTCCGAATAGCGTACTTCCCAGACGAATCATATTGCTTCCTTGTTCGATGGCAATTTTGTAATCCGATGACATACCCATAGATAAGGTGTCAAAAGAATCTTCCTTGCGGAAATAGCTTACTTTGATGCCATCAAATAACATTTTCAATTCATAAAATTCTTCTTTGATGACCTTCTCATTATCGGTGTTGGTCGCGATGCCCATCAATCCGCGGATACGAATGTTCTCTAAAGTTGCGAATTCTTCACTTTCTAGCAACTCGATAAGCTCCACATGGTCTAAGCCAAATTTAGTGTCTTCATCAGCAATGAAAATTTGAAGTAGACAGTCTATTACCCTATTGTTTTTTGTTGCTTGTTTGTTAATTTCTTTGAGCACTTTGAGCGAATCTACGGACTCAATCATCGCGATGAAAGGAGCGATGTATTTGACTTTATTCGTCTGTAGATGCCCCACCATATGCCATTGTATATCTTTTGGTAGTTGCTCGTACTTATCTACCATGTCTTGTACCAGATTTTCGCCAAATATGCGCTGCCCAGCGTCATATGCTTCTTGAATATCTTCTAGGGGTTTAGTCTTGGAGATAGCTACCAAAGTGACACCGATAGGTTTCAATTCATTTTGGATTTCCTCAATATTTGTTGTGATGCTCATTATAAAAAATCGAATAAGAAGATAAAAAGTTTATTTTACATGTTGTACCGCTAAGAAGAGTATCATTTTGTAAATTTGTACAAATTTAAGCAATGCAAAGATTATTATACAGCATATTTATATCGTTTTTTTTGATTCTTTCTTGTGCCAAATCCAAACCTAAGGATATTATCTCTGAAAGTAAAATGACAGAGGTGCTTACACAAGTATCCATTTTGGATGGCTATCTTAATACATTGCCTTCGGATAGTGCCAAAAAGGTCATGCCTGTATTGTACGAGAAAATATTTAAGCAGTTTGATTTGGACTCCGCACGTTTCGTTCGCAATCTGGATTATTATTTTGCTGATCCCAATCTAACAGAAAAAATCTATTCAAATGTGAGTAAAGAACTGACGGTGTATGACCGAAAGTTCAATGCTGAAGATTCGATACGACAAGTTTTTGTGCAAGACAGCTTAAATCGCCATTATTATTTCCAACGTATTTATGATCGTCAACAAGTTATGCGCTATTATAATTCAAGTGATACGTTATACACCAATTATTATGCATTCAACCGACGAGTGATTCAAGAATCTCCATTAGATTTCTTAAATCATTATCTAAATATGGTGCCTGTAGATGCAACTCATTTGGCAATTATAGACTCAGTAGCTTCAGGGAAATATAATAAGTTGGAATACTTACTGGTGTACAATGATACTACTGCACATCAGGATGCTGAAGTGGCAAATTATAAACGGAATAGCGAACTTTTCTTGCAAAAATTGAGACTACAAGAAGCTGTTACGGGAACATTACCTACTGCTTCACCACGCTACCATCCGGATGATATGTTCGAAAGAAATGGTCCGCAGCCGCAAGAAGTGCCAGCTCAGGAAATTCCCCAACCTACGGAGGAATTTATCAGTGATACGTCCAATAATGTGAAACTGGAACCTAGACCTGATAAACAAATTAATGAGCGAATGGTTAAACCTGTAAGAAGAAGAGAATTACCTCAATGATATACCCGCAAAATGCAATAGATAAATTAGGCTTCACGGAAATCCGGGAATTAATCAAGGAAAAGTGCTTAACGGAAGCTGGACGCTTGATGGTCGAAAAGATCCAACCGCAGGTTAAGGTGGATCAAATTGATCGTTTTCTGCGCCAAACACAAGAGTTCAAAGCGCTGTTGCTGCATGATGAACCGCTTCCGGTAGATCATATTTACCCAATCAAACCTTTGGCCGACAAGGCTAAGCTGGAAGGTGCTTTCTTGAGTGAAGATGAGCTACATCGCATGTTGTTAGCACTTCGCACTGTGTTTAATATCATCAGGTATTTCAATGATCGTGAAGGACAGTATGCGAATCTGGAGCTGCTGTTTGAGCATTTGCCTATTGAGAAATCCATCGTGCGTTCGATCGAAAAAGTATTGGATGAACGAGGCCGATTGAAGAATAACGCTTCACGATTGTTGGAAGCAATTACACATGAGATTGCCAAATCAGAACAAGAGGCACGTAAACGGTTAGACGCTGTATATAGACAGGCTCAAGCCAATGGATGGACAGGAGATGGTAGCCTCACGATTCGCGAGGGAAGACTTTGTATCCCTATTCTCGCTGAAAATAAAAGAAAAATCAAAGGCCTCATTCATGATGAGTCTGCAACCGGACAAACGGCTTATATAGAGCCAGAAGAGGTTTTTCACTTAAACAATAGAGTTAGGGATTTGGAGTTTGATCGTCGTAGAGAAGTGATTCGTATCTTGACGGAATTGACTACAGAGATTCGTCCTCATGTCCCTTTGCTGTTGGCATATCATGGACTTATTACCAAATTGGATTTTGTACGCGCGAAGGCATTATTTGCGATAGATTTGCAGGCCGAAATGCCTATTTTGGATAAAGAAGGTAGTATCAATCTGATTAATGCTAGACATCCTATCCTGTATTTGAATTCGGTGAAAGATAAGCAAGAGGTTGTGCCTTTGAATATTAAAATCGATTCTACCGATCGCATCATATTGGTCTCTGGCCCAAATGCTGGAGGTAAATCCGTATGTATGAAGACAGTAGGGCTTTTGCAGTTGATGGTTCAATCTGGCTTATTGATTCCGGCGGACGAACGTTCTTCATTAGGTGTTTTTAAACAAATATTTGCAGACATAGGAGATGACCAGTCTATAGAAAGTGATTTGAGTACGTATTCGGCACACCTTTCTAAGATGAAACATTTTACCACTTTTGCCAATGCGCGCACCTTGGTGCTCATAGATGAATTTGGTACGGGGACAGATCCACAATTTGGTGGACCAATTGCTGAGGCGGTCCTCGAACAATTGAACAAGAAGCAGGTGCGCGGAGTTATTACGACGCACTATTCAAATTTGAAGGTATACGCCAGTCATGCAGAAGGGTTGGAAAATGCATCTATGCTATTTGATAACCAAAAGATGCAACCTCTATATATTTTGCAAATCGGCAAGCCCGGTAGTTCTTACGCTTTCGAAATTGCTCAAAAAATTGGTTTGAGTGATGATATATTGCGCGCAGCCAAGCAAAAAATAGGAGTGCAGCAGAAGAAAGTGGATACGCTTTTGGTCGATTTGGAACGGGATAAGAAAGAAATTGTGGATACAAAATCTGCAATTAATAGGCGAGAGAAAGAACTGATCGAATTAAAGGCGAAATACGAGAGCTTATCTACGGATATCGAAACCAACAAACGCGAAATCATCCGTAAGGCTAAAGAGGAAGCCAAGATAATCCTTAAAGATGCCAATAAATTGATTGAGAATACGATCGCGGATATTAAGTCGGCGCAAGCTGATAAAGATAAAACGAAGGAAATTCGGGCAAAGCTTAATAAAAGTCTGGAACAACATAGCACCGCTTTACAGAAGGATAAAAAAATAGTCAAACCTGCCGCTACTACCATTTCTACAGAATTAGAAGTAGGGGATTGGGTAAGGATTGAGGATTCGGGTTCGGAAGGCGAAATCTTGGAAATCACCAAAAATAATAGTTTGATACTCGCGCTCGGCGAACTGCGTACCGTAGTGAAAAAGAATAGGGTGACGAAACTAAGGAGTAAGGAAAAATCCAAAGCAAAAAAACGTCAAACGTCGATGTCTACGGAGTCTGCAGCGGATTTTTACCCGGAATTGGATGTACGTGGCATGCGTACCGAAGACGCCCTGCACAAAATTGAATTGGTGCTAGACAGAGCAGTCATGATTGGATATCCGACCTTGAAAATAATTCATGGCAAAGGCGACGGTATCTTACGCAAATTTATTCGCGATTACCTGCGTAAATATAACCATGTGAGTCGATTCGAAGATGAAAATGCAGACCGGGGAGGTGACGGAATTACATATGCTTATATAGGCTAAAATTACATAGGAGGAAAAGTGACAAGAGAAGAATTAAAACAAGATTTATTAGGCAAGTCTTATCCCAACGAAGTACCCATCAGCGCCGACCAAGTGGTGGTAGATGTGTCCTTATTTCTACGTATTCAATTTATTGAATTGGACCAATGGGCAAAAGATATTACAAAATGCCCGGCATACGTCAGATTGATGAAATTTAAAGAAGCCGTTAAACTAATTAATTAGGTTCAATAGGTACAATAAAAAAAACCACTATACGCATAGTGGTTTTTTATTTGAGATTAAAAGGACATACCGATTCGGATATAAGGTAAGGTCGCTTCCTTACTGACACCGACGGCAGCCTGTATGATAAATAATTCCGCAGGAATAAAATAAATTCCTCCTCCATAGCCCATATGCCATGTTTCTGACTTTTCGCTGGTATGCCACACGCGACCAATATCATAGAAACCTAAGATGCCAAAAGTCGCTGGGAATAAGTAAGAATTAAAGGAGAGAAGCTTGACTCTGGTGTCGAAATTATTGTAAACAGCCGTTTTACCCGTAAATCGGTTGGAATTAAAACCCCGTAAACTGTTTTCTCCGCCAATACGCGCGTGTTGAAAAAAATAGGGGTTGCCCCATACAGCTTGCACACCCGACCTATTCGCAATCGTTACTGTACTGTCTGCAAATGTATGGTAAGCGGAGAAGCTACTTTCTAAAGAAGTATATTGTCTTTGTTCGCCCCCGATCTGTGACTGCCAATTTAATTTACTTTGAAAATAAATACCTTTTTTAGCAAAATCTTCTTGATCCCTGCTATCGTATTTTAATCCCAGAGATGCTCCTGTAAAGAATTTATTGCCATAAATATTTTCATCCGGATTTACTTGGTCATAATCTTCGAAGAAATTATCCTCATTATACTCACTTGAACTGTGGTAAAATTGCGACATATTGCCATACTGAATGCGGAATGCTGATGATATAGCTTTTTCCAATAGAATATGTGCGTTGACTACGTCATACCTATTCCGATAGTATTCGATGCCACGGCTTCTTCGGTGTTGAAATTCCGTTTCATTACCATAGCCAAAGAAATTGCTTTGATTGCGTGGTCCTAAAGAATTTAATCCAATTTTTAAATCTTGGTTATCAAATACTTCTTTAAATATTCCTTCGTAATCTAATATAAAGGATTGGCGACCAGTGAGATATCTGGCAGAGAATGTATGCTTTTCTGCAAAAGGGGATTTGCGAAATCCTTGGTTTTCGATTAAATAACCGAGCCCGATTATTAAACCCCGATCCACACCGTAATTAAGATTTACAAAGGCTCCTTTGCGATCGTATTTGTAATTATAATAATCGTAAGCGTGCACAGCAGAATCGTTTTTTAGACGATATTTTACTTTATTGTTTAAGGCTACGGCATTGGTTGTGGGATCTTTTGACTCATAAAGGAAAATTCGGTTTTGGTTCGGGAATTCGGCGCTATGTGCGTATTTATCAAATTTACTGCCTCCGATTATTCTTATTGTAATGTTGGATTTTTGATCTCCCGATAAGATATATTCATCCTCACCCGCAATCCCGTAGATACGTAATTCCTCAGTTTCCTCTGGGTAGAAAGTTCTTTTGTACAATCTTCTTCCTTCCGAGCCGTCTTTTTTCTTATTGCGTACTTCGACTTCGACCATACCTTGGGGCAACGTTCTTACATAAATAAACTCGTTTTTTTCGGAAAGCGGAATGTCCACTACCTTGGCTAAGGAATGATAGTAGCTCATGCCTGATTCCAACAATTCATTTCTCCTGGATTGGATATTCAGTTCTATATCATTGGCGCTTAGTACAGCGATGGTATCGGGCATGGCAAGCATCGCCTGATGAATCAGCGAATCTGTAAGGATAGTTTGGAAAGCTTTAATTCCTTGTTCCCAATCGGAGCTATCCAATTGATTTAAAAAATAACGATCAAAATGCCGTTGGTTAAAATTCCAATGTGAGACATTTCGGATTTTAGGTCCGAAGGGCTGCAAATGGGCTTTTAGCCATTGATAGGAAAGCAAGGTCGGAAATACGCCGGAAGTTTTGTAGTACACTTTATCCCGATCGCGAGGCACTGGCGAATAGAGTGTTTCGCCCTTATCTTTATTTGGTGACCAACGCCAATTATCCTCGTGCCGATCCCAGTCGCCCAACACAAAATCCAATAATCTTGCTTTCAACGTTAATTTTTGGTCTACTTGATCGTCATTGTCCTCTAGAGTTTTGCGAATAACCTTGGCTGTATTATCCGTTTTTTCGTCCTCATCGGGTGTGCGTGGCTCAAATATATAGGCTCTATTTTTGAATATCTCGCGGTATTCACCCAGCTGTGGGTCATCTTTTACATATACCAAATTGGGAACAGCATGAGGGATTTTTAACGCTTTATTAAATGTTGGGACAGTCAGAGCTCCAAAGGGATGCGCAATGGAAATTTGATCCTGCACAATGTCTTTCGCAATAGTCTGCCGCAGCGCAGGAGGGAGGCTCCGTTCGGGAAACTTCTGAATAGAACGTAAAACCCATTCTCTACCCGAAGCATCCTGCAAGCGTAAGGATTGGGTTTGCATACCACCACCTAATTTGATGACTTCGAGACCACCTTTCTCCGTAGATATATCCAATACACGCATTTTGACCGGCGTATTATACAGTTGGCGATAACTATCACCAAGCCAAAAACGATGAAATGCACCTACTTGGTCGTATTCTGACGCTATAATAGCCGTAATACTGTCCGTCTGTTGCGCCACAACAGGCAACGTTCCATTAGCAACAAGGAGAAAAAGAAGGCACAAGTGGAGTATGCATTTTTTCATAGATATAGATTATTTAACCTTAACGCGTATAGCTCGCAACTCGCTGACACCTTGCAATTCTTCCAAGGTATGAAATTCAAAGTTTTTCTCGATAAGTCCCATAGTAGCTATTTCATTAAGGTTGCCTACAATGGAAGATGTGATACTTTCATTGCTAAAAACAATGGCTATGGTATCAGGCTGCACAAGTCTTTCTTTGGTATTCTCGATTAGAGCTTTATCTATACGCTTTTTAATAATTTGATATCTGATATTATAACCTCCCTCCACATCAAAACGCTTTTCATCTTCACGAAAACTAATGCTGATTTTATCGGGATGCACAAATAATAGTTGTGTTGTCCGCAGCGCAATGGACAATTCCGCAGAAAGCTCCTTGGTCTTTTGAATGATGCGCACCATGGACAAAATCTGCTTTTTACGAATCTCATGGAGCATTTCTATCTTAAAAGTAGTCGTAGGTGTAATCGACTGACCTATATATCCATCATACTCAATGCCATCGGTGCGGATTGTTTCGAAATAGCTCGGAAAAATTTCTTGTATCTCCGTGTTCAGCACGTCGAATTCCTCTTTGATCGCGCGAGTCAATGTAGATAATGACTTTTCAAATGGATCATTGCCAGGTTCGATGATTTGTGCATTATGGTCTTCAATCTGACGGATAAGATGTTTCAAATCGTCGTCCATAACGCAGCTCGAACGCACTTGATCTAATAAAACTGGAATTTCGGTTTCTAAAAACTCCCGAATGCTGACAATATTTTTCTCAACCCCGTTATCCTTTACACAAGTGAATATTTTTTCTATGTACTCTCTAAAGCCAAGAAACACTGTTGTACCATCGCGTTGTGCTAGGTTATTGAGTAATTCTTGAATGTAGGACAGATGTTGAATAAGAACCTGTTTGTAAGATAAATTACGAATACGCGTGGAATCTTTGATATCTACCGCCCCGTAAATGGGGTACACATCTTTAAAGGCAATTTTTTCCAAAATCAATTTCGAATTTTCATCCTCGTTATTCATCTCACCCAAATACGAAACGGCGACTTCATTGAACCGCCATTGCAATGCAGGTTGAATGGATGTATAATTTTCTAAGATGATTTTGTTTAGCTGATTCTTCAGGAATGCAACAAAATCATTTGACAGCTGAGCAAAATGCGGTAAATAAGGTTTGAGTTTTAAAGCATCATTTTTATTGAAATTATTGTTTGAAGCATAAATTTCAATGAAACCTACAAAACGGTCTCTATGAAATAGGGGTAATCCTAAGTAATTGGTGATACCTTTTGATTTTAAAATATCTATAAAAACCTGATCATCTATATTCAGATCACTTTCAATTCCATACGTCCATATTATGGGTTTGCTCAGATAGGAGTAGATGCTGCACGAATTGCAGGCTTTCGAAAAGTTTAGGTATTGCCCTAATAAGATCGATTCTTTGGTATATTCACTTTCTGATATTGGAAATCCGCTGATTTCAAAGATGGGTAGAAAGAAATACTTAATATCATTTTTCCGGATGATGGATTTGAAAATATTATTTATTTCAATCTCTAATTCTTTTTTGTTTTTCAGATTGAAATTTTTAATAATATTTTGAATACGCCTCAAAATGAATTCTTTATCTCTGTTGATAAAATGGAGGATACTTATACCTTCAAATTTGAATTTTGTTAAATCCACTACAGAAAGGGCTTTAATTAGCAAATCCATGGAGTCGTATGCGTTCTCTTTTATCGCTTTCAGATCCAATTTCGGAAGCTTTCCCTCATACTGAATATCGACATATGAAAAATCTACCTGCAATTCGTAGTATTGGCTAAAACCTTCCCGTTTGGACTCGATAATATATTCCTTTTCTAACGTATTGATGCCGTAAAACCGTTCTAGAATATGGTAATACAATATCTTGTTTGTAATTATCTGATAATCTTGACTATCCTCAAGATCCAAGATTTCTAAATCTGAAGCCAATAGCTCCTGTAAAGAACTTGTACTGTAGATTAATTTATTAGGAATGGGTTCTGCAAAGGCGATATATTCATCACGAGAGGATTTTAAGCTACCCGATAAGTGCCCAAGAATTTCAAAAATTGCCTTTAATTCCTCTTCGGCGTGCGACAGATCTATGTTTGTTGGAGAATGGATTAAGTTTAATAATTCCTTTGCCAATATTTTAGCGCCATAAGGTGTATCCTCACTCAGGGCAGTTATTTTATCAATAATGGGCCGAAATGACGTCACTTGAGCTATGCCAGTGGCGTCAAGATTGAGATTTAAATTAATATTTTCGAACGGCTGCAAAATCATTATTCTGTTAATTATTTTAAAGTGCTAGTTGAGGTTGGGTAAATTAACTTCATAGCTCTTAGTAGTTTGGTTATTCAATACTGTATAGAAGGAAACAAGAAGTTGACCATTGTCTAGACAGTCAATGACACAAAATCCCTGTTTATTAGAAACAAATTGCTGTGTGGGATGCTTAGCGATATGTGAGCGTTTAGCTCCCGAACCGGTTACAATTTGAATGAAATTATTATCTTGAATCATTTGTAAGCCATGATCATGACCCGCCACAAAAATTAGATTCGAAAAATCTTTAGTGGCGCGCGTAATATCATTTATGAGCTCGCGATAAAGCGGATGTGTGGCATCTTCTGCCGAATAGAAAATGGTGGTCCGTATCAGGGGATACAATGACCCTAATACAGGCAACGGCAGATACATATTATTGTTTATTCGTGTCAACGGGAAAATATGGTCTTTCCAAGTGATATTTTTGCCGTGTTCACCATAGGAGCGCATAGGATGATGTGATAAAATAAGTACATGTTTGTCCTTATTTTGCTCTACTTCTTGCCTTATTACTTGTAAGAATTCTTGTCTAATTGAGCTGGAAAGGGCAGAATCGGGGTTGGAATGATGAGGGAATAACCAATACTCGCTATCATAAACAAGGATTCTAGCCGAATTCGTGACATCCTCAGCTATTACATCCGCTGATCCGGCTTTAGGTAGGAACCTTAGATTTTTTATACCTCTGCCTTTAATAAATTCTTCCTGTGCTTTTACCTTCTCCAGTCCCATACTTCGGGATTTATCCCAATCGTGGTTACCAGCCACGAATGTCACGGGGATATTCCGCTCGGTAAAGGGTAGGTATTGGGATTCTAATATGTCGATGCTTTCTTGGATTTCACTTCTGTCCAAAGCCATTCCGTAGGGATAGATATTGTCCCCTAGAAAGTATACGGATGATTTTTCGGGAATAATAAGTTCTACAGCCTTCTGTATAGCCGCTCTTTGGCCCGCATTGACCTCACCCGCATCACCGAATAATATTAATCGATGTTCTACCTCTTGGCCAAGAGCATTAAACCAAATAAAAAGAAATACAGGGAATAAGGCTCTCATTATTTTTGCATTTGAAATTTATATAAAGACGCGGAAGATGTGTTTCCCATTTCACTACTGATATATAAATGGCCTTCTTTACTTATAGCCATACCTTCGGGCTGCTCAAACTGGCTTCGTTTGAAAGGTATGACCTTTTTGATATGGAAATCCAAATCCGCAACGATCAAAACTTTGTCAATGGAAGATAGGATATACCATTCATTGCTATGCTGATTATAGGTTATGGCAGCAGGTTTTAGTTGAGTAGAAAGCGTGTTATCCAAAGACTTTAGCTGTTGCAGGTCTATCGCAAACGAACTCGGCGTATTTAACGAGCCGTCAGGTAGTACCCCAAACTTGTAGCCTGTCAGCGTAGCTTTGGATTTATCTACTTTGCATTCTTTACAAAGTATGAGCAGGCTATTATCTTTCGCTTGGTAGGCTAGAGATTCATATTCACCTTTCGGAACCACATTTTTTATAATCTTAACGCTGTTTTTATCTCGATTATGTTCAAATGGAAAATAATAGATATCACCATCACTTCTTAGCACATAGATATATTTTCCATCTGTTGCGATGCCTTCGTAATCTCCATTTTTGCCAAAAGTGAATTCGTCAACAACCTTTTCGGTCGACAAATCATATGTGAATACTTTGCCATCTTCATCCTGAATCGCATACAGTAAATTGGAGTTGTCTGGGTGAAATGTAATGCCAGATATTTCATCCAAATTAGAACTCAAATCGTATTTTTTGGAATTCGCTAAGTCATATACAAAATTAACCAAAAGGGCTGTCTGTTGGTTGGATTGTTGTTGTCCGTTACTGGCATTTTGGCAAGAATACAAGATGTGAATAAGTACAGCTATGAGTAGGGTGAAGATGATGTTTTTCATAATTCTTATTATTTACCTAAAACTACCGCTATGCTAAAAGCAAAAACAGATACAACTAATCCGATCATAAAAATGGTATATGCATAGCGCAGAAGCACATATTTACGACCCAAGGATACACCTTGAGAATATACATCTTTTGTCAACATTCCGTAAAGTAAATCACTGTTTTTCATTGTTCTATTCATTCCTTCTTCGTAGTCCGAGAAGCTTGATTTATAGAAATTTCCAAAGAACAATAAATTCACTTTTCTTCGTTCTACATTCTGTACATCGAAATGTCCATTAGGGATTTTTGGAATAGTCGCCAGAATAGCAAAAATCATCGTCAACACCACACTGACCATCAATAAAATCGTAGGTATGAGTAGATGGGTTTCATTATCGAGTCTTCGCAAAAGCACAGTCACTACAAGCGACAGTATAATGGAGTTTACAGTCAAGAGGATATTCGCTTTATTGTCGGCCATATCGCTCAATCGCTGGTTATTCGAAGAAGTGATTCGAAACATAGTTTCGATTCCCCGTCCTGGCTTTTTGGCCTCGCTGTTTTTATCCTTTGCTTTTTTATCTTCTTGAAGAAGATTTTGCAGATTTTCTTTTTTCTTTTCTTCCAATTTGTTTTTAGCGTAATCGGTATGGTAATTATGTTCTTCCAAAAGCTTTATAGTCATACTGCGCCATAGTCCTTTTCCTATTTTCTGCTTGTGTGTCGCTTCAATTTCCTGATGTATCAATTTGCTTTTCTCTTTAAAATCAGCGGTACCAAGATGAAACAAATCCGCATCACACAATATGGATTCCACCAAATTTGAAGGTGATTGAGGCATTTTGGTGGCTAGAATACAAGATTTGACGCGCTGAATAACAGCAGCAGACACATTTTCCTTAGACAAGAATTCCTCCGCAAAAACAGCACTTCTCGATTCATGTTCCTGACTTCCGCCATTGACATACCCTAAGTCATGAAAATAGGCAGCAGAAGTGACGATAAAATCTTCTTCTTCCGGAAGATTATAATGTCTTGACATCTCCTGGACAGCCTCTACCACACGAGCAGTATGATCGACACCGTGATAGCAATATGATGCTGAATCATGGGTATAAAAGCTTTGAATATAAGCCTTAATTTTTTGTAATATTTCGCTATAGGGTATCATATACTTATACTAATATTTGAAATGGAAAGATTTATTATAGGTTTCTTATGGTAGACCGTTAATATTATCCAATTTACAAATATTTATGCGAAAATAATCTTAAAACATGACTTGCATGTCATTGTATTTTCAAGATTATGAAGGGAAAAGGTAGGAGGGTAGCTCAGCGCAAAAGAGAATTAGATGCCGAATCACCTATTATTTATGGACCACCTGCAGGTAAAGTTGTTCAACTTTTGCACGGGCCCATGCTGTCTTACGTAAGAATGTAAGGGATGACTTGATAGAAGGATTTTCATTGAAACAACGGATATTTATTTCGCGTCCCAAATCTTCCCAACCACCGTAATGCGCTAGCAATTCTTCAAGTATGGTGTCCAATCTTTTGCCATGTAAAGGATTATTCTTTTGCTGTTCCATAGTACAAATATAAGATTTAATTATCGCGGGAGAGGGTGAAGTTCACCTAAGTTTTATCCTAGTATATAAAATTAACCTTCTCAGTCTTATAACAAGTATGCTCGTATAGTGGATGAAAAAAGAGTAGCAAAATTTATTTTACTACTCTTTTTGGAATATACTCTGAAAACTGAAATAGATTATTTTTCAATATCTTTCAGGTTGCTCATTTTTTTGTATTCTAAGAATCCTTTAATGTCTTCAAAATGTTCGCGAACGCGTTTATTTCCAAATTCAAAGACCTTTGTCACCAATCCATCTAAGAAATCACGGTCGTGAGAAACCAAGATTAATGTACCATCGAAATCTTGTAAGGCATCTTTGATAATATCTTTTGTTTTCATGTCCAAATGATTGGTCGGCTCATCCAGAATCAACACATTCACGGGCTCTAATAATAGTTTGATCATGGCTAGACGAGTACGCTCACCACCAGATAATACTTTTACTTTTTTGTTCATATCGTCACCGCTGAACATAAAAGCGCCAAGTAAATCTTTAATCTTAACACGGACATCACCGACAGCAATCTGATCGATTGTATCAAAAACCGTCAACTCACCATCCAAGAGAGATGCTTGGTTTTGTGCGAAGTAACCGATTTTGGCGTTGTGGCCGACTTTCAGCGTACCTTCAAAATCAATTTCGCCCATGATGGCTTTTATCATCGTCGATTTACCTTCACCATTTTTACCTACGAAGGCTAATTTTTGTCCACGTTCGATGACCATATTGGCTTTTTCAAATACCACATGATCGCCATAAGACTTCGAAAGATCTTCAACAATGACAGGATAATTGCCAGATCGAGGTGATGGAGGAAACTTCAGTCGTAAAGCCGAATTATCGACTTCGTCAATCTGAATGATTTCCAATTTCTCCAGCATCTTTACACGAGATTGTACTTGCAAAGTTTTGGAGTAGGTGCCCTTGAATCTATCGATAAATTCTTGATTCTCTGCGATGAATTTCTGCTGCTCTTCGTAAGCTTTGAGCTGGTGTGCACGACGGTCTTTTCGCAATTCCAAATAATGTGAATATTTGGCTTTGTAGTCGTAAATTTTGCCCATCGTCACCTCTATGGTACGATTGGTAATGTTGTCTACAAAAGCACGGTCATGGGATATCACAATTACAGCTTTGGCAGAATTCATTAAAAATTCCTCTAACCACTGTATACTTTCGATATCCATATGGTTGGTTGGCTCATCCAATAAGATAAGATCCGGTTTTTTGAGCAATATTTTGGCAAGCTCTATGCGCATACGCCAGCCACCCGAAAATTCGGATGTCGGACGAGTGAAATCACTACGGTCAAATCCCAATCCCTTCAGTACTTTCTCTACTTCTTCATCGTAATTTGTTTCTTCTATGGAATAGAATTTTTCACTCAATTCGGAAACGCGCTCTATCAACTTCATGTAATCGTCCGATTCATAATCCGTACGAATGGTGAGTTGCTCATTCAGCTGTTCCAATTCATCGCGCATCTGATAGACTTCGACAAATGCTTTCGAAGCTTCTTCAAATACCGATACATTATCTTCTGTCAAGAGATGCTGTGGAAGATAGGCGATCACCGCATCTTTTGGACCTGCAATATTTCCGGTGGTAGGTTTGCCGACACCAGCGATGATTTTCAACAGTGTGGATTTACCCGCACCATTTTTGCCCATCAGCGCAATTTTGTCATTCTCATTTATTGAAAAGGAAACTCCACTAAAAAGTGTTGTGCCTCCGAATGAAACGGAGACGTTATTTACATCAATCACAAATAATAATAATTAAAAGTGCAAAGATAAGATAATGTGGCAAATAATAGGAGAGAACAGACCATTTGCAACAAATATTTGCAAGGCTCCTTCTATTATGATGAGGATGCGTTATTGTTCTGGATTTTAGATACCGTTTGGTACGGTAATGTCCACATCCATATTGTAAAAATCGATTTTTTCTACTAATAACCTATAAAAAGAAGCGGTAGAATCGAGGTCCTCACCCAATTGCTGGCTGATGAATTCTAAAGAAGGGTGGGAGTTTGCCAGTTCAATAAGTTTTTTTTCGCGTTTTGTCAGTTGAGGAACCTTATTACCCATTACGGCTTTCATATCCAGCGCATGTTGAGTTGTATTGCAAAAGTACTGTTCACCTTGTATGACCTTGGCTATAGCGTCCAGCATTTCAGAGTTTTTAGCACCTTTTACAATATAACCATCGGCACCATTCTCAAGCAATAATGAAATATGTTCATAATCTTCAAACGAAGAAATACCAATAATTTTTATGGATGGGAAGTTGCTTTTGAGGTATTTACTGATTTCAAATCCGTTGAGATCAGGGAGATTAATATCTAACAATGCTACATCTATTTCCTCTAAGATAGTGGAATTCATTAGTGATTTGCCCGAGCTGTAAGTTTCGACGACCTCCACGCCGTCGTAGCCATGCAAGCCTAACTTTAGATTACAGACAACGATAGGGTGGTCCTCAATTATTATAACCTTTTTCATTAAGTAGATGTAGTTTGTATATCAATATTACAATAAAAAATCTTTTTATACAATAAATTTTCAGTAAAGATACATCAAAGATTAAAAACAGGAAAAACGGTTGTAAATAAAGGCTTTACAGCCGTTTTATGATTTTTTGGTAATGTGGTAAAAAGCAGGAAAAAGCAACAATTAGCAAAAGTAAGGTTACTAAAACGTTACTTTTAAACATCGGAAACAATCGATTCAAAATACTGTATTTCAGCTTTTTGCGTAATTCTTCATATTGTTCCGTGGCTCACATAAGTTTAATTTTATCATTAAGAATTGTGAGTATGGAAACGACAAAAAAATCAACATTTAAGGTGCTTTTCTACCTTAAAAAGAACGCCCCGAAGAAGAACGGAAAAGTTACGGTTATGTGCAGGGTTACCGTAAACGGTAAACAGTCAGCATTCAGTACCAAGTTGGATATTTCTGCATCAAATTGGGATTTGAAGTACGGCAGGGTTTTAGGTAAAAGCCGAGAAGCCCAGGACACAAACAGCAAACTTGACAAAATTCGTTCGGGTATCGAGGAATGTTATTCCAAAATCTTGAAAAACGAGGGGGCTGTAAACAGTGCTAAGCTTAAAAATGCTTTTCTTGGTATGGAAAGCGGAGAGCTTACCTTTTTCAAATTCTATGAACAGTTCCTGTCCGACTATGAAAAAAAGGTAAACAGCGGACTTCGGGTAAATGGCACATGCAGTAAATACAAAATACTTTTAAAACACCTGCGAAATTTTGCACTTACAAAATACGGTTATTCCGATGTGTCCTTTAACGACCTTACACCTTATTTTGTACAGGACTTTGATTATTATCTACGTGACGACCAAAGTTTAACACACAATACCATTTGGCTGTATATGATTGGATTTACCACGCTTTGCCGATTGGCAATGAGCAGAAAGCATCTTGCTTTTAATCCGTTCAGCGAGTATAAGAATACTAAAAAGGATAAAGACCGTGGTTATTTGTTGCGGAACGAGTTGGAACAGCTTGTAACATTCAACTGTGAGAAAAAGAAAGATGAGTTGGTTAAAGATCTGTTTGTTTTCAGTTGCTTTACAGGTCTTTCCTATTCGGATATGAAAGGACTTAAAAACAGCAATATTCAGGAGTTTTTTGACGGTAACCAGTGGATTATTGTACGCAGAAAAAAGACAGCTACATCGTCAAACGTGATGCTGTTGGATATTCCAAAAATGATTATTGAGAAATATGTAGGATTTTCAAAGGACGGCAAGGTTTTTCCTGTTCCGTCTAACAGCTACTGCAACGATAGATTAAGTGCAATATCCCAACAAATCGACTGCTTGAAAGAAAAGAAAGTAACCTTTCATTTGGCACGCCATACGTTTGCCACCTTGTTTTTGAGCGAGGGCGTTCCGTTGGAGAGTTTGAGCAAGATGTTAGGGCATAAGAATATTGCCACCACACAGATTTACGCCAAGATACTCAACGAGAAAGTCGGAAAGGATATGCAAAAGGTTTCACATAAATTTAAGGGTATGGAACGCTCTTTTGTTTCGCAACTCTGAAACCAATTTAAAGCGATTAAAGAAAGGCAATGCAAGAAACTGCATTGCCTTTTTTGTATTTTTGAAGTCAATAAAACAACAAAATATGATTGAACAATTTTCACAAAAGGCACAAGAAGAATTAAAATCTTATGTTTATATTCTAATAGACCCACGAGATAATAAAATATTCTATGTTGGAAAAGGTTATGGGAATCGTGTTTTTTTTCATATTAATGAAGCGATATTCAACCCAAGCGGAACTGAAAAATTAGAGATTATTAGAGCGATTAAATTAGAAAATCTAAAAGTAAAACACTTTATAGTTAGACACGGATTAGAAGAAAATGAAGCGCTAATAGTTGAATCTGTTTTAATTGATTTTTTAACTTTTAAGGATTTTGCGGAGATTGCGAAAATTTCAAATATTGTTGCAGGACATTATTCATTTAATCAAGGTATTAAAACTGTTAATGAGTGTGAAATACTTTACAATTGTGAAGTATTAAAAAACGAAGATATTAAGCATAACATTTTAGTAATCAATATAAACAAAACATACGATAATAAACGAAAAAAGAAAAGTGAGAACCCTATTTATGACAGACCAAACATTTATGAGGCAACCAGAGGTTGGTGGGTATTAGACAGAAACAGAGCAGAAAATTCAGATTTTGTTTTGGCAGAATATAAAGGCGTAATAAGAGCGGTATTTAAACCTGAAAAATGGGTTCAAGATATTGAAAATAGAGGTGTAAAAAGATGGGGCTTTGAAGGTTCAAAAGTTACTTCAAAAGAAATTCTTGATATATATATGAATAAAGAAGTTCCTAAAATTAGAGGAATGGCAAATCCAATTCGTTATTTTGAAAAAATACTCGTCACCAACAAGGGGTTTGCAAATGACGAGGTTTAATCGCTAATGCTGATAATTATCTTCCAATACTTTTACAATATCACTTTCACGGAAAAGAATTTTCCTTTCGAGCTTGATAAAAGGTATCAGTCCGTCATCCCTGTACTGTTGCAACGTTCGTTTGCTGATGTGTAACATCTCGCAAACCTGTTCGCCTGATAGGTATATTTCCCCTTTTAGTAATGGGCGGAAATATTCTCTGATATACAACAGTTCATTTTTTATGCCTACCACAGCTTCGAGCAAGGCAAGCATATCTTCGTTTGAATTTCCAATCTGTTTCATCTGTTCTTTTATTTGTTTTTTAATGGTCAGATGGAGCCTTTCAGGGTTCATTTCTTTTGCTTTTTTAATGGTCGCTCTCCCTGCATAAGTAACTCCACTTCGGATAATCTGAAATAAGTTTTCCGATTGATTTGCGTTGCCCTGAGAATGCCTTTCGCTCTGTATGTCTGCAAGGTTCTTTTGCTGATATTGAGGAGTTGGCAGGCTTCCTGCTGGTCGAGCCATTTCGTTGCCTGTTGCAATGCTTTGTAGGGTGCAGTGATTTCCTCAATCATATTGGAAACTTCCTTTACTTCCTTGTGCAATGCTTTCAAAATCTGAATGTCTAAAACTGTTATTTCCATATCTGCATCATTTAAACCTCGAAAATAAAAGCTATTCACATAGATCATTGTATTGTTGTAGTCAAAGGTTGCATTTGGCGTTCAGATGCTAAATACTCGACTATAATCCCAACTTTGGTTTCTTGTTTTTTTGGTAAGTCTGTTGCATTTTGTTTGATTTGTCCATTTTTAGAGCAGGCTTCTTATTGGTCTGCACGGTTTGACTTTTTTCATCGCTTTTGAAATCCGAATGTATAACTGTTTTTGTCGCACCTATTATGCTTTCAGGTTCGGCAGTCTGTTTTTGTTGTTCAGTACGTTTGCCCCCAAAGAGCCTTCCCAGTCCCAGACCTTTTGTGTGCATGAATTGACGCCTTAAGTTGGCTATGAAATTGGAAATCGGGTCGCTGTTCTTATCGACCTGCATAAAAGGTGTGTTCTTTTTTTGCTCGGATTGTTCTTTATCTTTCCGCTCTTTGTCGGTAATTACTTTTTGTGCCATAGATTCAAAATTTCCCCCAATGTAAGCCATAATAGATTACTTCTTTTACCTTTGGCATTCAGTGGCAGTTTTTGGCGTTCATTGGCATTACAAATGCATTTTAATCCTCAAAACACTTTAATTTTTCACGCCTATTTCCACTGCACATTAAAGAGTTTTGGACGGATAGGGAAAAGCATAACAAAAATATCCACCGCTTCTTAGCTGAACATATTTTCTGTTATCCTTTCTGTGGCTTTCAGAGCCACTAGGATTTAAACAGGTATTAATCCGCTTTTCATAAGCGGAGAGATTGTAGTGAAGATATTTCCAAACAAAACGGATAAAAAGGCAGCTAAGTTGGAATGGGCAACCCCACGCACTAGCCACCCAAAAGCTTACGGCATAATGAAAAAGAAAACATCAAATTCTTTTTTCTTTTTCACCCTTCGGGACTTATTCCGTTTCCTTTTGGTTCTGCATTGCCCATTCTGTTTATCTGCTTTCTTTTTTTTCTCTTTTTTTGTTTTGGAAATATTTTTTTAGAGGGTTTTACGGGTATATACAATCAGTTGAGATGCACAATACGACATGTGTTCCTGAAGGATATGTCGTGACTTCTTTTTCTTGTATAAGTTGCGGAGCAAGAAAAAGAAGCAAAAAGAACACCGCTTTATTGATTTTGGATTTTATATATTTCCTAAATTTGTTGTGTCATTGACGAGTGCATAAGCATAAAATAAATACGTAATGCCTGTATTTTTGAGTCACCTGTCGTTTTACTAAAACAAACTGCATGAAAAAATTAAATTATATTTTATTAATTCTACTACTTACTTCTTGTTATTCACAAAAAAATCAAAAAGCATCCAAAGAAAATTTAAGAATTATTGATATCGGCACAAGCCAACTTTCGATTCTTAATAAATTTAAAAACTCTAATTTACTTGAAAGAAATCAGGTTCTCCTCGACTCAATTTATAAGCCAAATAAAAAGTTTTGGAATGGTTATCTCGGAGATGAAGAAGTATTTTTAGATTGGATTAATGAAAAAGGAATTAATCAGATTGATAGTTGGAATAAAAGTTCGCAAATTATAAACCCTGACCTTTTGACTTCAAAATTAAATGAAACTGCAATTGCAATGTATAAATTTACAGGTCACTTTGCAAAAGGTGAATGGAATATACTATATGGTCCCGCCTGGGCAGATTTAGGTGGTTTTGATGATGGAACTATGTTAATTGATTTAGCACATAAATCAAACAAAAATGCGGAGAGAATCATCAGGCTTTATCCACACGAATTAAATCATCAAATTTACTCTAATACATTAAAAACACAGGGAAATACAGTCTTGCATAGAATCATAGACGAAGGTTTTGCTACTTATGTCAGTTACCTCTATCACAGAAAAAAATATTCTATTGCCCAAGAACTGATGTACTCAGAAGAAGACTATCGATTTTGTACCGAAAATGAAAATGAACTTTTGAGTTTGTTAAAAGAAAATTATTACAAAGAAGACGAATCGTTGAGCAGGAAATTTGCTGATAGAGGTTATAAATTTAAAGAGAACTATCCCGATGCAATCGGATATTATTTAGGATTCCGAATAATTGAAGAATTTATAAAACAAAACGGGAAAGATTCGTGGAGAAAAATATATGTAATGGAACCTCTTGAAGTGTTAAACAAAAGTAAAATATTGAAGTGAAAAACGACAGATGATAAGGCTTTGTTGATTTTGTGCAGAACAGTGGTAGAAACAATCTGGAACTAACAGATATTTTTTGAGGATTTATATCCAATGGTAAGGTTTATCCTTACGATTCAGGTAACAGTACATTTCTTCCTTTTTGAGTTCAGGGAAGAACCTCAAAGCCTTTTCAATGGCGTAATTAGGTAAGAAGTAGATTTCGTCACGGATAGCCGTAATTACTTTGTCATGACCATAAAAACGAATCAGTTCATCAATTTCATTCTGTCCGCCACGCTCTATGATACGGGCAATAATAGTCTTATAGGCTTTCCTAAAGTCCATTGCTTCAATGTCGAAATCCCAAAAAAACACACGGTCAAAATCTGGAGCAACCTTGTTGTTTTTTTTATCCATAGTGATCCATCCATTAATTTATATCCAATGGTAAGGCTTGTCCTTACGGTTCAGGTAACAGTACATTTCTTCTTTTTTTAATTCTGGAAAGAATTTTAAAGCGTCTTCAATTGCGTAATTTGGAAGAAAGTGGATTTCGTCACGAACCGCTGTAATAACTTTTTTATATCCATAGAAGCGGACAATCTCATCAATTTCATCCTGTCCGCCACGTTCTATAATTCGTGCGATGACAGACAGATAGGCTTTTTGCCAATCCAGTTTATCTACATTGGTGTCCCAAAAGAATTTGGGATGCAGATTAGGTTTCAGGATACCTTTTATTGCCTTTTCCATACTATAAATTTAATGATTTTTATCGAATTGAACTACAATCCCCGACCTTTTTTAGGAGGGTTATTTCTATTTTTCAGCTTTGGTATTGTTCCAAATTGCAATTCTGGGTTAGCTACGGCTTTCGATAATCGCCCGGATATTTTTTCCCAATTTTTCTCTTTCCCTTTAATCATCGATACGTCATATTCCTTTTCGATATTTCCAAAATAAGATAGCGCATGAGCTGCCCAATAAACGTTTCCTGAATACTTCTTCTCATAAGCTTGGAGATAATGCTTTAGTGTTTTTTCATTGAGAAGAAAATACATATCTACAAAATCTTTTAATCTTTTTCCGCTCTGAAAAACAGCATGGATTTTCATTGCACCTATATCATCATTGGAAATCATCCTGACTCCGTCTTTTTCTTCTACGGGATTTAACAGCGGATACTTGTGGGTGATCAGATCAACTTTTATATCGTTGATATAGGTAAGTACCGTATTATTATCAAGTCTGCTCTGTTTTAGTTCAGCACCATATGCATCGTGTAAATACCTAATCATTGTTCTTGAATCAAAATCTTTGGTAGTGAACAGGTCTATATCAATACTTAATCGATGCCCCAATCGTAAAGCGAGTGCAGTTCCACCGACCAGTACAAAATCTTTCAACATTTCATCTTTCATCAGCTTTTGGAGAAGTTCCCACATCTCACTGCTTACTGTTTCTTTGTATAACATAATTTTTCGTTTTTCGGGAATTTAATCCCGAAAACGAAGCCTTTGCCCAAAGTGGCAGTCAGTGGCACTGTTTGGCTTTCATTGTCTACTTTGTACCTGTTTTTACTCCGATCGGTCGAATAGATAAGGCTGAATAACCGTCTAAAAAATAGGTTTGTTCTTTTCGTTGAAGCTTTCTGTTATCTGCTGTTCAAATTCCCCGAAATGATGATCCAGTAAATTACTTAGATACGCATAGATGGTAATGTTGTCATCCCCGATAACCTGAATGATACGTGAGAGCTTTTTATGGTGGTCGGGATTGATATAGACCGATTTCCCATGCCGTGCGGTGCTTTTCACTTCCCTGAAGAATATTTCTTCGTATTCAGCCGTGCTGATTCCTTTGGTACGGCTACGCTCTCTTTTGACAGGTTTTTCTTTTTCGGACTGTTCAATGGGTTTTTCTTCCTCGGGAATATTAAAACCTTCCTTTCTTACCCCATCGACCATTAGGTTCATTAACGCATTTTCATCCAGATCGGGCGTTACTTTTTTTTCTTTGTCTCTGTCCATGATTTTTATGTTTATGTGTCTGTAAATTTTGTTGCCCGTTCTCAAATAATATTGTGCAAATGCAATTTTTATTGTCTTAGCTCCTGTGTGTCAAAGCATCGGCTACCATTACAGTGCATTGCACTACTGCTTGTCTTTTTAACCATTGGGAGCAACGTAATGCCGTTCTTGCGTTTTGCTGACTGTGCAGTTTGTTTATCGACGGGACAAATAAAAGGAGATATGTGCCAACTAAAAAAAAGTGGCACTCAAAGGCACTATTTGGCGTTCATTGTCCAGATTGTAAATAGCTGTTATTCAAATACTCTTGTCGAAATTTGTATTTAAAGCGACTGATTTTTTCAGCTAACTCCAATCCGTTTGCAGAACGGATTTTTCTGAACCCCTGTTCAGAGCAAGTTATCTCTTGAGGTCCTCGAAATGAATTTCGGCACCTCAAAAGCACTTGCCCTTGCAGGGGGCTAGAAACGGCTCCGAAGTCGCACGTTTATTAAAAATTAAAAATGGATTACTATGGAAGAGATAAATAGAAAACAGATTAGAAAAACAGGAAGAAAACCAAAGAATGACCCTGCCGTCAATCGATATTCCATTAACCTAAATGCAGAAGATAATGCAAAGTTTCTTGCACTTTTTGACCAATCAGAAATGAAAGTAATTGCTCATTTTATCACAGCTTGCATCTTTCAGAAGACGGTAAAGACCGTCAAAATTGATATGAATGCGGTGGAATATCACGAAAAATTGACTCGATTTTTTAACCAATTCCGAGCAATCGGAACAAATTATAATCAGATTGTGAAGATATTGTACCGCAATTTTTCAGAGAAAAAAGCAGGAACATACCTTTTTAAATTGGAAAAAGAAACCATAGAATTGGTAAAAATCACGAAAGAAGTCATCCGTTTGACACAGGAATTTGAAGAGAAGTATCTGAAAAAAGAGTAAAAATATGATTGCAAAAATTGGAAAGGGAAGCAATATGTACGGAGCAATTCTTTACAATCAGCAGAAAGTGGACAAGGAAAACGGAACGGTTTTGTTACTGAACAAGATACCCGACACGGTGGACGGCAGGTATTCTGTAGCCTATTTTAATAAATGCTTTGAGCCGTATCTGTCTGCAAATATTAAAACTGAAAAGACGGTACGGCATATATCGCTGAACCCAGATCCTGCGGATAAGGTCAGCGATGAACAGTTTGCCGAAATGGCACAGGAATATATGGAGCGTATGGGTTATAGCAATCAACCTTATATTGTTTTCAAACATACGGACATTGACCGGACGCACATTCATATCGTTTCAACCTGCGTAGGTATTGACGGCAGGAAAATCCCCGATGATTACGACCATCCACGCTCAATGGCAATCTGTCGGGATTTGGAACAGAAATATAATATGAAAAAGGCAACTGAACAAGAGCAGAAACAAGCCAATAAAGTTTTCAAGCCCGTAAATCATAAAAATGGCGACATAAAAAGTCAGATTGCTTCGGTAGTACGGCATCTACCAAAGTATTATAACTTTTCGACTATGGGTAGTTACAATGCTTTACTATCACTTTTCAACATCACAGCGGAAGAAGTCACAGGCGAGCGCAACGGTCAGACCGTAAACGGTTTGGTTTATGTGGCATTGGACGAGAACGGAAACAAGGTAAGCAATCCGTTCAAAGCATCACTTTTCGGGAAAGATGCAGGCGTTGCACATCTACAAAAACACTTTGAGCAGTCCAAAGAGAAAATGAAAGCCAACCCTGCAAGGTCTGTTCTAAAAAATACGGTGGAGCTTGCCATACATACCACAAGCAACGAAACAGATTTTAAAAAGCAGTTGACCGAGCAGGGTATTAATACAGTTGTAAGACGTAATAGTGAAGGACGAATTTACGGTATGACCTTTATTGACCACGTAAGCCGTAGCGTTTGGAATGCTTCGGCTTTAGACAGAAACCTATCGGCAAATATATTTAACGATTGGTGGAACAATGGAAATAAACCCAAATTGAAGATACAAGATAACCCTGTTTCTAAGGCAAATGAAATAGACAACCTACCGACAAAAGACCTTTTTGAGTTTCTCTCACAGGAACATTCGCCTAATACCGATTTGGGATTGTTTAGCCTGTTATCCGATGTACTGGGCGAGGATTACGAAGAAGAACAGTTTGCTAATCGGATGAAGAAAAAGAAGAAAGGGAGAAGGTTATGAAAGACTTTCATTCCAATTCTTACATGATGTTTAGAGGGAGTAAAGCATTTATTGATTAAATCTAATAAAAAAGCATAATTTGTAGAGAGATAAAAAAAACAAATGTGCTTTCACACACTTGGCTTATTTTAATTTAAATATTTTGTTAGAATCTCCATTTTCTCATTAGGGATTTCGGCAAGTTCTTGCTCTAAAGTATTAATTTGATTTTCTATTTTCTCAATTTTTGAAACAATTTTTTGTTGTTCTGATAATGAAGGTAGAATTATCTTGTAATCCATAATGTGCTGTTTGTCACCACGTGGCATTTTCAGTCCTTTGGGTTTTTCCATTTCATAGTCAAAAAACTCATCTTGCTTTAAAGTATAGTAGATATATTTTGATTCAAAACTGTCATCTATGCTCTGTAAAACTAACACATCATTTGAACTTCCACCATTATTATTTGCAAACCAGATTTTCTTCAAATACGGTCTAATATTTGACAATAAAATGTCTCCTATTTTATATTCTGTAGATGTTCCTGTATTTGAAACAAAATTAGAGTCAACTTTCCCCCTTGTATTTTGCAGTAGGTTATCAACACCTATGTAGTTTTTTGAAGTCAATTGGGCAGAACTAATTTTTTTATCAGAATATTTACATAATTCTCGAAGTTTTTTATGTTCTCCGACAACTGTACTGATGATGTTTTTAATTTCATCTTTTAATTTTAATATAGTATCGATTGCTTTCTTCTCTTTAGTTTCTATAACTTCAATATCCTTGACAATTTTTTCCTGCACATTTTGTGGCGGAACTGGGATTTTAATTTCATTAATAAGACCAGAAAGATTATTGATATTAGAACCACTGCCAATATCTCTGATACTTTGCCTTAATAATGAATTTAGAAGCTGATAGATATATTTGGGTTTCACTTCGTTTTTGGTTCTGATGATTCCCATAAAACCACCTGCCAAATAGTTGGTGTCACCATCAATAAATGCAACTTTCCCCAAATGTTCTATGCTTCCACTTGAAAAGCAAATAAAAACATCATTTTTCTTTAGCTTTTTTTCTTCTGGAACATTAAACCCATCAAAAAGATACACTTCTTTCTTAATTTCAAAGTCTCCATTAAGGGTAATATTATCGGCAGTTAAAACTATGTTTTCCGTTTTTTCAATAGTTTGGTCAGCTTTTGAGTAAGTAACACCTTTGATTATATTAGCTACTTCATCAAATCGCTTTTCATCCCATTTGGTTTCAATTTTTATCTTTTTTTTTACATTCAGAGAAACGTTTAAATCAAAATCAAAACGGTTAAAGTTTAGCATTTCCTCTAATTTTGTATAGAATACATTTTCTTTTAATGTTTCATCTATTTCAGAGAAATACTTTCCTTTAAAAGCATTGTTGATATATGTACTTGCTTTTTTAATGTCATTGTCATTATTTACATTGTACATTTTTGTACAATCGTCAATAGTGGAACGACCGTTTACAGGATGAATTCCCTCGCTTCCTTTCCCGTTTCGGAATTCATATCCTAAAAATTGTTTTTCTTTTGTTTTACTTCCCGATTTTACAACAACTACTTTTTGTGAAACGGTTAACACAAAATAAAACAATTTTTCTTCTTCTCTTTGATGCAGTTGGTTCCAAAATTCATCATCATTCTTGGATTTTATTTTCTTTCTGTATTCTTTATAAATATCATGAGCCAATATTGTTTCGTTTGGTTCATTCTTTAATAAAGAGATGTAATCATCTAAAGAAATGTTTTCCCAAACGTGATTTACATATTTTGATAATGATTTTTGAACACCATTTATAGTAACATCTTTTGTGTTATTAATGCTTTGATGGCAAGATTTTTTAAGCTCCTCAATATTTTTATATTTTCGTCTTAAAAAGAGTGTGACAGTACTTGTATTAGTAGCCATAAAAGTAAAGCTACCAAACTCCGTAATAGCAATTATATCAAAGTTTTGAAAAATAATTTCCCTTGTTCTTGTATGTAGATTACCTGTATTAGTTAAAATAGAACTTGGTAAAATAATAGCAGCCAAACCATCCTCTTTTAAAAGTTGTTTGGTTCTTTCGATAAACATACATTCAATTTCAGAACTTTTATCTGTTAACAGATTGAAAAGTTCAAAATCTTTGTCTGCATTTTTATTTTTCAGATCTCCTTTAAAAGTTGGTACAGAATATGGCGGATTGGAAACAACAATTGAGAATTTTTCCAATTCTGAATCATCTATTTTCTTTAATCTCCCTACAAAACTTTTCGAATCTTTAAAGCTATCCAAACCATCTCCGTGTATAATTTGAGCAAGACCATCCCCATAAAAATAGCAACCTACTTTCGCTACTTTTACTAATCTGTAATCTTTCTCAATTCCATATACATATTTTGCCGCCCAATCATATTTCTTGCGTTGCCAAACTTCAATGTCTTCAATCACATCAGGATATAAGTTGGTTGTATCAATATTGGTATCAATTACATTTTGATATTCTTCCATTACTTCAGTGATGAAATGTCCACTACCTACGGCATAATCAATTACGGCAGGAAGCTTCGCTGTTTCGCCTTTTAATTGCTCATTAATCAATTCTTTTATTGGAAGTGATTTTATGATAAATCTTGTAATTGGTGGAGGACTGAAAAACTGACCAGCTTTTTGTTTTAAACCAGTTGTAAGTAGTCGCTCAAAAAAATCGCTTAAGTGCGCTTGTCTTCGAGGATAGCGAATTTGATATTTATGTAATAATTCTACAACTTCTTTTAAAACCCGATGGTTGTCATCAAATGATTCACTATCAATCACTTCTTTAATAGCAAATACATTGTTGAACATTAACCATTTTTTCTTCTTTTCTTGTAGTTCTTCCTCTGTATTTGCTTTAAAATCTTCGTCTTTAATACCTTCAACTTCTTTTCTAAGGAATTCATACATTCCTTTTTGATATAGGTTTATCAGACGTATTTGAAATGCAACGGGTTCATCAATTTTTTCTCGCCATTGAAATTCAAGTTCATCATTATCTCTTTTTTTCTCGTCATAAATTTTAGCGAGAAAAAGGTTGAAAATTTTATTAAAGGCATTTGGCTCATCTGAAACTGAATGCTTTCTTAATATTGACATAAAACCGTGAAAGATAGCTTCACTATCTGTTTCTTTCAGAGGTAATAACTCCTTTTTAGTAAGAAGTTTGTTTTTAAAATCATAAGGAGCAACCCAATCCTCGAAAATACCATTTTGATAGGTTACTTTACTCCATCTGTCATAGAAGTCAGCTACATTTCCTGCACCTCTATAGTGGTCTTCAATTTTTACAATATCCCAATTCGCATCAACTTTATTACGGTTAAGATGAGAAGTGTAAAGCATCAAATACTGTGTATTTGTGTCATTCTGAAAATATGTAAAAAGCTGACCACCATTTTTATTGATATTTTTTAGCTCTTTTTCGTATTCTTTCCCATACGTTTTACATTCAATCATCAAAAAAGCTTTTCCATTTTTTTGAATGAAAACATCTAATCTTCCTGAATGTCCATGTCCAGAGGGGAATACTTTTTCTAATGTAATGTCTTCTGGATTATAGCCCTTTGTAAGTAATCTATCAACACACTCTAAAACAACCCAATTTTCAGCTTGTGAAAAGTTTTGTGTTGTTTTACTTTCCCCTTTAATTTTGTTTCCAAAATTGATTGTTTTATTTTCAAAATCTATTTCAACCACATAATTACTTACAGTTGGATACTTCTTGAAGTAAATATCTGATGTGTTTTCTTTAGGTTCAAATCCTAAAACTTGTATAAGTTTTTTTATTTCCATAGTTATTTAGAATTTGAGTTTACCTTGAGTTGTGTTAATTTCTTTAAAATATTTTGTCTGTGCTTCTGCTACAGAGAAAACATTCTCAGAGCATTTATATTGAAAAGCATCTTTTGCAAATTTATCTGCAAAGTAAAGGTCTTTTATCATTTCGTAGTCCAATTCAAAAAGTTCAGAAAGTAGTTTACATTTGTTAAATGTAATAGGCTTTTTGTCATTTTCGATACGGCTAACGAGAGGAGTATTACATTTAATTAATGCACCAAATTCCGTCTGACTCCAGCCTTTTTTCTCTCGTTGAGCCTTTATAAATTTTCCAAAACTTGCCATATTTTTATTTTACCACAAATCGTTTTATCTCTTTTGGGTAAAGATAAAAAATAGATTCAATACAGACAATTTTTATGAACATATAAAAATTGAAAAAAACTTAAGACCAAAAAAAGACAGCTTTATTATCTATTCTATTACAAATAGTAAAGATTAGTACTGTCTGTAGATAATTAATATAATTCGTATATTTGCTATGAGCTAGCGGAAACACGTTGAAAAGCAAAGCAATAAGCACCGTTACCAAATCGTTACCTGACTTCTTTGGTTATTTCTATAAAAGCCTAGTATTCAACTGATACAGCTTTTTCCTGAAAACTTTAAAATATAAAAATCATTACATACCCCCTGTGTAAGGGGTTGAAATACAGTTCAAATATGTTTTAGGATTGATTTTTACAAGATAAAATTTGTAAAAATTCATTTATTATTTAACGATAAATCCCAGTTTCCTAATTTTCCAATGATTTTGAAACTTGAAAACCCTAAATGATACATCTTTCGAGGTAGCCCTTGCGCGATAAGGAGGGATTCATTTAGCTTCGCTTTTTATTCTGTTATTTCAAAAGTATAAGTAACATAAAAGCCTGCTTATTCGTGCAGGCTTATAGCGTTTTTATTTATAATATCTATTGGTTTTGAGGGTTTGGATAATTGGCTTTTCGTTCGTGTACTTTGGATGCCGTCAAACATCATCAAATCGCTGCACGAAGATGACAGAAAAAGGCAACAATAGCCATTGCACATAAGATCTTGATCGCCGCATATCATGTTCTCAGGGACAAGGAACCCTATCAGTTACATCCTCAGGATATAAAAATACTGGAAAACAGAAGACTTAAGAAAATTGAAAGATTACAGAAGCAATTGAGTAACCTTAAAAATACGTCATACAAATAGAAGATCGACTTTTTTTTGGTGGTTTGACTCCCCGGAAATAAAACTGATATCAGACGTTAAGAACCAACAGTTGATGCCTTTTGAGCTCGTAGAAAAAATTATACTCTTGTTTTTTTTATTCAATCATTTCTTTTTTAAATAAAGAACACAAAACAGAAACAACTAATTATAGCAATCTAACAGACCTTTAATAATATATTGGTCGACATTTGTATTGATGTAGGATGGAGAAACAAAAAAACTTTCAGAAAAAAAAAGCCTCATCTTGCGATGAAGCTTTTTGGCGGAGAGTGAGGGATTCGAACCCCCGAACCTGTGACAGTTAACGGTTTTCAAGACCGCCGCATTCGACCACTCTGCCAACTCTCCGCCACAAAAGTAGAAATTCTAGCTAGTTCCGCAAAAATTATTTTAATCGCTTCCTGCTATATCTTGAAAATGAGGATAATTATTTTATTTAAGTACTTTCTCAGTACTTCATTTGGCCTCAAAGTTTTATTTATTAGGTAGATTTTGTTATTTTGTCCTATGATTTCATTCGCCAATGCAAAAATAAATTTGGGTCTATCTATTACGGAAAAGCGTCTAGATGGATACCATAATATCGAAACAATTTTTTATCCGATTCATCTATATGATGTGTTGGAATTTAATTCTTCCGATATGTATGGTTTTGAAGCGCTTGGCATACAGATTCCGGGACATGGTGATAACTTGTGCACTAAAGCTTATACTTTACTGAAATCAGATTTTCCTGAAATTCATCCTGTGTCGATCACATTGCTCAAAAACATTCCGATAGGAGCAGGCTTGGGTGGTGGTTCTTCGGATGCAGCGTTTGTGCTGAAAGCTTTGAATGAAATGAATAAGCTGGGGCTTACTTCCACTCAACTACAGACGTACGCTAAAATGTTGGGGGCCGATTGTGCTTTTTTTATTGAGAATAAACCTCTTTTTGCAGAAGGAATAGGTACCGAGTTTAGCCCAATTGATCTTGATCTAAAGGACTATTATATTGTGGTGGTCACGCCGGATATTCATGTGTCTACGGCTGAAGCTTATGCGAATATCACGCCTCAAATCCCTCAGGTGGACTTGAAGCGTGCTATACAGCTTCCCATTCAAGAGTGGAAATACCATATTACCAACGATTTCGAATTGGGTATTTTTGAAAAATATCCTTTAATACGCGAAATAAAGCAAAAGCTTTATGAAAAGGGTGCCTTATATGCTGCAATGTCGGGATCAGGTTCTGCTGTATTCGGTATTTTCGAGGATAATGTTACCCTAGATGATTTGGAACACATGGGGAAATTATTTTATCCTGTTGAGCTGAGCTAACCTAATCACATCTGAACTAATAATCCCGAAAAGGTTATTTCTTTTTAATGACATAGAGCTTGCCGGCATCCGTAATGGTGTAGAGCTCTCCGTTTTTGCCTTCAATAATATCCCGAAAGCGTTCGCCTTCTTTGGCTAATAATCTTTCTTCGCCTACGACTTTATTGTCTTTGAGCACGAGCCGTGTAATATGTGTACTACTTAATCCTGTGATGAAAAGATTATTTTTCCATTCGGCTATGGCTTTTCCAGAATAAAACGTCATTCCAGAAGGGGATAATACAGGATCCCAATAATATACGGGCTGCTCCATACCTTTTTTGGCTTGAATGGTAGGTTCACCTATTTTCTTGCCAGAATATTCTATGCCGTATGTGATAACAGGCCAGCCGTAATTTTTTCCAGGTTTGATAAGATTCAATTCATCACCACCACGCTGGCCAAATTCAGAAGACCAAAGTGAACCATTTGGATGAAAGGCTATACCTTGAGGGTTTCGATGTCCGTAGCTATATATTTCAGGTAGGGCATTTTTATTTGCCGCAAAAGGGTTGTTTGCTGCAGGTTTCCCATCTTTTGTGATTCGTATGATCTTGCCTAGGGTACTTTTTAAATCTTGGGCAAGTGGTCTTGTCGCCATATCCGATCGTTCTCCAATTGTCACCAAGAGTTTGTCTGACTTATCGAATACAAGTCTGCCGCCGTAGTGCAACACACCACGATGGGTCGGTGTAGAACGATAGATCACTTTTACCTCCGTAAAAGATTTTTCATCTTTTGCTAATTTACCTTTGGCGACTGCGGTATGATTGCCATTTGAAGTCGGTTCTGTGAAAGCCCAATATACCATCCTATTCGTTGCGAACTGAGGGTCTAATACTAAACCTAATAGTCCACCTTGTGCTCTGGCTTCTACTTTGGGCAATCCTGTAATGGGTGCACTGATATTTCCAGTACTATTTACGATTCGCATGACGCCTTCTTTTTCCGTTATCAATAATCTTCCGTCTGGTAATTGTGCTATACCCCACGGAGATTTTAATTGAGAGGTCAAAATATTAAACTGGAAAGCTGACTTGGTAGTCACGCCCGATACGCGTGTTTGTCCTGCAAAGGTAGGTTTATAGTTTGCATTTGGTTTATTTTTTTCGACAGGTTGCACCGTATCGCGTACAGATAGTGGGATGTAAACATCAAACCGCGGTTGCGGCAGCGGCGAGAAAGGTAGAAAGAACAGGGAGGATAAGGTCCCGACTAAGAATAAGTGCTTCATGGCGATATTTATAGATTAGGATTTAGCGTTTGATAATTGGAATAAATTTACTGATATGTTTTGAATATTGGTAGGGATTAAACGCGGAATTTATTCATCTTTCAGCAGACTAACTACCGATGCCCACTAAATGAAAGAAGTCTTCTAAAATTTTAGAAGACTTCTTTTGTATGTTTGTTAGTTGGCTTTTTTGCTAATGCTGTACAGCTTGCCGCTGTCGGTAACAGCAAACAATTCACCATTCCGTCCTTGTACGACATCACGGAATCGCTCGCCTTCTTTGGCCAGTAGTCTTTCTTCACCTACGACTTTATTGTCTTTGATTACTAGGCGCGCAATATGCGTACTGCTCAAACCCGCAATGAAAAGATTGTTTTTCCATTCAGGAATGGCGTCGCCTGAGTAGAAAGTCATGCCCGACGGTGATAATACTGGATCCCAGTAATAAACTGGCTGTTCAAGACCCTCTTTCGCTTGAATTGGCGGATTACCAATCACGCTACCGGAATATTCAATACCGTAGGTAATCGTTGGCCAGCCATAGTTTTTACCAGCTTGTATGCGATTCAGCTCATCACCACCACGAGGTCCGAATTCTGAAGACCATAAGTCACCAGTTTCAGGATGAAAAGCTAGTCCTTGAGGATTGCGATGACCATATGAATAAATCTCAGGTAGTGCATCTGAGTTAGAAGCGAATGGATTGTTAGTCGCTGCTTGACCATCTTTAGTGATGCGCACCAATTTACCCAAAGTAGATTTAAGATCTTGTGCTAATGGTCGGGTTTCTAAATCCGAACGCTCGCCACTACTTACAAATAGATGCCCAGTTTTATCAAAGATAATACGACCACCATAATGTAGTTTTCCTTTATAAGTAGGTGTAGTTCTGAATATCACTTGAGCAGATTGAATAGATTTTTCATCTTCTGCTAATTTGCCCTTTGCCACAGCGGTATGATTACCATTGGCTACAGGCTCAGAAAATACCCAATACACCATTCTATTGCTTGCAAAATCTGGGTCTAAAGTCACTCCCAAAAGTCCACCTTGTGCTTCACTGTCTACTTCTGGTATACCCTGAAGGGGTTCACTCACCGTTCCATCCATAGAAACAATACGCATATCACCCGGTTTCTCCGTAATGAGTAAGCGGCCATCAGGCAATACGGCAATTCCCCATGGGGATTTTAAACTGGAAGTAATGACTTTACTTTCAAAAGCCGTAGATGTTTTTACTCCTTTGGCACGAGTCTGTCCTTCAAAAGCAGGTTTGTAGTCGGTATTGCCTTTGTTTGTTTCTACAGGAGGCAGCGTGTCAGTGGGATTGTTGATGTCCTCTGTATTCCCATTTGTACCATTACTGCATGCTGAGGCAACAATCACTGAAGCCAATAAAGAGCTGTATACTAATTTATTCATAATATATAGTGTTATCAAATAAATGAAGCTGTTAAAATAAGAATAAAACAACTTAATTACCAACAAATGATACGTATAAATGTTCTTGGTCAAAGTTTAAAATTCGTACATTGCGGTTGTAATACTTTTTGATTGGACTATATTTCTGAGGAA
The DNA here is from genome assembly GCF_004342685.1 of Sphingobacterium alimentarium. Classification (GTDB taxonomy): domain Bacteria; phylum Bacteroidota; class Bacteroidia; order Sphingobacteriales; family Sphingobacteriaceae; genus Sphingobacterium; species Sphingobacterium alimentarium. The sequence continues at coordinate 70,439 of NZ_SMBZ01000010.1, forward strand.
CGCTATATGACAGAGAAATCATCTTTACAGGAAATTGAGTCTAGGTTTGATAATGATGTAGAACGTTTTTCTAATCTGGACACAGGACAATTGACCACATTGGATGCGAAATTCAATATGGATCTGATTGTAGAAAGTATTGTACGCTGTTATCCCAATCTGAAAAATGTGCTCGATATCGGCTGTGGTGCGGGAAATTATAGTGTTCGCTTATTGCAAGAGATTTCACCAATAGATATTGTTCTTTCTGATCTTAGTCAGCCTATGCTGGACAAAGCAAAAGAAAGGGTAGAAGCCTTGAATCAAAATGAAAAGGTAGAGGTCATAAAAGGAGATTTCAGGTCGTTGCCTGTAGCGGATGAATCTTTTGACGTCATCATAGCTACAGCCGTATTGCACCACCTTCGCGATGATGCGGATTGGGAATCCACTTTTCAAATGCTGCATAATAAATTACGCAAAGGCGGAAGTATTTGGATCTTCGACCTCATTACGCAGGCATCTTCTCCTTTGCAAGAACTTATCTATAAGCAACGGTATGGAGAATATCTATCGGCTTTGAAAGACGATGCATATCGCGACCATGTGTTTGCATATATTGAGAAAGAAGATTCGCCAAGAAGTCTAGTATATCAATTGGACTTGCTGAAACAGGTAGGTTTTCATTCTGTGGACGTTCTACATAAAAATCTTTGTTTTGCGAGTTATGTAGCCTTCAAATAGAAATAAAAAAGCTACTCTTAATGCAAGAGCAGCTTTATTTATTACAGAAAAGGACAGTTTACAAGTTATATTTTATTATGATTATGCGTGCTGGCCATCGTGCGTACCTTCCGCATATTCTTCCACGATTTTTTTGTTGAAAGCAGGTAAATCATCCGGTGTACGGCTGGTTACCAAACCTTGGTCTGTTACGACTTCACTATCTTCCCACAATGCTTTAGCATTGATTAAATCATTTTTAATTGCGCCTACAGAAGTTATTTTTCGGCCTTCTACAACTTCAGCATCGATCAATACTTGTGGTCCATGGCATATTGCCGCTACAGGTTTGCCAGCAGTAAAAAATTCACGAACAAACGATAACGCATCTTGGTTCACACGTAATTTGTCTGGATTGATTACATCGCCTGGTATTAAGAGACCATCGTAATCAGCTACACTAGCTTTACTTAAATTGATATCTACACGATATTCTTCATCCCACTCATCACCTTTTTTAGAGCGCACAGAGTCTTCTTTTGGTGAAACTATATCCACTTGAGCTCCTGCTTCTTCTAATGCTTCCTTTGGGCTAGTTAACTCAATTTGCTCAAAGCCATCCTCTGTTAATATTGCAATGCGTTTTCCATTTAGTTTTGCCATAATTTTTTCTCCTTTTTATTTAACATGATTATTCATTGAACAAAGAATCCCTGATGTGGTTGGCAAAAAAATAAAAATTGCTGGATATAAACCTTCGACTGCTTGAACCGTTTATATTTTAAGATTATAATTATATATTTAAACATAAACCCAATTTGTAATGAAGTATGTATCATTTCTGTTCCTATTTATCTATAGCTTTAGTTTTGCGCAGTATCGCACAGAATCCAATATCACCTACACCGCCCATCAGGATACGTATAGTAAAGAGCGATGTAAATTGGATTTCTATTACCCGATAGAAAAAAAGGATTTTGTTACCGTCATATGGTTTCATGGAGGCGGACTAACCGGAGGAGATAAAGAGATACCGGAATATCTAAAGAATAAAAATATTGCCATCGTCGGCGCGACATATAGATTGTCTCCACAAGCTAAAGTCGAGGATATTATTCAAGATGCAGCCGATGCGGTGAAATGGACTTTTAACAATGTCGAGCGTGTAGGTGGAAATAAAAAGAAAGTAGTGATAGCTGGTATGTCGGCGGGCGCTTATTTATCGCTTATGCTTTCACTAAATCCAGAATACTTAAGTCAGCGACAAATTAATACTTCGGATATCTTTGGTGTGGTTTCTTTTAGCGCGCAGACGATTACGCACTTTACAGCGCGTAAAGAGTATGGCAGAGAAGAGTTGCAGCCGGATATCAATGCATTATCTCCATTGTATTTTGTTCGAAAAGATATTCCTCGATTGCTATTGTTGACGGGTGATCGGGATTTAGAATTAATGGGTCGATATGAAGAGAATGCTTACTTATGGAGAATGCTGACTTTGCAGGGCAATAAAGACGTTGAGCTGTTTGAATTGGGAGGATATGGACATGATATGACACATCCGGGTTATCCTTTGTTGTTGAAAGCCATTGAGAAATGGTCTAAATAATACAGCGTTTGCACTTGGAAGATGATTAGCTTCTGTTTTTTAGTATTTAAATAGTTTACAAAGTAGTTGAACGTATATTCTTGACACTTGTTGTTCAATCGGTAAAACAATAAGTTATGAGAAATCTTATTTTGATACAAGGCCATGCTTTTTTAGATTATTTGCTGCTTTTACTTTATTAATTGCACCCTGTTTTTTTGATTTTACAGAAGATTCGACAGGAAAGACGCTCTGTTTGTTGGCTGGTGCCTTGATCGTCGTTATGAATCTATTTTCCAAGCATGAATTGGGCATTCTCCGTCTGATTCCAATGTCTATTCACCTCAATATGGATGTTCTCTTTAGCCTGTTTCTGATCCTTTGTGTTTTTATTTTTGACATGTCCTATCCAGCTTATGTGCTTACTGCACTGGGAGGTTTGATGACATTGGGAGGAGCGCTCTATACCAAACCTTATATGAAAAAACATCAGCCACCAATCGAAATTAAAGACGATACAGAACGGGATTAAGGGAAGGTTGGAAAATAAATAGGCATTCGTGCTATCTTGAACTAACAAAGAAGCGCTTGAATTGTTATTACTCAAAAACTACTTATGGGTCTTAAATTAATTAGAAAAAATATCATCTTTAAACCTGATTCTACCCGTGTTTTAGCACGATATTTTAACATAGGAGATGTTCGGATAGAAAAGGTTATTAAACGTGTTCTTGCACTTACGAGCGCCGAAAAAGATACAATCCTTAATCAATTATTGCGGAATTTTTCAAACCGTCACCGCAGTGTAGTGGATGTTTGGGAAAGAAATTTCAAACGTAGTATGGAAACTCCCTTGAGTGCGGAGATCATGGACTATAACTATAATCTGAAAGAAAGACTGATTATAGGTGCTTATTTCACTATGGAATATTCGGTGGAGGCGGCCGCGTTTTTCAATCCCTCTATTGTCGAATCACCAGACCAAACCCAATTGCAAGAAGGGCAAAAGCGCATCATCCTGAGCTTCAGGGCAACAGGGGAAGGGCATGTGTCTTCTATTGTCTTTCGTTCGGGAATAATAGATGAAAATTTAGATATTCATTTGGATGAGGTCGGTAAATTGCTAGAGAAGCCGAAGCGATTTAAAAATCATGAATACAATAAGAATGAGTTTTTTTCGAAGCTTTATAATATCGATTCGGTTGACAATGAGTTTGCGGAAATAATCTTAAAAAAGTTTCCTGAATCGTTTACTTACGAAGAACTCCGAAAACTCATCAAAGAACTAATAGCCGAGCATCAAGGCAATCCAGCACATACGCTCTTTATAAATCATATCCTGTGGCTTGCGTCGTCGCATTACCAAATCACGTACTCATTAGATACTTCCATCTCTGAGCGGGTTATTTTTCCGATATCAGATACGGAGCGAAATGGTATAGAAGATGCGAGGTTCTTGAAATTTGATCATGGGAATGGTTCCTACATGTATTATGCCACGTATACAGCTTATGACGGGTCGATGATTATGCCTAAGCTGCTGTCGACAAAAGACTTTATTACATTCAAGGTGCAGCCTATAAATGGGAAAATCGCAAATAAAGGCGCCGCGATGTTTCCAAAAAAAATAAATGGTAAGTACGCGATGCTCTGTCGTATAGATGGCGAAAATAACTACATATCTTTTTCTGATGATTTAATAAACTGGCATGAGGAGGTGATATTGTTACGTGAACCACAATATCATTGGGAATTCGTTCAAATCGGAAACTGTGGTTCGCCCATCGAAACTCCCAAAGGTTGGCTTGTACTCACCCACAGCGTTGGACCAATGCGCGAATACAGTATCAGCGTGAGTCTATTGGATTTGAATGATCCTACCAAAATCATCGGTAAACTCAACGAACCACTCATGTATCCCAATCAACAGGAGAGGGAAGGGTATGTGCCCAATGTGGTCTATTCGTGTGGGCAGATCGTACACAATGGACATCTAATCATTCCATATGCCATGTCAGATCATTCATCCACATATGCTACTATCGAATTAGATAGTTTGCTGGAAGAACTTTTACGAAATGGTTAATGATTCTTGATGGAGAATTTTCCATTAAGAATCATGATCATCCACTTTATTTGGATTGGGCGGCAGTGGACTCGTATCTTCTTCAGGTCGTTTGCTGCTGTCACTTTCGACATGTGTGTTTTCTTCCTTGTTTTTTTGGAAATCTTCGTTTTCGTAAGGATCTTTTTCAATCTTCTTGTTCGGATCTGTTTTACTATTTTTTATCATGATTTTTATGTTTACAGTAATAACAAATGCAATTAGATTCAGTTTTGATCGTGAATAATTATTCATTCTAGCTTTCTTAAATATGCACGGAAGGAACATTTTTTAAGCTGAGTTGTTCATTATTCTATCACACAAGGGAACTAGGTATGGATATAAGAAAGAATAATGAAAATCTTACAGGTACTAACACTAATGTTCAATCAAATGCTAAGCATAAACGCATTCCTCGAGTGCTTCAAAAGCAAATCTTATTAGCTTTATCGCATTATCCCGAACTCGAAAACACGTGTATACGATTTGTTTTTACGCGGAAATTAAAATCCTCCATAATGGCAGCACGTCCAGTGGTGAAATCACTACTGGGACCGCGCGACAAACGAGTATATGAAATCCTGATTAGTCCAAATTTTAAATTAAAACATAGTATTTTGCCTATTCATCAAGTGGAAGATTCAGTATTGGTTGGCTGGATAGGACATGAACTAGGGCACATAATGGACTACGAACAGCGCAGCACGTTGGGAGTAGCTCGCTTTGGTTTGCTTTATTGGCTTTCTAAACGATATATCCGAAAAGCGGAACGGGTAGCGGATACATTTGCTGTAAACCGAGGAATGGCGCCCTACATTTTAGCAACTAAGGACTTTATCTTAGGTCATACTGAATTACCTCAAAAATATAAGGATAAAATTGCTCGGCTCTATCTTTCGCCCGACGACATCGTCGAATTAGTGGCCAATTTGGAAGATCGGAATAAAGAAGTGCGCGATCAGATTATAAAAGAAGAAACCGAGATAGTAGAAGAAATTATTTCAGAGAAATCTACTTAATACTACCTCGGTTTCTAAAATCGAATTTTAAAGTGCTAATATAAATTCTTCAAATTCTGTAAAATCTTCCTCTTTCATCACGCGTGGAATTTTGACTTGCCCACCTAATTTTTTGAAATTTTCGCTCCAACTATAAAAGTGGGTGACAGGCACGATATTGACTTCCACACCTTCCAAGGCTTGGTGTCTGGCTACCTTGTAATTTTTATTTAATTCTTGAAGTGTCGTGTCCAAAAATGCTGTAACCTCCGAAGAATCTATGACTTTATCAGCGCCAAGATACCAGCGATTCATATATTTTTGGCCTTCCTTACGAACCGATGCTACAGTAAATTCAAGGACTTGTAAATCAAATTTTTCCTGCAGCTTCTGTACAGCCTCATTCATTTGATGCACAGAGAGCTGTTCACCCACCACGTTAAGAAAATGCTTGGTTCGTCCACTGATAATTATTTCTGCCTTTTCCTTGTCTTTAAACATGACAGTATCCCCAATCATATAACGCCATGCTCCCGCAACTGTAGAGATGAGCAATACATACTCAACATCTTCTTGAACTTCTTCTATGGTCAGAACTTTAGCGGTTTGCTTGACGCAGCCCTTATCATCCATATTTTCATCAGTGAACTCGACAAATTCAAAGAAAACCCCATTGTCTACGATCAATGCCATAGCATTGCTGTCAGGGCGTTTTTGTGTCGCTAAATAGCCTTCAGAAGCTAGATAAGTGTCAATATAAATCATCGGTCGCGCAAAGAGTTTTTCGAAACTTTTGCGGTAAGGACCAAAGGCGACTCCGCCTGTCGTGTACACACGTAGATTGGGCCAGATATCATGGATAGTATCTACTTTGTAATGATTGATAATCTCTTTCAGCAGAAGTTCGGACCAAGAGGGAATACCCGTCATACTTCCGATATCCCAATTTTTGGCAGCTTTGGTGATGCGGCTTACGCGCTCATCCCAGTCTTTACTTGCCGCAATTTTGCTCCCCGGCTTATAGAATTTACGAAACCACAGCGGAATATTGGCTGCTGAAATTCCACTTATCTCACCTTCTAGAAATCCATTGTTTTCTTTTAATTCTGTACTGCTGCCAAGCATCATAATGTCCTTCTCAAAAAAATCAGCAGGAAGATCAAAATTTTTCAAGCTCAAAATTTGTTGAATGCCGGATTTGCGGATAGATTCCAGCATATCTTCCGTTACCGGTATAGCCTTGCTATTGCTGGTGGTTCCACTGCTTAAGGCAAAGTACTTTTGGCCACCTGGCCACGTGATATTTTCATGTCCTTCGTGCAAATAGTGCCACCACTCTGCATGTAGACTGTCGTAATCATAAATGGGAACTGAGGACTGAAATGCTGCGGTGAGATTGTCGGATGCTAAGATTTTGTCAAAGCCATATTTTCTACCAAATGCGGTAGATTTGGCTTTTTCCAATAAGGATTTAAGCACTTTTTGTTGTGCGGTATGAGGTGATTTTTCCCCACTGATAATCCCACTTACATCGATTGCTCGTTTTATTATTTCTCCAATTATTGCCATAGGTAAATACGTTTTTTGTTGTATAACAATCTATTCTTGTTGCTTGTTCACTTAGCAGCTATACTTTATAATTTAATACTTGATGTGCTGAGGAATTATGCGCTTAAAAGAATAGTAAGGTGATCAGCATAATCAATCTTCCTATAAGAAGGATACTGAGCGGAATCACAAAGAACCATATAAAGGCTTTGTATTGTCGTTCACTCATCCAATGTAGAAATTTCGGTCTTTTCATGTTTTCGGCAGTACTGCTAATACAGTTTGAACATTTAGATGGATTATGATGTTCAGTTGTAAATGCTTTAATTTTTGAACATTAAATAGGATGACTATGAAAAGAACAGCAAAAGCGCATTGGGAAGGCACCCTGAAAGAAGGCCAAGGAAATTTAACTACAGCTAGTGAAATTTTGAATCAAACAAATTATAGTTTCAAAACACGTTTTGAAGACGGTAATAATGGTACAAATCCTGAAGAATTATTGGCGGCGGCACATGCAGGCTGTTTTACTATGGCTGTCAGCCTCACCCTTACAGAAAAAGGCTATAATCCTACTTCTTTGGATACAGAAGCTACTGTAAGCATGGATGATAAAGGGATGACAGGTATACATCTCTCTATCACGGGTAATGTACCCAACATGGAAAACGCCGATTTTGAATCCATTACAGCGAGTGCTGCAGAAAATTGTTTCGTCTCCAAAGCTTTAAACTTACAGATAAGTTCTGAAGCAAGATTGGTTTAATTTAGAGAGATTAAATAGTTCTTGACCAAAATACCTGAAGAAGATCTCTATATATTTAAAAATCAAAGCGGCTGGGTTGGCCGCTTTTGTTTGTGTGCCCAGCATGTGCAATAACTCTAGGGTGTAAGTCCCGAACACGCCTTTACAGTGGGAAGTGTTAGCTTAGGACAAGGGTGTCCACCGCGAGGTGGAATCTGAAGGAAGTCTGAGGCAAAACCTCGGTCCGACGAACAGAAACTACATACAAGGCCGCAAGTGTTGGGTGAGGCTGCAAAACAAGCCAAAGCCCTAGACTGTACGGAAACACTATGGTAAATGTAGCGGATATATGAGGTGAAAGTTATTGTTCTTACCTGGGGAGATCTGACTAAACTCTGTCAAAGGTATACGCGAATGCCCGCGAAGAAACATATAGCAGAATAATGATGCTAGTATGCTTTAGTCAGAAGTCAGCAGAGGACATAGTACCCTGTTTCTCTATTTTCTACAGGGGAAGGTCTGAATGTTAGAATGGCAAAGGAACCAAGAAGTTTATGACGAAGCGCTAAAAGCCGAACCACTTAAGAGAACTGCTTACATGAGGGTAGGTCGGAAACCGATAGTAGAATGTAAGAGGAGCTTAGCCTAGTTGTGCAACCAACGGACACAATGCCTGAGGATTTTTTTTTAGTAATACTATGCTGGAAGAGATATTACACATCCGAAATGTCAAACACGCAGTTGATCGTGTCATCTCTAATGGAGGTGCTAGCGGAATTGATGGTATGCAGATCGATAATCTTCGTGACTACCTCAATACGAATTGGAAAACCCTTCGGTCGGATATTCTCTCTGGCACTTACCGCCCACAAGCTGTTCGGAAAGTAGAGATTCCCAAAGCAAGTGGCGGCAAGCGTATGCTGGGTATTCCAACGGTCATCGACCGTGTTATTCAGCAAAGCATTTCCCAATGGCTTGGGTTAAAGTATGAGGGTGATTTTCACGATAACAGCTACGGCTTCCGTCC